>JADHLR010000045.1 GCA_016780525.1 Candidatus Puniceispirillum sp.
TCGGCAAAGCGGACGCCCGTATCATCTTTACCGTCGTCTACACTGTCATCCGCATAAAGATGAATCGATAAATTGGTCTTTGGCAAAAGTTTTTGCAGACGATCTGGCCATTCGATCAGACAAACCGCATCAATAAAGGCGTCATCAAGCCCGAGCGCCATCGCCTCTTGCGGCGTTTCGATACGGTACAGATCGAGATGCCACAAGGGCGTGCCATCAGCCAGCGCATATTGTTGAACCAGCGTGAATGTCGGGCTTGGCACATCATCTTGCGCCGCATCGACAGCCTGAATAATGGCCCGCGCCAGAACCGATTTACCGGCCCCCAAAGCCCCGCTTAGGGCAATCACATCGCCGGCCCACAACCGCCCTGCCAGCAACCCGCCGAAACGCTGGGTCGCCTGCAAATCTGAAAACTCTAAGCGGATAACCGGCATCGGCCTTAATAACGATATTGTTCGCTTTTGAACGGGCCTTGTTGCTCTACACCAATATAGTCAGCCTGATCCGGACGCAATTGCGACAAAGTCGCGCCAACCTTGGCAAGATGCAATGCCGCCACTTTTTCATCAAGATGACGCGGCAATGTATAGACTTTGTTTTCGTATGACGTGCCTTTTGTCCATAATTCGATCTGCGCCAGCACCTGATTGGTAAAGGATGCCGACATCACAAATGACGGGTGCCCGGTGGCGCAGCCAAGATTAACCAGCCGGCCTTTTGCCAACAGGATCATGCGTTTGCCATCCGGGAATTCGACTTCGTCTACCTGTGGTTTGACTTCCGACCAATTATAGTTATTCAGTGCCGATACCTGAATTTCATTATCGAAATGGCCGATATTACACACAATCGCCCGGTCTTTCATATCACGCATATGGTCAATGGTGATGACATCCCGGTTGCCGGTAGCGGTGACAAAGATATCGGCTTTTGGTGCGGCCTGTTCCATGGTGACGACTTCATAGCCTTCCATCGCTGCCTGCAAGGCGCAAATCGGGTCAACCTCGGTCACCATAACCCGGGCGCCGCCCTGACGCAGCGATGCTGCCGAGCCTTTACCCACGTCACCATAGCCAGCCACCACAGCAACTTTGCCAGCCAGCATCACATCAGTGGCGCGACGAATGCCGTCAACCAGTGACTCGCGACATCCATACAGATTGTCAAATTTTGATTTTGTGACCGAGTCATTCACATTGATTGCCGGGAATGGCAACCCACCGGTTTCGGCAAGCTGATAGAGACGCAATACGCCAGTGGTGGTTTCTTCGGACACACCTTTGAGCGCATCACGCTGCTTGGTGAACCAACCCGGGCTGCGCGCCAGACGCTGATGAATTTGAGCTTTTAAAAACTCTTCTTCTTCCGAGCTTGGTGTTGCCAGAACATCTTCGCCAGCCTCGGCGCGTGCGCCAAGCAGGATATACATTGTAGCATCGCCGCCATCATCAAGGATCAGGTTCGCCGTGCTGCCATTCGGCCAGTCAAAAATACGATCAACATATTCCCAATATTCGGCCAGGGTCTCGCCTTTTTTTGCAAACACCGGCACGCCAGATGCGGCAATCGCAGCGGCGGCGTGATCCTGCGTTGAAAAAATGTTACAGGATGACCAGCGCACATCCGCACCAAGCGCCACGAGTGTTTCGATCAATACAGCGGTTTGTACCGTCATATGCAGACAGCCGGCTATCCGCGCCCCTTTGAGCGGCTTTTCCACAGCAAATTCATCACGCAGCGCCATCAGGCCCGGCATTTCGGTTTCGGCAATCGACAGTTCCTTACGACCCCAATCAGCCAGCGCAATGTCAGTCACGAGATAATCATCTGCCATGAATTTTTCCTATATTGTTCAACATCAATGTAACATTCGACGCACTGATAGCAAATAAGCCCGAAAATGGAAAGCATTACCACAAAAAGCCATAAAACCATTACGCCCGGTCGGGCTGATCCTCGGCCGCTAACTCGCGGTGCGTCACCGTCACCGGATGCCCCTGATCGGCGATCCAGTCGGCAATTTGCTGCGCCCCCCAGACCGACCTGTGACGCCCCCCGGTGCAGCCAAACCCGATGGTCACCTGTGGCCGTCCCTCTTGCCGCATACGCTCTAATGTTGCGGACAATATGGTTTTGATATGTTGTAGCACATCTGCGGCGACAGGATCTGCCGCAATAAAATCGGCAACTTGCGGATGCAGCCCGGTATGGGCGCGCAGCTGATCATCCCAATGCGGGTTTTTGGCAAACCGCATATCGAAAATCTGATCGGCCGATTCCGGCAGACCAAAGCGGTAGGAAAAAGACACAATCATGACCGGCATCGGTGTATCAGCCGCAACACCCAATTGCTCCAACAGCAACCGCCGCATATCGACCGGTGCCATGCCGGTTGAATCAATATGCACATCGGCTACAGCCTCGATACCGTCCATGCGCTGCATATCAGCCAAAATAGCTGCCTCAAGCGACAGCTCCGCCGCCAGCGGGTGCTGCCGCCTGGTGGCGTTATAGCGCCGCATTAAATCAAGATGCGTTGCCGTGACAAACACCATCTTGAAGCGGCTGCCTAGCCGTTTCCGCAAATTACGCGTCAATGTGTCCAGCGCTGATTTGGAAAATCCGCTGGTCCGCGCGTCAAGGCCAATGGCGATACGCCGCCCGGCGGTTTCGACCTCCAGCGCAATCAGCGGATCGACAAGCGCCAATGGCAAATTATCAATCGCCGCAAACCCATGATCTTCGAGAATTTTCAAAGCGGTTGAGTGACCGCCGCCGGACACCCCGGTCACCAGTACCAATCTAATATGATGATGATCATCCTGCATACCGCCAGTCTATCGGAAATTGAACGCAAAAAAAATCACTGTTTTGCGGCATGATGCGATGCTGATAACCAAGCCAGATTTAGTTTAGGCAAGCGGCAATGTCAGGGTAAAACAAGCACCACCAGACGCGCGGTTGCTGGCCACAAGACTGCCATCATGGCCCTCGATAATTTGTCTGGCGATGGACAGACCAAGGCCGGAATGATCGCCGAAAGATTCGCCTTTTGGCCGTTCGGAATAAAACCGCTGAAATACCGTATCCAGACGGTTTTCCGGAATCCCCGGCCCCTCATCCATAATATGCAGGACAGCCTGGGATGGTTTTTGGGAGATACCAAGTTCAAACGTAATGTCGCTGCCCTTTGGGCTGAATGAGGCGGCATTGCTCAGAAGATTATCCAGAACCTGCACAATCCGGCCGTCCTGACCCCGCACCATGACAGGCTGTTCAGCTTTGGCAAACAGCAGTGTCTGATCGGCAAAACTGGGCTGCCGCAGTTGGATAAAATTATCCAGCAATTCGACAAAATCAAATGCTTCGCCATCGCGGCCAATGATTTCAGTATCAACCCGGCTTGCCTGCGAAATATCACTGATCAGCCGGTCAAGACGGCCAACATCCTGCAAGATCACATTCATCAGCTTTTGTTGTTGTGCCGGGTCTTTGATCAGGCTGATGGTTTCGGCGGCGCTGCGCAACGACGATAACGGGTTTTTGATTTCATGTGCCACATCGGCAGCGAATGCCGCGGTGGCCTGAACCCGTTGCTGTAACTCGTCGGTCATCGCCAGCAGCGAATCCGACAAATGCCCGATCTCATCATTGCGGTGCGGCAATTGTTGCAACCGGCGCGACATGTCACCACTGCGCCGCAGCTGGTCAGCCGCTTTCGCAAGCCGGCCAATCGGCCGGGTGATCGACCGCGCCAGATACAGGCTCAGACAAATCGTTACGATCAGCACAAACAGAAAAAGCTGTAAAAACGCGATATTCACATCTGCCAGTTCGCGTTCTATTTTACCGCCGCTAATCGATACCAACAGCGCCCCGCGCACCAGTCGCAAATCCTGTATCGGCACCGCCACCGACAGCACCAGCTCGCCGCTTGCATCCAGCCGCAGCGCGCGTCTTGGTTCGCCAGACAAAGCCGACAGAACTTCGACATAATGATCAGCATGCTGGCGCCGCCGTTCAACATAGAGCGGCAAATCATCGGCCGGGCTGAAAAATGATGATGCCGCATTCATCGCGTTATTCAGATGCATGCGGGTGTGGCCAATCCATGATCTGTGTTTGCGGCGTTTGACATCAACCGGAATGCGCAGCCGGCCTTGCCGCGCCGTATCTGCCAGCAACAGACCATTTGGCTGAAACACGCGCGCCCGCAATGAACTGCCAAGCCCGACAAGCGGCAGCAAATGTGTCATCGTTTCCGCCGACAAACGTCGCCGCGCAAACTGGCTGTCGCGTTCCGCCTCGGCCAATGCCAGTGAGCGGGCAAGGGTAAAACCCTGACGTTCAAGCGCGATGAATTCTGACTGGATTAACGTTGTGCGATATTGATCAATCGACAGCAGCCCGACCAGAAACACCGACAGCGGAAACACCATAATCGCCATGATACGCGCCGTCAGGCGACTCATGCGAAATGGTGCCAGTACCAGCGCTGCCGTCCGGCGCAGCATCTTACCGATTGATTGAACGAACCCTGTGGCGATGATCCAAGCTCCCTTTACGCGTCAGCCGAGCCATCAGTTTGCTTTATATTTATAGCCGATACCATAGAGTGTTTCGATCTGGTCAAATTCCGTGTCATGGGCGCGCATTTTCCGCCGCAGCCGTTTGATATGGCTGTCAATCGTGCGGTCATCCAGAAAAATGCTCTCGCCATAGGCAGCATCCATCAGCTGGTCACGGTTTTTCACCATGCCGGGGCGCGACGCCAACGCCTGCAAGATCAGAAATTCGGTGACCGTCAATTTCACCTCAACATCTTTCCAGCTGCATAAATGCCGATCCGAATCCATCAATAAATGGCCTTGCCGGATAATATTTGGGCCGGTTGTTGTCATCACATTATCGCTGGCACGCCGCAATACAGCGCGGATTCGCGCCAACAACAAACGTTGCGAGAACGGCTTGGTGATATAGTCGTCAGCCCCCATGCCAAGGCCAAGCGCCTCGTCCAGCTCGTCATCTTTACTGGTCAGAAAAATCACCGGCATCTGCGAATGATTGCGGATTTTCTGCAGCAGTTCGATGCCATCCATACGCGGCATCTTGATATCCAGCACCGCCAAATCAACCTGCCGCCGGGATAGTCCGGCCAGCGCCGTTTCGCCGTCATTATAGCTGTCCACCTCAAAACCTTCAGATTCCAGTGCCAGCGCGACTGAGGTTAGAATATTCTGGTCATCATCAACCAACGCGATACGATCTGCCATATTTGATCTCCCACTGCCAAAAAAATGCGGTCACACGGCACCATCAGCACAGCCAGACAGGCTTTTGGGTGCCCGCGCGACAGCATTTACATGCTCTTCTAAATGAACACCAATCAAGGCGAATATAGGGCAGAATAACGCCAATAAAGACAAATTTCTGCCTTAATGCGCTTCCGCCCAGCTGTCAGCGATGCCCGCTTCGGCAATCAGCGGCACCGCCAGACTCAAAACCGGTTCGCCAGCCCGCTCCATCACGCCGGTAATCAGCTTCACCGCTGCCTCGGCCGACTCTTCAGGCACTTCAAAAATCAATTCATCATGCACCTGCAACAACATATCCGCCGGAATCGATTGTTCGGCCAATGCCACGGGTAGCTGTATCATGGCGCGTTTGATGATGTCGGCCGCACTGCCCTGAATCGGTGCGTTGATGGCTTGGCGTTCGGCAAAACCGCGCATCGCCGGATTGCTGGCGGTAAAGCCCGATATATGAATACGCCGGCCAAATAAGGTTTCAACAAACCCATCTTCACGGGCTTCGGTCTTGGTGCGTTCCATATAGGCTTTGATGTTTGGAAATTTTTCAAAATAGGCATTGATGTAATCGCGCGACTCTGCCTGTGGGATACCAAGTTGCCGCGCCAGACCAAACGGCGATATGCCATAGATGATACCAAAATTGATCGCCTTGGCACGCCGCCTTGTTTCACTATCAAGCTGGTCAAGCGGTATGCCAAACACTTCCGATGCGGTGCTGGCATGAATATCCACACCAGATTGAAACGCCGCAATCATGCTGGCCTCTTCAGCCACATGGGCAACCAGACGCAATTCGATCTGCGAATAGTCGGCCGAAATCAATTTATGCCCGGGGGCTGCAACAAAAGCGGTGCGGATCTGCCGCCCCTCAGCCGTGCGAATGGGAATATTCTGCACATTCGGATCGGATGACGACAACCGGCCGGTCGACGCCCCCACCATGGAAAATGAGGTATGTACCCGCCCGGTTTCAGGCAGAATTGATTCAACAAGCGCATCAGCATAGGTCGATTTTAATTTTGCAATCTGCCGCCATTCGAGCACTTTTGAGGCAATCTCAATACCGTTCGCGGCCAGATCTTCAAGCACATCGGCGGATGTTGAATAGGCACCGGTTTTCGATTTTTTGCCGCCGGGCAGCCCCATCTTGTCAAATAATATCTCGCCAAGCTGTTTGGGTGAGGCAATATTAAACTCAGCCCCGGCAAGCGCATGAATCTCGGTTTGATAGCTTGCCATACGGCTGGCAAAATCATTCGACATGCGTGCCAAAATCGCCTGCTGGACGATAATGCCGTGGGATTCCATCTGCGCCAGAACCGGGATCAACGGACGTTCCAGGCGCTCATAGACCGATGCCACGCCGGATCCGGCCAACCGTGGTTTTAACAGCTGCCACAGCCGCAAGGTGATATCCGCATCTTCCGCCGCGTAATCCAGCGCTGCTTCCGGTGCAAGTGACGCAAATGACACCTGTTTTACGCCCTTGCCGCAGACATCTGCATATTTGATGGTTTGGTGATCCAGCCAATGTGCCGCCAGATGATCCAATGAATGACGCTCGACAATGCCGGTATCTAATACATAAGACAGGCACATCGTATCATCCACCGGGGCGAGCCTGATGCCACCATTCCGGGGCCGCAACAACACATGCGCGTCATATTTCAGATTATGCCCGATTTTCAAAATCGACGGATCTTCAAACACAACGCGCAACAGCGGCATCGCGCTGTCAAACGGAATTTGTTTGACCGGCGCGGCGTCTTCTGCGCCTTCAAAATCCAGTCCGCTTTGCCCGTTTGTGGTGATCGCTGTGGCACTGCCATGGCGCAGCGGCACATAACAGGCATGCCCCGGTGCCACCGCCATGGCCACGCCAACAAGATCTGCCGCGGCTGCATTCAAACTGGTCGTTTCGGTGTCTACCGCCAGAAATCCCTGTTTGCTGGCAATATCTAAAAAGGCCTGCAAATCCGCCAGTTCGGTTATTAACTGATAGCGCGCCTCGACAGCCGGCAGCGGCTGAACGGGGGCGGTATCGCTGGTTCCTGTCGCTGTTTGTTGCGGTGCCGGGCTGGACGCCATTGAACGCACCGCCGTGCCAGCAACCGGCGCACCGGCGGTGCCATTTTGCGTTGCCGCGCCACCAGCGCCAACCCGCACCAGCAATCGTTTAAATTCCTGTTGCTGTAGGAATGCAATCAGCCTGTCCATATCACGTGCCGGGGTCTTCAGCGCGTCGAGTTCCAATGGCATCGGCGCATCATCACGCAACAAAACAAGCTGGCGTGAAATTCGCGCCTGTTCAGCAAAATTCAGCAGATTTTCCCGGCGTTTTGGCTGTTTGATTTCATCTGCACGCGCCAGCAGCGTCTCAAGATCACCATAGGTGGTGATCAGTTCAGCTGCGGTTTTAATACCGATTCCCGGCACCCCGGGCACATTGTCTGTTGAGTCCCCGGCAAGCGCCTGTACATCGACAACTTTTTCCGGTGGCACGCCAAATCTCTCGATAACCTCGGGCGCACCGATGCGGCGCTGCTTCATCGGGTCGAGCATGGTGACATCGCCCCGCACCAATTGCATCAGATCCTTGTCTGACGAAACGATGGTGGTGGCCAGCCCGGCCGCCTCGGCCGCCGCTGCATAGGTCGCAATCATGTCATCTGCTTCGAACCCGGCCAGTTCAACCGCCGGCAACGTCAGTGCGGCTGTGGCTTCACGGACAAGCGCAAATTGCGGCACCAGCTCTTCCGGCGGTTCCGACCGGTTGGCTTTATAATCGGGATAAATATCCGAGCGAAAGGTTTTGCGGGCGACATCAAACACCACCGCCACATGATCTGGCTGCATATCATCGATCAGCTTCATCAGCATGGCGGTAAAGCCATACACCGCATTCACCGGCGTACCATCGCCGCGGGTCATTGGCGGCAGCGCGTGAAACGCCCGAAAAATATAGCCAGACCCATCTACCAGTAAAAGTTGTTGCTTATCGCGCATCGCAGGGGCCCTTCTTGGCAGCATATTCTTGGCAGAATGTTCTTGGCAGAATGATCAGATGATCACGCGGTGTTTATCAGTCTTCGGACGGCGGCTTCGCCGCGACAAACAGGCGTGAACAATAGGGGCAGGTCACTTCACCATCGCCGCCCAGTGTCAGCCAGACCTGCGGGTGACCAAGCGCCCCGCCACCGCCATCACAGGCCACCCTTCTATCCTCGGTATAGATTGTTTGCGCCATAGAAGCGCTGTCGCTCTGGCCGGTTTCTGCTGCGTTCATCTTTGAATCCTCTGTAAATTAGAAATTATGTGCATTATCGGCGGCGTTTGTCACGCGCATGTTACGCGCATGTCACGCGCATATGATGGCCTGACGCCAGCCAACGGCCAGACCTCAGCCGCAAAATGCCGCAGCCGCCCGAAAACTCTAAACGGTGCCACCAGCCTATAATGACATCGCCGCAGATGCAATTGGAATGGCGTTGTCAGCCCCGCTATTTTTACGGCTATTTTTGCTTTGCCCCGACCAGCAGAAGCCGATATACACAGCCCATGTTATACCCATCCGAAAACCGAGCCTTTGATGGCTTTTGCTAGTTCGCGCCCGGAATTTGTCAATCAGCCGGCCTCTGGTCTGGCGATTGATATAAATGGTCTGTCAAAAACCTATCAAGGCAGCCGTGGCAAGCCGCCGCATCTGGCGCTTGATGCTGTCGATTTGCATGTGCCGGTCGGCTGTATTTTCGGGCTGCTTGGGCCGAATGGGGCTGGCAAATCGAGCCTGATCAATATTCTGGCTGGTGCGGTGGTCAAAACCGCTGGCACCGTCACTGTCTGGGGCACTGACATTGACCAAAACCCGCGTCAGGCGCGCGCCAATATCGGCATCGTGCCGCAGGAATTAAATGTCGATGCTTTTTTTACGCCCCGCCAGACTATTGATTTGATGGCCGGCCTGTTTGGTGTGCCAAAGGCCGAGCGGCAGACAGACGCCATTTTGGACATGGTCGGGCTGGCCGATCAGGCCGATATGTATGCGCGGCGGTTATCCGGCGGGATGCGCCGACGGCTGCTGGTTGGCAAGGCGATGGTGCACCAGCCGCCGATATTGGTTCTGGATGAGCCGACAGCCGGTGTCGATGTGGGTTTGCGGCAGCGCCTGTGGGACAATATCAGAACGCTGAACGCGGCTGGCGTGACGGTGGTGTTGACAACGCATTATCTGGAAGAGGCCGAGGCGCTTTGCGATCAGATCGCGATTATCAATAAGGGCCAGATCATCGCGGCGAAATCAACAGCCGACCTGATGGCATCGGCTGGCACGAAACATCTGCATCTCAGCCTCGCCAGCCCACCGCCAACCCCGCTGCCAAAAGCATTGCAAAAGCTGGGGGCGGTCTGGCAGGACGGGCGGCTGTCGATCAGCTTTGATCCGGCAAAAACCACAAGCCTGGCACTGCTGGCCGAAGTGCAAAAGGCCAAATGTGAGGTGCGCGATATCAGCACCGCTGAATCGGATCTGGAAGAGGTGTTTTTAAGCCTGACAAAATGAGCCTGTCCCAGCCGTTCAATTTGGGGCCGTTCAATTTGGGGCCGATCACAGCAAAAATTATTTTACCGGCTGGCTATTGGCTTTGCGCGTACAACCGTATAAAACACCGAAGATCACATGGTACCAGCCATGACATGACGGCATTATGCACTCGTAGCTCAGCTGGATAGAGCGCTGCCCTCCGAAGGCAGAGGTCAGAGGTTCGAATCCTCTCGAGTGCGCCATTGCCCCATAAAAAGCTCCGAGGTTCGAGCTTCAAGTCTCTGAATTCCTTAAATTAACGTTTAGGGAACGAAAAGGCTGTGGACAAGGATGTATACAAGATCGCCAGACTATCTTTATTGCCGCAACGGCATTTATTACTTCACAAGAAATGTACCGTCAGATCTTAAATCAAGATTTAATAAAAATAGAGTTGTTGTTTCTCTACACACTAGATCAATCAGCAGAGCGCAGAAATCCGCTACGGCATTGTCAGATCGCTTAGACCGTTACTTTGAGTCTCTCAGGCTTGAGCGCTTTCACTCACAAGAGCTTGGCCTGTCGTTTAGTCCGCTGGTCACGCCAGCAATCACGCAACCAGACGCAACGATAAGCGAAGCCTTGAATATATATATCAGGCTTAAAGGCATCGGTCGTGGCAGTGTTTTTGTGTCAACTGCGAGACGGAACATATCTTATCTCACAGAATGCATTGGTGATTTAATGTTGTCTGAGATAAAGCCAACGGACGCTGGGAAATTTCGAGATCATCTCATCGCTAGGGGCTTGTCGGCTTCCTCCGTCAAACGGGTTATGGCTTCAGTAAAGGCCATATACAATCTTGGTGCCAAGGA
>JADHLR010000046.1 GCA_016780525.1 Candidatus Puniceispirillum sp.
CGCCGATCCACAAAATAACGCTGATGCCACTAAACACCAGAAAGATCAGAATGCCGCTTAACACGCCGCGCAATTTCACCCGTGCCAGACCCGCATCAAGACTGTGCGTCACCGCCTGATTAAATTTGTCGCGCATATGCGACTCACGGCCAAACGCCTGTACCGTATGGATCGCGTTGACCGTTTCTTCGGCCTCGACAGCGACATCGGCCAACCGGTCCTGCGCTAAACGCGATGAGTTGCGCAGCCGGCGTCCCAAAATAATCAATGGCAACACCACCAGTGGCACAACCACCATCACCACCAACGACATTTTGGCGCTCGACAGAACCACCATCACCACGCCGCCGATCAGCAACAATAGATTGCGCGCCGCCATGGACAGGGTTGAGGTCATCACTGTCTGCACAACAGTCGTATCGGTTGTGATGCGTGCCAGCACATCACCTGTGCGGTTATTTTCAAACCAGTTTGTCGACAGCGTCATCACATGGCCGAACACAGCACGGCGGATATCGGCCAGCACCAATTCACCTATTTTATTGACCATGGTGGTGCGTAAAAAACTGCCAAATGCCAGCACCACGGCAATAAGCGCGGTTGCCAGCACCGCCCGATTAAGCAATGCCGGATCACCCTTGCCCAGCCCTTCGTCAACAAGATAGGCCAAGCCCCGCCCCATACATAACAGCGCAACCGCGACCAATGTCAGCGCCAGAATAGCGACGATGATGCGGCCTTTATGCGGACGCAAATAGGGCCAGAAGGCCTGCAAAAGCTCGCGGCTTGTATAGCCGCGCGTTCGCATCGTGGCAGGCATGGTGCCATCTGGCGTCTGGTCGTTACCGCGCATATACTGTCCTAAACCTCAAAACAGCCCCGCATGAGGCTGGCATATTTTCCTGACGGGGGGCTTGCTAAACATCGCCAGAGAGGATATACCACCAGCGCTGTCGTATGGCGAGACAGATTCCGCCGCACAGCACACCGATGACATTACGCGCAACCACAGATGGTTAAGCGAGCCTAACCGGAGACTGGCATGAAAAAAGATACGCACCCAGAATATCATGAAATCACCTTGGTGATGACCGATGGCAGCGAGCGCAAGACACGCTCTACATGGGGCAAGCCCGGTGACGTGCTGAAGCTCGATATCGACCCAAAAACGCATCCGGCATGGACTGGCCAACACCGTATCGTTGATTCGGGCGGCCAGGTGGCACGCTTTAACAAGCGCTTTGGTGGGCTGGGCGTAAAGTAACCAGTCGGCGTTTGTTGCGCTGATAAAAGCCGGCTGTTTAGCCGGCTTTTTGTATGGCTTAACGGGTTGTATGGCGTAACGGTGCGATCAACTAGCGTGAATTTTTGATCGCAGCCTGCGCCGCGGCTAACCGCGCGGCCGGTACCCGAAATGGCGAGCAGGACACATAATCCAGACCAACCTCTTCGAAAAAGCTAATCGAGTCGGCATCGCCACCATGTTCACCACAAATACCAAGTTTGATATCCGGTCTGGTCGCGCGGCCACGCGTGACCCCCATCTCGACAAGAAAACCGACGCCCGCACGGTCAATCGAGACAAACGGATCGACCGGATAAATTTCAGCATCAGCGTAATGATGCAGGAATGAACCGGCATCATCGCGGCTGATACCCAAAGCTGTTTGCGTCAGATCATTCGTACCAAACGAGAAAAATTCCGCCTCTTCAGCCAGTTCTGCAGCGCAAATTGACGAACGCGGCAATTCAACCATGGTGCCAACCAAATAAGACAGAGTGACGCCGGTTTCGGCCATCACCGCCGCCGCTGCGGCATCTATTTCCTGTTTACACAAGGCAATCTCGCGTGCCGTTGCGGCCAATGGCACCATAATTTCCGGGCTGGGCGCGGCGCCCGTGTTTTGCGCCACATTACAGGCCGCCTCAAAAATTGCATGGGCCTGCATCCGGCATATTTCCGGATAGGTTATTGCCAACCGGCAGCCACGATGACCCAGCATTGGATTCGATTCGGACAGTTTGACAGCACGCTGACGTGCCGTTTCAACAGTGACGCCCGACACTTTTGCCACCTCCGCCAGCTCATCTGCCGAATGTGGTAAAAACTCGTGCAAAGGCGGGTCAAGCAAACGGATAGTCACCGGCCGGCCAGCCATAATTGTAAATAGCGATTCAAAATCCCGCCGCTGCATCGGCAAAAGTTTGGCCAGCGCCGCTTCGCGGCCTTCGGTATCACTGGCCATGATCATCTGTCGCATGGCAATGATTCGATCCGCATCGAAAAACATGTGTTCTGTGCGGCTAAGGCCAATGCCCTCGGCGCCGAAATCAAGTGCCACCTGCGCATCGGCCGAGGTTTCCGCATTCGCCCGCACACCAAGCCGCCGGCGCGCGTCGGCCCATTCCATAATGGTTCCAAACGCCGCTGACATTTTCGGCGGAATGGTGTCGACAGCGCCGGCATAAACATCACCACTGGCCCCATCAATGGTGATGAGATCACCTTCCATCAGCTCGTGATCATGGATAAGAACCTTGCCACTCACCTCGTCAAACCGCACATCACCGGCGCCACAGACGCAGGCGCGCCCCATGCCACGGGCGACAACAGCCGCATGGCTGGTCATGCCACCACGCGCTGTTAGAATGCCGGCCGCCGCATGCATGCCATGAATATCTTCCGGGCTTGTCTCAAGCCGAACCAGAATGACTGTTTCGCCACTTGCCGCCATTTCCTCGGCACGGTCTGCACTCAGCACAATCTTGCCACAAGCCGCACCCGGCGATGCCGGCAGGCCGCGGGTCAAACAGATTTTTTCGGCTTTCGGATCGAGCGTTGGATGCAGCAATTGATCAAGCGCATTCGCATCAATCCGGCACAGCGCTTCATCCCGGCTGATCAGGTTTTCTTCTGCCATTTCAACCGCCATGCGCAGCGCTGCCTCGGCGGTGCGTTTGCCATTGCGGGTCTGCAGCATATAAAGCTGGCCTTGCTGGACAGTGAATTCCAGATCCTGCATGTCGCGGTAATGCGATTCAAGCCGACTACGCACATCATCAAGCTGGGCAAATACATCGGGCATGGCTTCTTGCATTGAGGCGGCACTGCCAGCCGACTTTTCGCGCGCTTCTTTGGTCAGAGGTAATGGTGTACGGATGCCGGCGACAACATCTTCGCCCTGCGCATTGATTAAAAATTCGCCATAAAAACTATTCTCGCCGGTCGAGGGATCACGGGTAAAGGCAACACCCGTGGCACAATCATCTCCCATATTGCCAAACACCATCGCCTGCACATTGACCGCGGTGCCCCAGGCTGCCGGAATATTGTTCAGCCGGCGATAGGTGGCGGCCCGCGTATTCATCCAGCTGGCAAACACCGCGCCGACAGCACCCCATAATTGTTCCCATGGGTCTTGCGGAAACGGCATGTCCATCTCATCCAGCACAATATCTTTATAGATATCGACAAGCGCTTTCATATCGTCGCCAGTCAGTTCGGTGTCGTCAATCAGACCACGCGCATGTTTCATATCTTCGAGCGCGTCCTCGAAAAGACCATAATCGACATCCATCACGACATCGCCATACATCTGGATAAACCGCCGATAGCTGTCATAGGCAAAGCGGCTGTCATTCGCATGTGCGGCCAAACCAGCCGCAGTGACGTCGTTTAAGCCCAAATTCAACACCGTATCCATCATTCCCGGCATGGATGCCCGCGCACCCGACCGCACCGAGACAAGCAGCGGATTTTTTGGGTCAGCAAAACCACTGCCGGTTTCACTCTCGATTTTGGCAATGGCCGCCCGCACCTCTGCATCAAGCGTG
Organism: Candidatus Puniceispirillum sp.; assembly: GCA_016780525.1. Classification (GTDB taxonomy): domain Bacteria; phylum Pseudomonadota; class Alphaproteobacteria; order Puniceispirillales; family Puniceispirillaceae; genus UBA3439. Next base: position 3,835 of record JADHLR010000046.1, read on the forward strand.
TCCGGATAGTTGCGGCCATTATCGTAAAAGTAAGTGCATACGTCAGTGCTGATGGTAAAGCCGGGCGGCACCGGCAGGCCAATGCCGCTCATCTCAGCCAAATTCGCGCCCTTGCCGCCTAAAAGATTGCGCATCGATGTATCGCCATCGGTGCCTGACTTGCCAAAATTATACACCCATTTTGTCATGTCGTTGCTAGCCTTCTATTTTGGTAAAATCCGCCACGAGCTGCATCTTTTCGCGTATCATGGCCAACAGCCCAAGACGATTTAAACGTACCGCCGGGTCATCATCATTGACCACAATACCATCGAAAAACCTATCAATTGGCGCCCGCAGATCGCCAAGCGCCGCCAATTGCGCGGCAAAGCCGGCATCGCTATCGGGCAGCCCGGTCAAAGCGCGATGCAGCGCATGCTCTATATCATTAAACAATGCCGGGTCTGTGGTTGCGGCAAATGCGTGTTTGGCCTTTTTTTCCTCAGCCGCCAGCATACTGCTGACGCGGCGCCACCCGGCAATCAGACCAAGGCCATCGCCATTTTCCAAAAATCCGGCAAGCGATCTTGTCTCATCGGCCATCCGGCGCAGATCATCACCGCCCGCATCGGCCAATACCGCGGCAACAATATCATGCCGCATTTTCTGATCGCGCAGATATACCCGCAGCCGATCACGGATAAATGGCAAAACATCATCATCAACAGCCGCAAAACCGTAATTTTCTGCTGCCGTATCTAACAGCTTTTGCAGTGGCACCGACAATTTGCCATCAAGGATAATACGGATGACACCAAGCGCCGCACGCCGCAGGGCAAAAGGGTCTTTCGACCCGGTTGGTTTCGCACCAATGCCAAAAAATCCGACCAGCGTATCAATCTTATCGGCAAGTGCCACCGCTTTCGCCGTCGGGGTGTGCGGCACATCATCGGCCGGGCCCTGTGGGCGGTAATGCGCGGCAATGGCGGTGGCAATGCTATCTGGCTCGCCGTCATGACGTGCATAATAGCCACCGATGATACCCTGCAATTCGGGAAACTCACCGACCATGCCGGTCACCAAATCAGCCTTGGCAAGATAGCCGGCTCGCGCAGCATCCGCGCCATCACAGCCATCGATATAGGGGGCCAATGCGCTGGACAGCTTTTCCAGCCGCACAGCTTTTGCCTGCAAATCGCCAAGCCCCTCATAAAATGTCACCGCTTTTAATTGCGGCACATAAGCATCAAGTCTGGTTTTTTTGTCCTGCTGCCAGAAAAATTCGGCATCGGCAAGCCGCGCCCGCAATACCCGCTGATTGCCTGCCATAATGACCTGATCACGCGCCGGGTCGGATTGCCGGTTTGATATCACAATGAAATAAGGCGAAAAGGCACCGGATTGATCCTGCAAGGTGATATATTTCTGGTGCGTGGCAATGGTCGCCTGCAACAGCTCTGGCGGCAGTTGCATAAACCGGTCTTCGATCTGACCAAGCAAGGCTGTGGGCGATTCAACAAGCCCGGCAATGTCCTGAATATAGGTGCCAAGCTGGGTTTCATCGACCGTGCATCCCACATCTTTGGCCAGCGCCTTTGCGCCATCAATGATCGCGGTGCGACGGTCTGACTGGTCGATTATCACATGCGCGCTGGCCAGCCGGCGTTTGAATTCATCCAGCGAGTCGACACCAACAAGGCTGATGTCATCCGGCGCTTCAAAATAATGCCCACAGCTTGTTGCCCCAAATGCCATAGGCTGGGTATCGCCAAGATCAAAACTGCCAGCCAGCGGTTGCCCGTCAAAGACGATATTAATGCGGTGCAATGGCCGCACCCAACGGAAACTGCCGCGGCCCCATCGTTGACTTTTCGGCCAGGGAAACTGTGTCAGAATATCGGCGACAACATCGCCAAGCAGCGCGGTTGTATCGGCACCAGCGACATGGCTACGGGCAAAGAAAAACCGCCCTTTCGGGGTATCTTCTTCGGTCAGCGCCTCGCGCGGCAGACCGGTTGATGTCACAAAACCAGCAATGGCGGCGTCTGGCGCATCGACACGCGGGCCACGTTTCTCGATCACCCGATCCGGCTGTGCGACAGCGATGCCGGTCGCATAAATTGCCAGATGCCGCGGCCCACACAGGCCGTTGATCGTCGCCTCACCCGTCCAAACCCCTAAACCATCAAGCGCAGCTTGCACCGCATTGGCAAAATGCTGTGCCGCCATTGTCTGCATGCGGGCGGGGATTTCTTCGCCAACCAGTTCAACCAGCAAATCAGCCATGCGACACCACCTTATCTGCGCCAATCCAGGCCTCGCAACAACCGCGCGCCAAAGCCCGCACACGGCCGATATAGGCAGCGCGTTCAGTAACCGAAATCACCCCGCGCGCGTCGAGCATGTTAAAAAAATGACTGGCTTTCATACATTGGTCATAGGCTGGCAATGCCAAGGCTTTGTTCAGCCCCAGCAGGCGACCGCATTCGGCCTCGGCATCACGAAAATGCTGCAACAGCATGTCAGTGTCGGCATGTTCAAAATTCCATCCGGAAAACTCAATTTCCGCACGTTTGAAAATATCGCCATAGATTTTTCCACCATCGCTGGCAGGCACCCCGTCCCAATCCAGATCATAGACATTATCAACACCCTGAATAAACATCGCCAGCCGTTCCAGACCATAGGTTAGTTCAAGCGGCACAGGGTGGCATTCAATGCCGCCAACTTGTTGAAAATACGTAAATTGTGACACTTCCATACCGTCACACCACACTTCCCAGCCCAGCCCCCAGGCACCAAGCGTCGGTGATTCCCAATCATCTTCGACAAAGCGGATATCATGCGCATCGGGATCAAGACCAATGGCTTTGAGCGACCCCAGATATAATGCCTGTGATTCGGCTGGCGAGGGTTTAAAGATGACCTGAAACTGATAGTAATGCTGCAACCGGTTGGGGTTGTCACCATAGCGGCCATCCGCCGGGCGCCGCGATGGCTGAACATAGGCAGCGCGCCATACATCATCCGGCCCCAGCGCCCGCAAGGTTGTTGCCGGGTGAAACGTACCGGCCCCCACCTCCATGTCATAGGGCTGCAGGATGACCGCCCCCTGCTGGGCCCAATAGCTTTGTAAATTCAGTATGATAGATTGAAAATCAGTGCGTATCATCTTTGTCTGACCAGTGACAGTTTCCCGCCACCTTATCTAGAGATATATTGGGGCAACAGCCTGGCGGCAAACTAGCCGCAAATGCCCCCGAAAAGCAAGCTGAACCAGTGTCAATAGGGACAGTTTTCCCGCCCGCAATTTTCCCCGCCGACCCAGGCTGAACAAATTTTACATTCGCGCAACTCAACCGAACCGCTGTCATCTGATGCGCCCGACGCCGGGTCGCTGTCGGCTGGCGTATGATCCTTGTTTTGATCATCAGCCTGTGCGCGGATCGCTGCCTGACGTGTTTCATAGATGCGGAACGCGGTCCACACCACCCAGATAATGGCAATCAACCCAAGCAGTTTTGGAAGTGACGGTATCATGAACGCTTAATCTTTCTCTTTCACATTCTGGCCAGCAAGCAATATAGTTACATGCATAGGTTACAGACCATAGCGCGCAAAATACGCACGCTCAACAGCGCGTTCAGCCACATCGCCGACAATCGAGCTGTTGATATGGGCAGACACACCGCCACCGCCAAGCGATAATAGCTTGCGCTTTGGCTCGATCATCAAAAATTCGGTCTGCGCGCCAAATCGGTCGGCGATCACCTGTCGATAGTCACCAATGCCGTCAACAAGGCCAAGATCCAGCGCCCTCTGCCCGGTCCAGAACGCACCGCTGAACAGGTCTTTGCGATCCCCTTTCAGGCGTGATCCGCGGCGCGCCTCAATATGCGCGATAAACTGCTCATGGATATCGACCTGCAGTGATTTCAGCCGCGCCACATCCTCTTCACGTTCGGGTTGAAACGGGTCAAGCGTCACTTTGGCTTCACCGGCAGTATAAACCCGCCGATCAACACCAATCCGGTCGAGCAGTTTGTCAAAGCCGAAGCCGGCCCACAGAACGCCGATGGAGCCGACAACCGATGCCGGGTTGGCAAATATTTCATCAGCCGCCGCCGCCAGCCAATAGCCGCCACTTGCCGCAACATCCTCGCAAAATGCAATCACCGGTATGTCGCTCTGCCCGGCCAGCTGGCGGATACGATTGCCAATCAGCGATGATTGCACGGGCGAACCACCCGGCGAATTAATCAGCAGCACAACAGCTTTTGCCCGCTTCATCGAAAATGCCTTTTTCAATTGCGGCTCGACAGCCTCCAGCGACAACCCACGACGCGCCAGCGATTGCTGCGCCGCGATAACCCCGCTAAGACGCACCACCGGCACAATCGGGGCTTTACGCCGCCAGAATAGTAAAGACGAGAATACACCCATAATTCACCTTTCCCTACCAAGACGACAATGCCATGACGACAATGCCATGACGGCAATTGCGCAGACTATTTTGCCCGCGCCGGATGCACCAAATACAGCGCACCACCTTTCATAATATGCCGCGCCGCTTCGGTAAAGTTGCCATCGTCATTATGCACAACAAGTCCGGGCAGCACAGCACCGGGGCCAACCACAGCTTTACGCAGCTGGATAATCACCCGGCTTGCCGGACTCATCGGCCGCGACCACAAGGGAAACAACACGGTTTCGCCGGCGCCGGCGGCATCAAACATGGTGATGAGTTCGGCGGCGCGATCGGCCCGGCAAATAAAGCTGATCCGGCCGCGTGGCTTGGCTGCCCAGACCGCCGCTTTGACCCAGTCGCGCAAATCTGTATCGGCGCCCATATGCGCCATCGCCCGCGCCGCATGACGCGGCCGGGTGCCGGCTTTGTGATGATAGGGCGGGTTGCTGACCACATGGTCAAAACTGCCAGCCATCACCGCTGGCATTGCGGTAATATCGGCCTCGACAACACGGATCCGCTGATGCACACCATTAATCGCCGCGTTATAGCGGGCAAGTGCCGCGGCTGTCGGGTCAATTTCAACGGCAGTGATCTGCAGCGATTGAAGACGATGGGCGATACACAGGCTGATCCCACCAACACCGGCACCAAGATCAAGCACGCGGCCCCGCCGTGCTGTCAGGCTGGCGGCTGCCAGCACCGCATCACTGCCAACCCGGTAGCCGGTTTTCGGCTGGGTGATCTGCACCTGTTTATCGAGCAGATGATCATGCGTCACCGCAACATCATCGGGCAGCGATGGCATAGCGGGCTGTTGCGGGTCAGTCATCATAGAATTCGCCTGCATCAGTCAAAATCGTTTTTGCCGCCAGCCAGCGCGCCCGGTCAACCATCAGCCGACGTGGAAAGGCACCAATGCCCGCTTCCAGCGCCGAAATATTGGCATCAAACACCTCGACGTGAACGCCGGCATCGCGCAGCAACGCCTGCACAAAAGACAAGCGCACAGGATTGGTTGTATGTAATAACGTTACCATTGCGCTAAATTATGCCGCAGGCGCGCCTATTCACCAAGAGTTTATCCGGCCCGGTGCCAAAATAACGCATGCGGAAAATGCGGGTTTTACTTGCTGGATATGCCGCTGACAGGTACATCTGGCAGCATAGATATATCGCAAAAACGATTGAGCAGAAAGTTTTGCAGATGAACAAGGCGCCGACCATCGCGCATGACAACGCACCATCGCTGACCCCGCTTGTAACATTGCTGGCCGATGATATGGAACAGGTGAATGCGCAGATTGTGGCGCGGATGGCGAGTGACGTACCGCTGGTGCCGGAACTGGCCGGGCATTTGATTGCCGCCGGCGGCAAGCGGTTGCGGCCGTTATTAACGCTGGCCGGGGCGCGTTTGGCTGGCGGCAGCCCGCATGCCATTGGCCTTGCCACCGCCGTTGAATTTATTCATTCAGCCACATTGCTGCATGATGATGTGATTGACGAATCGAAATTGCGCCGCGGCCACGACACCGCCAACGCCCTGTGGGGCAATGACGCGTCAGTATTGGTGGGGGATTTTTTGTTTGCGCGGGCCTTTGAGCTGATGGTCGAAACCGACAGCCTGTCCGTTTTGGGCCGGCTTAGTAACGCCTCTGCTCGCATTACCGAGGGCGAGATCAAACAGATGACAATCGCCGGCGTCGCCGACACACCGGCGGCGGATTATTTTGATGTGATCCGCAACAAAACCGCTATTTTATTTGCCGCTGCCATTGCTGCGGGTGCCGAAGTGGCCGGCGCCGACAAGGCGGTGATTGAGGCGACCCATGATTATGGATTGCAGCTTGGCATGGCATTTCAGATCATGGATGATGCGATGGATTACAGCCAGTCATCGGCGGCGATGGGGAAAAATAGCGGGGATGATTTTCTTGACCAGAAAATTACCTTGCCAATGATTTTGGCCTATGGCGATGGCGATGAGGCTGAACGTAATTTCTGGCATAAAACCATGCGTGACGGCGATTTTGCCGATGGCGATTTTGATAAAGCTCACAGCATTTTACAGCGGCATAATGCGATTGAACGCAGCATCGCCGAAGCGGTGACATATGCCAGCGCGGCCGAGGCCACCATGCAACGCATCGCCGAACAGAGCAAGGCTGACCCGGCGCTGCTTGAGGCCCTGTGCGAAGCCGCCAGATTTGCCGCCCACCGCCAGACCTAGCCGCGCAATAAACCGGCAATTTCAGCAGCCCGCGCCGGCAATTGCCGCGCCCATTTGCTGTCCAGCGCCTCGGCCGCGGCCAGCCGCCAGTCAGCAGAACGCCACGTGAACTGCCTGAGCGGGTGCGGTATAAGCTGGCTGATTTTCTTGGCATCAGTCAGGACAAATTA
>JADHLR010000047.1 GCA_016780525.1 Candidatus Puniceispirillum sp.
TTTCATCACACGGCCACCCGATTTAAACCGCTCCCCATGACCCGACACCGCATCAAAGCCCAGCAGAAAATCGCGCGCCGCCCCGGCTGTTAAGCGCCGCGGCCCGGACAGGTTGGTCGCCAGCACACCACCAATCGTGCCGGTCGATTTGCTTTTCAACAGCGCTGATAAATCCGCTGGTTCAAACGCCAGCATCTGATTGGCCTTGTCCAGCGCCGCCTCAACCGCCGACAATGTGGTGCCGGCCCGCACCGTTAACACCAGCTCTTCGGGCTGATAATCCACAATGCCCTGCATGGCAGAGACATCGAGGCAGGCATCATAAACCGGTTGATTACCGATGCCGGTTTTCGTCCCAAGACCACGCAGCTCTAGCCGGTGTTTCTGCTGTTGGGCGTCCAACACCGCTTCCGCCGCCTCATCAAGGTTATTAATTTTCGGCATAAACAATCATCCTTCGCACCTGCGATTCGGCCGTGGCTAGAACCGTGGCAAATCGGGGAATGGCATTTTGCCTTTATGCACATGCAGGCGGCCAAGCTCGGCGCAGCGGTGCAGATGCGGAAACACCTTGCCGGGATTCAACAGATGATTGGCATCAAAAGCGCATTTCAGACGTTGCTGCTGTTTCATATCATCTTCGGTAAACTGGATCGTCATCAGATCACGTTTTTCAACGCCAACGCCATGTTCGCCAGTCAGCACGCCGCCCATTTCGACACAGCCCCGCAAAATATCGGCGCCAAAATCCTCGGCCCGCGCCAGTTCGCCAGGCTGGTTGGCATCAAACAAGATCAACGGGTGCAGATTGCCGTCACCCGCATGAAAGACATTGGCCACACGTAACCCGTATTTTTGGCTGAGTGTTGCCATCAGCACCATCATATCGGGCAAACGCCGCCGCGGGATGGTGCCATCCATACACAGATAATCTGGCGAAATCCGCCCGACAGCCGGAAAAGCAGATTTGCGCCCGGCCCAAAATAAATTGCGTTCTTCTTCAGATGTACTGACCTTGAGCGATGACGCCCCGGCCCTATCCATGATTTTGGCCACCCGCTCAATCAGGGCGTCCACCTCAACCGCTGGCCCGTCAAGCTCCACAATAATCAATGCAGCGGCGTCACGCGGATAGCCCGCATGCACAAAATCTTCGGCCGCATTGATTGCCAGACCGTCCATCATCTCCATGCCAGCCGGAATAATGCCTGCGCCAATCACATCGCCAACGGCGGTGGCGGCAGCGGCGGTGTCATCAAAGCCAACAAGAAGCGCCCGTTGCGTTGCCGGTTTTTGCAGGATTCGCAGGGTGACTTCGCTGACAATACCGAGCAAGCCCTCAGAGCCGGTCATCACGCCCATCAGATCATAATCACCCGCATCCAGATGCTTGCCCCCGAGCCGCAGAATTTCGCCCTCGATTGTGACAAGCTCAATGCCCAATAAATTATTCGTCGTCAGACCATATTTCAGACAATGCACACCGCCGGAATTTTCCGCAACATTGCCACCAACCGAACAGGCAATCTGGCTTGACGGGTCGGGCGCATAATAAAACCCCTGATCCTGAACCGCATGGGTGATCGCCAGATTCGTCACGCCGGGCTGTGCCACAACACATCGGTTGGCATAATCAATATCCAGAATGCGGTTGAATTTACCAAGCCCTAAAAGCACCGCATCAGCCAGTGGCAAAGCGCCGCCAGACAATGATGTGCCAGCCCCACGCGGCACCACTTTAATACCCTCTGCATGGCAGTATTTCATCACTGCGGCGATCTGCTCGACGGTTTCCGGCAGCACCACCGCCAGCGGCAATTGCCGATAAGCCGACAGCCCGTCAGCGTCATAGGCACGGCGCCCTTCGGCAGACAACACCAACGATGCTGCCGGCACCAATTGCCGTAACGCCGCGCAAATTGCGTCCCGCCGCGCCATGATCTGCTGATCCGGTTCTGGCATCTGCATCATTCAATCTCCGTTCTGCTCGTCGGTATCACCCTACACCCATGCGAAAATGCCACAAAGCGGGGTGATTGGCAAAAACTGATCAATCCGGCGACGGTTTGTCACATGCTGGCCAGAGCCTAGTTTGACCAACAAAAAACGGCCGGAAAACCGGCCGTTGCAGTATTTCGATGCGATAGAGTGTGCCGCATCCAGCGCGGCACGACACGGCTAGCCCTGACGCGCTTTGAGCCGTGGATTCTTTTTGTTGATCACATAGAGACGGCCGCGACGACGCACCACCTGGCAGTTTCGATCGCGCGATTTCAGCGTCTTCAAAGAACTGGCGACTTTCATGATAAAAGCTCCCAAAACAACGGCCGAAGCCGGTTAATCAAAAATGATCGCGGAACGTAGCACCGGCCGCATCGAAGGTCAATGGCAGATCAGGTTTTTTTAGAGGCGCACATCGCGGCAACCGATCAATCGTCACCTGCTGGGCTTAGACAGGCGACGCCAGTGCCGCGTAACCCGCAATAACCATTGGGCACCTTATGCAGATATTGCTGATGATAGGTTTCGGCATAGTAAAAATCACCAGCCAGCGCTATTTCGGTGGTGATTTTGCCGAAGCCGGCAGCGGTCAGCGCTTTTTGAAAAGCGTTGGCCGATTCTGTCACCTGATCCAGCTGTGCATCATCGGTAGCAAAAATAGCAGATCGATATTGTGTGCCGCGGTCATTCCCCTGACGAAAGCCCTGTGTTGGGTCATGCGCCTGCCAGAATGTCTGCAATAAATTGCCCAGCGACTGGCGCTGTGGATCAAACACCACCAGCACAACTTCGGTATGGCCGGTCTGGCCGGAACACACCTCTTCATAAGTGGGGTGCGGCGTGCGCCCGCCAGCATAACCAACCGCCGTGACATGCACCCCCGGCAATGTCCAAAACAGCCTTTCGGCGCCCCAAAAACAACCCAGACCGAAAATAATCTGCTGCATGGTTTCGGCAAATGGTGGCGACATGTCTGTACCAAGAACAGCATGATCGCCGCCGGCAAAAATTGGCAAATGCCGGCCCGCCAGATATTCATCATCGCGCGGCATGCGGGTTTTAAATGGATTGTCGAAAAACATGCGGGCCTCTTTTTGATGTTGGCGCGACCGTCTGTTTTGCATCCGGACAGCGCTGTTGCAAGGCGTCAACGCCGGGCAGGGTTTTGCCCTCAAGCCATTCAAGAAAGGCACCGCCAGCGGTTGATACATAGGTGAAATGGTCATTCACCCCGGCATTTGCAAGAGCCGCCATGGTATCGCCGCCGCCAGCAACGCTCATTATCTGACGGTTTTGCGTCAGCCGCGCCACTTCGCGGGCAACAGCGTTGGTGGCCGCATCAAAAGGCGTCAATTCAAACGCCCCCATCGGCCCGTTCCAAACCACTGTCCGGCATTCAGCCAAAAACGCATTGACCGCCGCCCCCGATTGCGGGCCGGCATCGAGAATCATTTCATCAGCGGCAATATCGCCGCCGTCACTTATGCGGTGCGGTGCATTCGCCTTAAATGCGGTGGCCACCACCACATCGGTCGGCAGCAATATCCGGCATTTATGCGCCGCCGCCGTCGCCATGATACCGCTGGCCGTGGACAGCATATCCGGTTCAGCCAGTGAGGCACCGATGGAGACGCCTTTTGCCAGCAAAAATGTATTGGCCATGCCGCCGCCAAGAACAAGCCCATCAACCTTGGTCACAAGATTTTCCAGCAAGGCCAGTTTGCTCGACACTTTGGCGCCACCGACAACCGCCGCGAGAGGGCGCTGTGGTGCAGCCAATGCGCCATGTAATGCGGTCAATTCGGCCGCAAAAGACCTTCCGGCAGCCGCGGGCATCAAGCGCGGCAGGGCATCAACCGATGCATGTGCCCGGTGCGCACAGGAAAACGCATCGCCAATATAGATATCGCCAAGCGCCGCCAGCTTTTCTGCAAAGCCGCTGTCATTGGCTTCTTCCTGCGGGTAAAAGCGCAAATTTTCCATCATCACGATTTGCCCGGCCGACATGGCCGCCACCGCCGCCAAACCGCCCGGCCCGACAACATCACCTTCAACAGTGATCGGCTGACCCAGTAATTCTGCCATGCAAGCCGCCACTGGCCGGACGCTCAAGGTATCAACCACTTTGCCTTTTGGCCGCCCAAAATGGGTCAGGATGATAATTTTTGCGCCAGCCGCAACAAGCGACTGCAGACCGGGCAAAATCCGCCTGATCCGCGTATCGTCACTGACCCGGCCATCCTGCAATGGCACATTCACATCAAGACGCAGCAAAACGCGTTTTTCGGCCAGATCCATTTCATCGGCAAACAGAAACCCGTCAGTCATAAAACCGCCCCCTCTGTGAACATGCCCCATCTTTGAAAATTATATATCGTGGTTTCGGCGCGTCGGTTGCAGCCCGATCCGAAATCACGCATTGAATAAGCATATTGATCAGGCTATTTAACGATATTCGATTGCAAGCGCAAGTTGACTTCGCAATCAGGTTATTGAAACTCTTTTCGGCTAGGTAAATCGCCTTATGGCTGTCAGTTTTGGAAGGTCAATTGGCTTCGTCGCCGGTGGAATTGGTGACCAGATTTACCATCTCACCCAGCTCCGCGCCCTTGCCAGTGCCAGTTTTGACGGCAAAATTGACATTGCCTGTATTCATCCGGGGCCAATCGCCATTTTACTGGCACACAGCCCGTGGGCAGGCAAAATCATCGATGCCAGACCGCTCAGGCGCTATATCCCGTTCATGCGCGGCAGCAGCGCAGTCAGGCAGATACGCCAGACACATTATGACAGCGCGTTTATCCTGCATCGTTCAACAAGCTTTAAACTGGCGGCATTTGCGGCATCGATAGATCGGCGCGTTGGGCTGGTTGGTCACAATATTGACACGCTTTTACTGACCGACAGTCTGGCAGCGGATGCCGGTGGTGATCGACGCGCGTTATGGGGGCATCGGCCGTTTATTGCCGCCGCCGATAGCTGGATCATGGCACAGGGTTTGTCGCTTGATGACAGCACCCCGACGATTCTGCCATCACCGGACATGCGGGCCGAAATTGCCGATTTTATGCATCAATTGCCGCGTCCCGTCACCATCGTCAACCTGTTCGCCGCCGACCCGGCGCGGCGCTGGTCACTTGACCATGCGAACGCCACGCTTAACCGGCTTGCCAGCCAGATTGGCGGCAGCCTCGTGCTGAATGCCGGGCCGGATGCGGGCAGCTATCATGATGCCATGCTGGCCAGATGGGACGGGCCGGATCATGTGCTTTTCGACAGTTTGCGGCATAACCCGTCAATGGCACGCGATATCGCCCTCTATCACGCCGCCGACGGTTATATCGGGGTTGACAGCTTTACCGCCAATCTTGCGTTTAACTGCAATTTACCAGCGACGGTTTTGTTTGCCAAAGCCGGTGACACGCTGCGCTACAAGCCGGCGGTGTTTCCGCTCTATCCGGACACCGGCAAGGCTCTGGACAGCATCGCCCCGGATAAAATCCTCAGCACAGCAGCGATAATGTTGGAATCGGCATCAGATCGGTGAATGGCCGGGTTGAGCACCGCTTGGCAGCATCCGGCTAGTAGGATTCGTATGATTTTTCTTCGATCAGGGCTGAACCGGTCGCCAGATTGATTTGTTTCTTGATCGCGGCGCGTTTGTCATTCGTCACATAGACGGCGCGTGCCAGCCGGATAAATTCCTCGCCAAAGGTTTTTGCCGCTTCTTGTTCACGAATATCGTCCTCAATCTCCCACAATGCCTCATTGACCGATTTCAGCTCTGCGATCAATGTCTGCATCTGACCCGTGGTAAAGCTATCGCCAGCGACAAGTGGCAGCAAAGCATCTAGCTCATTTTGCACATTGACCCGCTTTTCAGCATCGGAAATATGCGCGAGTTTTATCTGCAGAATTGTTATTTTATCGAGAACTTCGCCAACTGAAACAGGAACATGGAGTTGCATTGCAGACCTTTATACCGGGTATGGGTGACAGATGCCGTTATAAAATACGACTAGCCGGAAAAGATCAAGACAATCAGCCCCAACAGCGCTTTACAATCAGGCAACATGGCATGACCGCACTTGCCCAATCTATCATTCGGCGTAATATGTCGTCGACTAATCACTCACACCATTCATTACATGTTACCACCCATGACAGACGCCCCAGCCCAACGCTCCGCCACTGCCGAATTCTGTCTTGGCGTCCGGCATGAACTGCCATTACAGCTTGGGGTGATCCCGTTTGGACTGGTGTTTGGCATTTTGGGTCTGGCCAGCGGTTTGACCAGCTTGCAGACAATTTTACTGTCATCGATCCTGTTCGGCGGGGCTAGTCAGGTTGTGTTTGCCCAATTATGGGCAGCCGGGGTGCCACCATTGATTGTGGGCGGGTCGGTTAGCGTGGTAAATTTACGGCATGTGCTGTACAGCGCTTCGATGGCGCAATATCTCGCCCATCTACCGCTGCGGTGGCGCATTCTGTTGGGCTATTTGCTGACTGATGAGGCCTATGCCGTATCGATTAAACGGTTTCAGGACGGGCCGAAAACCCGCTATCAACATTACCATCTTCTTGGCAGTGGCATGACCTTATGGGTGGCCTGGCAAATCTCAACGCTGGTCGGGGTGATTGCCGGAACCACCATCCCCGAATCCTGGTCACTGTCATTTGCCATACCGCTCACCTTCATCGCCTTGGTGGCACCCAGCATCCGGCGACGCGCCGATCTTGTTGCCTGTGTGGTAGCTGCGGTTTTGTCTCTTATCTGCCAGCCGTTGCCGTGGAAATCCTGGATTATCATATCGGCGCTTGGCGGCATTGCTGCGGGATGGATGACGCATTATCACACCAGCAAAAACACCCCGACTGATAAAAATCCGAGGCCGCGATGATCTGGCTGGTGATGGTGATGACTGGTATATTTACCTTTGGCACACGGTTTGTCATGCTGACCGGGTGGGTGGCACGCGGTCTGCCAAAATGGCTCATTGATGCGCTTGGCTTTGTGCCGATCGCCGTATTGACCGCGATCATTGTTCCCGCTGTTCTCATTGACCCGGCAACAGAACAGATTATTGTGACGCATAATGCGCGGCTGCATGCTGCGATCATTGCGACAATTGTTGCGCTTTTGACACGCAATGTTATTGCCACCACCTGTTCCGGTTTGGCAACATTATGGGTGCTGCAATGGTGGCTTTAACCTGTTGCCACGCGATTGCTTATTTTTGTCCCGAATCTGTGGCGATATTGTCACATCTCTGCGCCAGCTTTACATCGAGGTCGGTCACACCACCCTGCGCATGTGTGGTCCATCTGATGGTGACCTTGTGATAGACATTCTGCCATTCCGGATGGTGATTGGCGCGTTCAGCCGCCAAAGCAACCCGGCTGATAAATCCAAATGCCGCATTAAATCCGGAAAATTGAAAGCTCTTGCTCAGCCCCGGCTGATCACCATTGCGGCAGATGACCCATCCGTCCAACTGTTCGATCGCAACAGCAATTTCCGCTTCGCTTAAAAGGCTGGGGGACATATCTGCACTCCTTTGGCATGTATCGCGTGGCGCGGGTAAAGCCGCTTTTAACTATACCCAAAACCGACTAAACTACCAATCATGTGTAAAACTGTTTTACTGATCGCGCATACCCCCTCGCCCAACACGATGGCACTTGCCAACGCAGCGATCGAGGCTGTCGCCAGCGCCGACACGGGTAATGTCATAATGCGACTTATGTCGCCATTTGACGTGCGCACGCCGGATGTCAATGACGCCGCCGCGGTGATTATTGGCACCACCGAAAATATCGGATATATGGCCGGGGCGACAAAGGATATGTTTGACAGATGTTACAATGACTGGCTTGAAAGCACCGCGGCAAAACCGGTGGCCATTTATATTCGCGCCGGGCTTGATGGCACCGCCACCAAAACTGCCTTGCTGTCGATTTGCAACGGGCTGAAATGGCGATTGATTGCCGCGCCGCTGGTTGCCCGTGGTGCCTGGCAGGATGATTTTTGCACAGAGGTCAGCGAGCTTTGTCTTGGCGTCGCCATCGGCATCGACAGCGGCATTTATTGAGACTGATGCGACATATTATGGCCCGGCATTGTCGGGGTGATATCAGCCGGCCGTTTCACTGTTGCGGTTACGGTGATTTCACCAGCCTTTTCAAACACCAAGGTTATTTCATGCTGACTGTCCGCGGCCAGTTGCGTGGTCAAGCCCATCAACATGATATGCAGCCCACCGGGAGCCAGATGCACAGCCTCACCGGCTGCAATTGGCAGGCCGCCATCAACAGCGCGCATCCGCATCACGCCGTTATCCATTTCCATTGAGTGGATTTCCACACGCCGCGCCACCACGGTTTTTGCCGCAATCAAACGATCCGCTGCATCGCCATGATTGGCAATGCTCACATAGGCAGCGCTGCTTGGCATACCCGGCGCGGTGGCCCGTATCTGCATGGGTGAAAATGATAACTGCGCATGACTATGTGAGTCATTAGTCGCGCCTGCATCCAGCCCCACAAAAACCAGCATAACTAATGCCAGTGCAAATGATTTTAATGCCATATTTATCATGCCTATCTTTGTGCTGTTACCGGTTCAGCTGCTTCACATCTTCAATCGTTTTGAGGCCTAACTGCGCCATCACGTCGCGCACCTCTTCCAGCAAAATTGTCGCGGCATGCTCGCCGCCTTTATTGCCGAGCGCGGCCACGGCATACATGAAAGCACGTCCGAGCAGGACAAAATCCGCACCGGCGGACAACGCACGCACCACATCAAGACCCGAGCGAATACCGCTATCAACAATCAGCGGCACATCCGCACCAACAGCCGCACGAATTGACCCAATGCGGGTCAATGGTGATGGCGCCGCATCGAGCTGGCGTCCGCCGTGATTTGATACGACGATGCCATCAATCCCCATTTTCACTGCCCGCGCCGCATCCTGCCCGTGCAAAATGCCTTTCAGCAACATCTTACCGTGCCAGGATTTTCGAATTTCTGCCAAATAGTTCCAATCCAGCGATCCGTTTAACTGTTCGCCAATAAATTTGGTGAGGTTATCGGCGCTGGCTTGTTTTGCATAGGGTTCCATATTGCGGAAGCGCGCCCCGCCATTGAGCAATGTCCGTACCGCCCATTGTGGGCGCAACATGCTTTGCCATATCACCCGTGGGGTAAAGCTGGAATTACCACGGCTGCCGAGTGGCGCACCGGCAATCCGCATGCTTTCGCGTCGGCTTGGTGCCGGTACATCAGCCGTCACCACAATCGTTTCATAGCCATTCTCCTTGGCCCGCCGGAGAAGATCCGTCATCACCTCCCGGTCTTTGGGTGCGTAGAGCTGAAACCAGGCCATTTCGCCAGCGGCTTTCGCCACCATCTCCAGCGACTCGCCGGCAACTGTACTTAAAATATAGGGAAAACCATGCGCCTTGGCAGCCGCACCTAAAATCGATTCCGCCCCCGGCCAAATCAGCGATGACAGGCCAATCGGCGCCACCCCGAAAGGTGCGTTATAGCTGTGGCCAAACAATTTCGTTGTCAGATCCGGATTCACCCGGCCGCGCATGAATTGCGGTGTTAATTCAATCCCGTCCAGATAAGCGCGGTTATGGTCTTTCGCCTGATCCTGGCCGGTTCCTGAATCCAGATAGGCAAACACAAATTTTGGAATGCGGCGCGCTGCTGGTGCCTCTAAATCGGTTAAGCGTGGATATTTGTTCATCAAGCTCATGTGATTACCCCGGAAACGCCGCCCGCCCAGCGTTATATTTTTCGCCTGACGGAACCGCATTAAACTCAAATGATGCAGATAGCTTTACAACGTCCAGACCGGTTCGGCAATAAGCAGTCGGCCAGACTGCGCCATCTTGCCGCGATCTGGCGATCACCACAACAGCTTGCCAAAACCATGTTTTCTGGCTAGCACAGTAGCGAAGAAGCGCCCCTCGCAGATACCGCAAACAGAGATGAATTTGCAGAGCCATGACCGCTAAATCAAAACGCCTTGTTATCATTGCTTGTATCGCTGCATTGCTTGGCATTGCCGTCATGCTGGTATTGGGCGCGTTGCGTGACAATATCGTGTTTTTTTACACACCCTCTGAGATCAGCCAGTCAAAGCTGAAGTCAGGACAGTCATTGCGGCTGGGCGGTCTGGTCAAAGATGGCAGTGTAGAGATTGAAGGCATGAAATCTGTATTTATTGTCACCGATGGCACCGTCGATATCACGGTCAAATATGACAACGCCTTGCCTAGCCTGTTTCGTGAAGGCCAGGGTGTGGTTACCGAAGGTCAGATCGAAAACGGTGTGTTTATCGCGCAAAATGTGCTGGCGAAGCATGATGAGAATTATATGCCGGCTGAGGTCGCTGAAAAACTGAAAGAACAAGGTGTCTGGCAGGACAGTTCCGGCGATTGAGTGCCAGTAATGGTGTGATCTGCCCGGGATTTGTGTAGGATTTCTGACCTATAATTACTGGCCTATAACTTAGTGTCTGGCGACTCGGTCTCTTCATCAAAATTCTGTTGTGCCGCCGCTGCCGCTGGCATCGGCACCGAGGTTGCCACATCAACATTACGAATATTTTCACGAAACAGCGTGTAAAT
>JADHLR010000048.1 GCA_016780525.1 Candidatus Puniceispirillum sp.
CGAAGAAATATGGCAGCATATGTCTGCATTTATTGATAAAATATGCGCCAGCTATGGCGATCAGTTTGATATATAGACAGATCCGCTGATGTCTCTGTCCCGGTATCAGTCAGCTCAAAAACTGTTCCTGAACGGCCCGGTCGGATAGTGAAAAGCCGTGATCATAGAGTAAATTTAAGGTGATTTCGCTGGCCTGTTCGATCTGCACCGATGTCACATGGCGCAGCTCGGCACTGTCCGCGCTCGCACTGACCGGCCTAAACCCGGCCTCCAGAACATCGAGAACCACGGTTGAGCTGTCGGATAACAACGCCCCGCGCCAGCGCCGTGGCCGGAATGGCGAGATGGGGGTCAGCGCCAAAAGCCCGCCACCCAGCGGCACAACAGGGCCATGCGCCGATAGATTATAGGCGGTTGATCCGGCTGGCGTGGCCACCAAAACACCGTCACAAACAAGACAATCCATCTGCCGTTTCTGGTCAATTGAAATGCCGATATGCGCGGCATTATGGGTCTGCCGCAGAACTGAAACCTCATTAATCGCCAGATTTGTGTGAACAGCATTATCCCGGTCAGTTGCGGTCATCCGCAACGGGTGCAGGGGGGCAATTTCCGCAGCTTCAATACGCGCCGGCAAATCCTCTGCATCATAGTGATTCATCAAAAATCCCAGCCGCCCACAATTCATCCCGAACACCGGCAGATCAAACGACATGGTGTCCTGTAACACATGCAGCATATGACCATCGCCGCCAAGCGCGACAATATGCGTGGCGTTGGGCAAATCTGTCTGCCCATAACGATCGGTAAGTTGCTTGAGGCGGGTTCTCGCTTCGTCATGTTCTGAAGCGCTGAAATGAATGTTCATGCTGACTTGTCCCTGATGGCACGCATTTGTCAAATCACCGACAAACCAAGGCCATATCCAAACCAAGGCAATATCATAGTGTTTTTATCGGATAAAGGCAAAACCACTTGCCAGCCAGCCCTGATTTCGGTCATGTTCTGATCATGGACGAAAAATCTTTCATTATTCAGCCGAATCCGGATGCACCCGGGCTCTCAGTTTCCATCGATGGTGTTGACGCGACTGGTGCGCCGGTACAATTGCCGGTTGTGACCGAAAAGCCCGTCACATTGTTTTTGAACAAGCAGGAAATTGTCACATCAATGACGCTGGGCGATTGGGTTGCCGAGTTGGCTGTCGGCTATTTTTTAAACCAGAACATGCTGGCACCGGATGATGAGATCATCGGTATTGATCATGATGAAGAGCTGGGTGTGGTGATTGTGCGCACCGCGCATGAGACAAATTTTGAAGCTAAAATGAAACGCAAGATCCGCACCAGCGGCTGTGCTGAGGGCACCGCCTATGGTGATATGATGGAACGGTTTGACGATATAAAACTCGACCCGTCAGTAAAATTTCATGCCAGTTGGCTGGTGTCTTTGTCGAAAGCGATCAATACCGCGCCCAGCCTGTATCTAAGCGCCGGTGCCATCCATGGATGCGTGCTCTGCCATCAGCACCGGCCGCTTGTCTATATGGAGGATATTGGCCGGCATAATGCGGTTGATAAGATAGCTGGCTGGATGTTTCTCAATAAAACCCCGCCGCAGGATAAAATCTTTTACACCACCGGGCGGCTGACCACCGAAATGGTCATCAAAACCGTGCAGATGCAGATTCCGGTTCTGGTGTCACGCTCTGGTTTCACTGCCGAGGCTGTCGATTTGGCACGGCGGGCGGGATTGACGCTGATCGGCCGCGCCAAGGGCAAGCGGTTTATCGCCCTGTCTGGCATCGACCGCATTGTATTTGACAGCGGTGATGATGATGAATTTGCCGATGCGCCGTCGATGCAGCGCGCGCGGCAAGGCACCGGGCGATAATGATGCAGGATGTTGGGTTTGTGTTGCTTGCTGGCGGCCAGTCACGACGCATGGGTGGCGGCGATAAAAATCAGCTGGCGCTTGGCGTTAAAACGGTGATGCAGCATGTTCTTGACCGGGTTGAACGGGCCGGTGCGCCAACCGCGATTAATGCAAATGGTGATCCGGCGCGCTATGCGGGTTATGGTCTGCCAGTGATCAGCGATGTCATTGAGGGATATGCCGGGCCATTGGCCGGTATCCTGACGGGACTGGAATGGTTGGCGGCAGAGCATCCGCACATCACACATATGGTGAGTCTGGCAACCGACGCGCCGTTTTTGCCAGTTGATCTGGCGCCGCGCCTGTATCAACGGCTTGGCCCGGATGCGGATATCGTGCAGGCGCAATCAAACGGCCAGCGGCATCCGGTATTTGCCATCTGGCCGGTTGCGCTGGCGGCTGATTTGCGGCGCGCTGTTTGTGATGAGGGGGTGCGCAAGATTGATCATTTCACCGCACGCCATGCGTGCGATGTTGTGGCTTTTTCCGGCACCCCAGACCCGTTTCTAAATCTCAATAGGCCGGAAGATTTTGTCGAAGCGGAAGAATGGCTGGCACAGCTGTCTTAGCCGCGTTCATGTGGGCCCCGGTTTGGGCGGGCATTGATGTAGGCGTTGTTTGCGCCGCTTTGGCGTTGGAGCAAACTGGTGTTTTAGGTAAAAACAAGCTAAGTAACATGAACTTAGTTAGCGGTGATGGAAAAGGAGTATAGGGGCAATGTCGCAGCAAGCGCTGAACTCGGCAAAATCCTTATTTGCGGCCTACAGGGCGGCGCTTGATACTTTGGACGCTGATATTGGCGCACCGTTTTTGCAGGCATTGTCGTTGATCCAGAACAGCAATGGCCATGTTGTGGTGTCGGGCATGGGTAAATCGGGCATTATTGGCCGGAAAATTTCTGCCACGCTGGCATCAACCGGCACCCCGTCATTATTTTTACATCCGGCCGAGGCGATCCATGGTGATTTGGGTATGGTGCGCCAGGGTGATGTTATTCTGGCGATTTCCTATTCCGGCGATACCGAAGAAATCACGCGGCTATTGCCGGCTTTTGAACGGCTGCAAACGCATCTGATTGCGATGACGGGCAACCTGAACAGCACTTTGGCGCGACATGCCGAAGTGGTGTTGGATATCGCTGTTGATCGTGAAGCCTGTCCGCTGAATCTGGCACCCACAACATCAAGTCTCAATTCGCTTGTTCTGGGCGACGCGCTGGCGGTGGCATTAATGGAAATGCGGGGGTTTCAGGAAGAAGATTTTGCCGCCACCCATCCCGGCGGATCATTGGGGCGGCGTTTGCTGACGCATGTGCGCGATAAAATGCGGACGCAGAATTTGCCTTATGTCAGCGGCGATGCCTCGGTTCATGATGCCTTGCTCAGCATGACCGAAGGCCGTCTTGGCATGGCTTTGGTGGGAACCCCGGAGCGGCTTGATGGAATCATCACCGATGGTGATTTGCGCCGCCTGCTGGTCAGCGGATCTGATCTGGCAAAAGTCACCGTAGCCGAAGTCGCCACCGCACAACCGCTGACCATTAGCCCGGATGTCTTGATGGCCGATGCCGAAGCCAGAATGCTCGAAGCGCGCGTCCAATGTCTGGTTGTGGTCGATGCGGCGGGCGGCGTGGCCGGGGTGATCCAGATCTATGAATAGGCTGGTTACGTCATCTGAACATCTGATCCTATCGACAGCCTGTTTGGCAGGTTAGCGTGTCGATGAAGCTGGACGCCTTTGATTATGATTTGCCATCCGGGCGTATTGCCACGCAACCGGCGCGCCCGCGTGAGGCAGCGAAATTGCTGGATATGACATCAGCCAGTGGGTTTGCTGACCGGCATATGCGTGATTTTCCCGATTTATGCCAGCCGGGCGATGTTATTGTAGTGAATAATACATCGGTGATCCCGGCGCGTCTGACAGGCTATCGCGGCGCTGCCAAGATCAGCGTCACCCTGTATAAATGCGAAATAACCGCTGAACCGGGCATGGCCCCCGGCTTTGGCAGCCATTGGCAGGTGTTTGCCAAGCCTGCCCGCAAATGCCGCCCCGATGATATCATTCAATTTGCCGATGATTTTGCCGCGCGGGTTTTGCAGCGCGGCGATGGCGGCGAGGTTCTGCTGTGTTTTATCAACCCGCTGGACAATGACGCGGTTATCGAGGGTGCCGATTTAGAGCGCTGCCTTGCGGATCACGGGACGATGCCGTTGCCGCCCTATATTGCCCGGCCAGACGGCGCGACCACGGCTGATGAGGCGGATTATCAAACCATGTTTGCGCAGCATCCGGGGGCGGTGGCCGCGCCAACCGCCGGGCTGCATTTTACCGAAAATCTGGCAGCGGAACTGGCCGCCAAACATGTGTCGATTGTCGAGATTACCTTGCATGTCGGGGCGGGGACATTTCTGCCGGTAACGGTTGATGATATTGCTGATCACAAAATGCATGCGGAATGGGGGGCGATATCGCCAGCGGCGGCAAAGGTGATTGCTGAGGCACAGCAAGCTGGCCAGCGTATCATTGCTATCGGCACAACCAGCCTGCGTATCCTAGAAGCCTGTTATCAACGCCATGGGTCAATTCGGCCATTTGCCGGGGAAACTGATATTTTTATCACCCCCGGCTTTCAGTTCGGTGTTGTTGATGCGCTATTGACCAATTTTCACCTGCCAAAATCGACCTTGCTTATGCTGATCAGCGCATTTTGTGGTATGCGGAAGGTACGAGATGCCTACAGCCATGCTGTTGCCGGGGATTATCGGTTTTTTTCTTATGGTGATGCCTGTTTTATGCGCCGCGCCACAGCAGCCGATATTATCCCATCTTTACGCAGTCACATCCCAGAAACGAGGATTTAATGGCGTCAGTTCCCGAATTTGGCTTTCACCTGCAGACCACCGATGGCAAGGCCCGCCGGGGGCAGCTAACAACCGCATATGGCGTCGTTGAAACACCCGTCTTCATGCCGGTTGGCACGGCTGCAACGGTCAAGGGCATGATGCCGGAATCGGTTGCCGCCACTGGCGCACAGATCATTCTGGCCAATACCTATCATTTGATGTTGCGCCCCGGGGCTGAACGTGTGGCACGGCTTGGTGGTGTGCGCAAAATGATGGGCTGGAACGGGCCGTTACTGACTGATTCCGGTGGCTTTCAGGTCATGTCGCTCGGCCCCTTGCGGCAATTGACCGAGGATGGTGTGACCTTCAAGTCGCATCTTGACGGCAGCAAACATCATTTGACGCCCGAAAGATCAACCGAAATACAACATCTTCTTGATGCAACGATCACCATGGCGTTTGACGAATGCACACCATTTCCGGCGACCAAACCGGTGGCGGCCGAATCAATGGCGTTGTCGATGCGATGGGCCAAACGATCACGCGCTGCCTTTCAGCCACGGCCCGGCTATGGCCAGTTCGGCATTGTGCAGGGATCGGTGTTTGCTGATTTACGCGCCGAGTCAGTGGCAAGCCTCGCCGAGATTGGATTTGAAGGCTATGCGGTTGGCGGTTTGGCTGTCGGCGAGGGGCAGCAGGCGATGTTTGAGACACTCGAGGCAACCACGCCGCTGATGCAGGCGGACAAGCCGCGTTATCTGATGGGTGTTGGCAAGCCGGCCGATCTTGTCGGCGGGGTGGCGCGCGGTATTGATATGTTTGACTGTGTGCTGCCGACCCGTTCCGGGCGTACCGGTCAGGGGTTTACCCGGCGCGGGCCGGTAAATCTGAAAAATGCGCGGCATGCCGAAGACCCGCGCCCGCTTGATGCAGATTGTCATTGTCCGGCCTGCACACATTATAGCCGGGCCTATCTGCACCATCTTTTCAAAGCCGAAGAAGTGTTATCTTTGATGCTGCTGAGCTGGCATAATATCCAGTATTATCAGGATTTGATGGCCGGTATGCGGGCCGCCATTACGGCAGGAAGCTTTGCCGCATTTGAGGCGGATTTTCATGCCGCGCAGGCACGCGGTGATATTGAACCAATCGGAACAGGCTGATGGCGGCAGATGCATCACGGCTGCGTAACTGGCTCAATGATGCCGCGATGGCAAACGGGTTCCACTCTGTGCATGTGACCGCTGCGACCCTGCCTGAGACCACTGGCACCCATCTGCGGCAATTTATTGCGCAGGGTTTTGCCGGTGATATGCGCTGGCTTGCCGATACCGCGGCGCGGCGCAGCCAGCCGCGCGCCATGTGGACGGATGCTGTGAGTGCGATTGTGCTGACGATGAATTATGGCCCGGATCATGACCCGATGGATAATATCCGCCAGCCTGATCGGGGCAATATATCGGTCTATGCGCGGGGTCGTGATTATCATGATGTGATCAAGGGTAAATTAAAGCAGCTGGCCGGACAGTTTGCGGCGCGCGCCACAGCCAATGTCAAAGTGTTTGTTGATACTGCGCCGTTGATGGAAAAACCACTGGCAGCACAGGCTGGCGCTGGCTGGCAGGGCAAGCACACCAATCTGGTGTCGCGCAACGCCGGATCATGGCTGTTTATCGGCACCATTCTGACAGATGCCGCGCTGCCGCATGACGCTGCCGAAACGGATCATTGCGGCAATTGTACCAGCTGTCTTGATATCTGCCCGACACAGGCTTTTGTGGCGCCTTACAAACTTGATGCGCGGCGTTGTATTTCCTATCTGACAATCGAACATAAGGGGCAAATTCCAAAAGAATTTCGCCATGCTATCGGCAACCGTGTTTTCGGGTGCGATGATTGCCTCGCGGTGTGCCCGTGGAACAAATTTGCCGCGCGCGCCGCAGAAAGCAAATTTTTAGGGCCGCAATCAATGCCGGCTTTGGCTGATTTATTGCGACTTGATGATCAGGAATTTCGCCAGAAATTTGCCGGCAGCCCGGTGCGGCGCGCCGGACATGCGCGGTTTTTGCGGAATCTGTTGGTCGCGGCTGGCAATAGCGGTGACATAACGCTGCTGCCATTGATCGAGATGCGGTTACGACACAGCGACCCGCTGGTGCGTGGCATGGCCGTCTGGGCATTGGCGCAGCTTGTTGATGCTGAACGCTATCAGATCATAAGGTCAGAACATGCGCCGGGTGAAACTGATGATGATGTGCTGGCCGAATGGGCCGAAGGATAGGTGGCTTTAGGGCAAAAAAAACGGCATCCGCAGATGCCGTTTTTGGTTTTATCATCGGTATTTAATGGCTGTGATAGCCGCGTTCTCCGTGCTGGCTCAGATCCAGCCCTTCGATTTCGTCCTGCTGGTCAACCCGCAACCCGATAACCGCACCAATCGCCTTCAAAATGACAACGCTTGCAACGACCGTCCAGCCAACGGTGATCGCCACCGAGAGGAACTGAACACCAAATTGTGAGGTGGCACTGACGCCATCAGCAAGCCCGAGACCGCCGAAGCTTGGCAAGGCCAGCCAGGCGACCAGAAGGCTGCCAATAATGCCGCCAACGCCATGCACGGCAAATACATCGAGCGAGTCATCAATTTTCATCCGTACCCGCAAAATATCAACCGCAATATAGCAGGCGACGCCGCCAGCCAGACCCAAAATCAACCCGCCAGGCACGCCGATGAAACCGGATGCCGGGGTGACTGTTGCCAGACCGGCGACCATGCCGGTGACGATGCCAACAAGCGAGGGACGGCCAAATCTGAACCATTCGATACCCATCCAGACAAGCGATGCGGTGGCAGCGGCAATATGGGTGACCAAAAGCGCCATGCCAGCACTGTTACCAGCCGCCAGCGCCGAACCACCGTTAAAGCCAAACCAGCCGATCCACAGCATGCTGGCACCAATCATTGTCAGGATTGGTGAATGTGGCGGGTTCACAGATTGTGGAAAATTACGGCGCTTGCCAACAATCAGGGCGCAGACCAAAGCGGCTGATCCGGCGGTGGCATGCACGACGATCCCGCCGGCAAAATCCATCACCCCCCAAGCGGCCATGATGCCGCCGCCCCACACCCAATGGGTAACCGGCGCATAGACCAGCAACAGCCAGAGGGCTGAAAACCATAAAATTGCAGAAAATTTCATGCGCTCGACAAAAGCACCAATGATCAGGGCTGGTGTAATGATGGCAAAAGTCATCTGGAAGGCGGCGAAAACCGACTCTGGAATGCTGCCAGAGATACTGTCAAAATCCAGCCCGGACAGAAACATATTGCCGAGATTGCCAACCCATGCGCCATCGCCGGAAAATGCCAGCGAATATCCCGCAACCACCCATAATATCGACATCAAACAGGCAACGGCAAAATGATGCATCAAAACCGATACGACATTTTTTGCCTGAACCAGACCGGCATAAAATAACGCCAGACCCGGCAAAGTCATCATCAGCACCAGCGCCGTGGCTGTCAGAATCCAGGCGGTATCGCCGCTATCACTTGCGGTGGCGGCAAAAGCGGTATGCGGCAGGCAGAATAAAAATGTGGCGCCAAGCGCCAAAGGTAACAAACGCATCAACTGCACTCCTTAATATGTTGACGACAGCGGGATGCGCCGATGCCGGTATCATAACCGGGCGCAGTATGCGGATTTGCGAGGTAACATCAAGGAAAACGCCTTTATTTTAGGCAAAGATGCGGTCATTGGCCGAAAATAATGCACAAAAAACAGGTATTGCTTAAAAAATAATCAAATTAGCTGCGAAAATCACGTCAGCTCAGCTTCTATATGTGTGCTGTTACGGCTGCGGCTATGGTCAGCCGGACAGACGCTGGCAGGCTTTTGCGCGGGTGGTGATGGTGGCAAAATTGCCGGCAGAAAACGGTTGGCTTTTCGACTCTTTTAACCCTGTGGCCATTGATGTGTGATGACATCAACCGGCAACAAAACATTGCTGTGACCAGTTTAAGCGTGTGTGGATTTGGCCTATGACCAGTTCCGGTGATTTGCTTGGCTTTGGGGCTGCACAGCATAATTAGCACTATTGGCTGCACATAAAGCTGGAGCGGCTGTCGGATGTGGCATATACAGGTTTGGCCGCCGCGACCGGGTTTTGCGCGATGGTTTTTTGGTTTTTGGCTCGTTACCCTGTATCATAGGTTTTTCCCGAAAATGCTGACATTTGCTCTGGCGGTTTTTCTGTTAATTATTACACCCGGGCCGGGGGTTTTGTCGCTTGCCGGTGTTGGCGCGGCGTTTGGCTTGCGGCAGGGTTTCAGCTACTTGGCAGGCCTGTTTATTGGCACCAATCTGGTGTGTTTTGCGGTGATTTCCGGGCTTGCGACCGTGATGTTGACAACCCCGCTTATCCGCACGCTACTGTTGATCGCGTCGGCGGCATATCTTGGCTATCTTGCGTTTAAAATTGCCTTTGCCGGTGCGAAAATTGCGTTTATTCACATGTCAAAGCCGGGTTTGCTGAGCGGATTGACACTGCAGCTTATTAATCCAAAGGCCTATGCGGTGAATACCACGCTGTTTAGCGGGTTTGCATTTTATCCCGATAGTTTTTTTGTTGAGACGGCACTCAAACTGTTGATTGCCAATGTGATCTGGATGGCGCTGCATATACTGTGGCTGTTTGCCGGAGTCAGGGTCAACCGACTCGAGCTGCCGGCACGCACACAGCGGCTGATCAATATGCTGATGGCAATATGCCTGTTGGCCGTGGTCGCGCTGTCCGTTTGGTCACTTTTGCGATAACCCGCACATATCATCTGCCCTGATCTTCAGACCATCGCTATCTGTCTTACGCGCTGTCTGTTGCAGTGAGTTTTTTGCGCGCAGGTCACAGATTTTGCAATCTGGAGAATGGAGCGGCGTGCGGGAATCGAACCCGCTTCTCTAGCTTGGAAGGCTAGGGTAATAGCCAGTATACGAACGCCGCAGTTATTCGGTTTTGGTATAAATGAATTGGGTCAAAACGCCAAGGATATTTTTGGGGTTTTTTTTGGCTAGCACTGCTTGATCGGCACCCCTTTTTTGTAACTGTGATAGATGCCTATCCCACAAAAGCGCGTTCAACAACAAAGCTTGCCGGGGCGTTATGGCTGCCCTCAACAAACCCTTGCGTCTGCAAAAATGCCGCAAGATCTTTGTTCAATCCCATCGACCCGCAAATCATCACCCGGTCGTTGGCCGGGTCAAGCGCCGGGATGTTCAGATCTTCAAACAGCTTGCCAGATTTTAAAATACTGGTGATACGCCCCTGATGCTGGAAATTTTCGCGCGGCAAGGTTGGGTAATAGGTAAGGCGCGGTGCGATCAACTCGCCAATCAGCGGATGGCTGGTGGCGGCATCGACAATATGCTGGCTGAATCCAAGGCCTGCATGGTTACGGCAGGTGTGTGTTACGATCACCTGATCAAAAAGCTCATAGGTTTGCGGGTCGCGGATAATCGA
>JADHLR010000049.1 GCA_016780525.1 Candidatus Puniceispirillum sp.
CTGGCAGTGGCTGGCCTGTCTTCGCTGAAACTACGTTAGGAAAACAGGCCAATGCTCTGTCCACACACCATGTCAGGTCAAACAGTCGGGGTCCTCGGTCTCGGCGGTTCGGGCATGGCTGCCGTGGCGGCGCTGCATGCGGCTGGTGTGACTGTGTTTGCTTATGATGATAACAAACCGGATGCCGCCCTGCCGAATGGCACCATCGCCAATTGGCACGACTGGCCATGGAAAAAACTTGACGCGCTTGTCATCAGCCCCGGCATTCCGCATCTGCACCCGGCACCGCATCCGGCCGCAGCCAGAGCGCAGGCGGAAGATGTCGCGATCATCAGCGAAGTGGAAATTGCCTTGCGGGCGGCACCAACAGCGCCGCTTGTGGTGATCACCGGCACCAATGGCAAATCGACCACCACCGCGCTGATTGGCCATTGCCTGACCACAGCTGGTAAAGCCGTGGCTGTTGGCGGCAATATTGGCCGGCCAGCCTGTTCGCTGGATGATCCCGGGCCAGATGGGGTGATTGTTCTGGAATTATCATCTTATCAGCTCGAAACCACGCCCGCGCTGGCCCCAAATATCGCGGTTATTCTCAATATTACACCGGATCATCTTGACCGGCATGCTGGCATGACCGGCTATATCGCCGCAAAATCCCGCGCGTTAGCCGCGTTACCCGCCGATGGTACAGCCATTCTTGGGCAATCCGATATCACTGTCACCCAGCTGGCGCGTGACTGCATCAAACGCGGTGTCACGACCCTATTGGCAACACCGGACAAGGCGCCGGCCGGCCGCCAGCATTGTCTGGCACTGCGCGGTGATCACAATGCGGAAAATGCCGCGGCTGCCGCATTGGTATTACACAAGCTGGGCTTAAGCGCCGATCAGATCAACCAGGGAATGGCCAGTTTTGCCGGTTTGCCGCACCGTTTGCAGCCTGTTGCAACAATCGGCCC
Source organism: Candidatus Puniceispirillum sp. (assembly GCA_016780525.1). Lineage (GTDB taxonomy): Bacteria > Pseudomonadota > Alphaproteobacteria > Puniceispirillales > Puniceispirillaceae > UBA3439. The sequence goes on from JADHLR010000049.1 coordinate 960, forward strand.
CATCAGTTTTGTGAATGATTCAAAAGCCACCAACGGCACCGCGGCGGCGACTGCCCTCGCCGCTTTTTCGCATATTTACTGGGTCGCCGGGGGGCTTGCGAAAGACGATGGTCTGGACGCAGTCATGCCGCATATTGGCAATGTTGAAAAAGCCTATCTTATTGGCAGCTCAGCCACCGCATTTGCCAGCCAGTTGCAGGGCCATTGCCCGACAGCCATGTATCACAATCTCGATGACGCCACCTATGCCGCGTTTGATGATGCCAGAAACAGCCATACCGGCGGCACCATCCTGCTAGCCCCGGCAGCCGCATCCTTTGATCAATTTGCCAATTTTGCCGCGCGTGGCGATGCCTTTTGCCAGATCGCCAATACGTTATGCAGCCGCACAGGAGACGCCTATGCTTGACCGCACAGATCGCTCGCTTGTTGGTGTATGGTGGTGGACTGTCGATAAATGGTTATTGGCAAGCGCCCTGATTTTGATGGTGATTGGTACGCTGTTGGTGATGGCCGCCGGGCCAGCTGTGGCAAATCTGATCCATCTGTCTTCGCAGCATTTCATCGTGCGGCAGTTGATTTATCTGTTGCCAACAGTGGCGTTGATGATCGCTGTGTCGATGCTCGAGCCGCGCACCATCCGTGCCTGTGCGCTGCTGGGATTAGCCGGCATTATTGCGCTGATGGTTATGGCCATTCTGGTTGGCAGCGAAATCAAGGGGGCAACCCGCTGGGTATCAATTGCCGGATTTACCCTGCAACCATCCGAACTGGCCAAGCCGTTATTTGCCATCGTCTCGGCCTGGCTGCTGACCCTATGGCGTGAAGGTCAGGATTTTCCGGGCTGGGCCTATTCAACTGTTTTGCTTGGCATTATCGTGACCATTCTGGTGGCACAGCCCGATATTGGCATGACCTTGATGATGCTTCTGACCTGGGGCTTTCAGATGTTTTTAGCTGGCATGCCGCTGCTGTTTGTGATTGGCGGCGTGCTTGTTGCCCCGGCGCTGTTTTACCTTGCCTATCTGTATCTGCCGCATGTCACCTTGCGGGTTGATAAATTTTTCGAGGGCGGATCATGGCAAGTTGAACGCGCCATGGAGAGTTTTGCCACGGGCGGGTATTTTGGTGTTGGCCCGGGCGATGGGCGGGTCAAGCTGCATTTGCCTGATGCCCATTCTGATTTTATCTTTGCGGTTGCCGCCGAGGAATATGGCGCGCTTGCCTGTCTCGCCTTGCTAGGGCTTTACGGCTTTATCATTTTGCGCGGATTTGTTCGCTCACTCGGCGGTGACGGCCTGTTCTGCCTGATTGCCAGTGCCAGTCTGGTGATGCAGTTTGGGGTACAGGCCAGCATCCATATGGCCTCGTCGATCAACCTCATCCCAACCAAAGGCATGACCTTGCCATTTATCAGCTATGGCGGTTCATCACTGCTCGCCAGTGGCCTGACAATCGGTTTGATTCTGGCACTAACCCGCAAACGCATTGGCCAGAGCTATACACCACCCAGCGATCGGCCAACCAGCAATAGACGAGAGCGAGGTGCGGCATGATCAAACGACCTGTCTATCTTGCTGCTGGCGGCACAGGCGGCCATATTTTCCCGGCTTTGGCGGTTGCTGAAACATTGCAGCAACGCGGCCATCAAACGCATCTGTTTACCGACCGGCGTGGTACCAGACTTCTTGAGGGCACGCCAGAATTGCCAGCCAAACTGCATGTCATTGCCGCCGCATCACCTTTTCAAAAAGGTTTTTTACGACGCGCTGTCGCCGCCACAAAACTGGCCATCGGCGCTTTCACCAGCCTCGTTCATTTACTGGTCAAGCGCCCTGCCCTGATCATAGGATTTGGCGGCTATCCCTCATTTGCCCCGTTATTGGCCGGGCGACTTCTTGGCATTCCGATTTTGCTGCATGAACAAAACGCCTTTTTGGGCCGCGCCAATTATATGCTTGCAAAATTTGCCGATGCGCTGGCGTTGAGCTGGCCGAATACGAAAAACCTGCCAGCCGATATTGCGCATGAATTGACTGGCATCCCGGTCAGGCAAGCCTTTTTTGATGCTGCTGAAACCCCCTACCGGCTGGATTCCACCACCACGGTAAATCTGACCATATTGGGCGGGTCGCAGGGCGCATCAATTTTGGGATCACTTGTTCCCAATGCTATTGCCATGCTTGAAGAACCGCTGCGCCAACGTCTTCATATTCGTCAGCAGGCGCGGCCCGAGCAAATTGATCTTTTGCAAAAACGCTATGCCGACCTTGGTGTGACAGCCCAGCTCAGAACATTTTTCAGCGATGTGCCAGAATTGCTTGGCAACAGCCATCTGGTGATTTGCCGGTCGGGGGCCTCATCGGTTGCCGAGCTGGCGGCGATTGGCCGGCCAGCACTGTTATTGCCACTGCCAAATGCGATGGATGACCACCAACGCGTCAATGCCCTGCAGATGCAGGATGTTGGTGGCGGTATTTGTCTTGATGAAAAAAGCGTCAGCGCGGCGGCTCTTGCCACCCGTCTGATACAGCTTCTGGGCGCCCCTAAAACGCTGGTACAGATGGCAAAATCAGCACGCTCGCTGGCCAGCCCCGATGCCGCCAAGCTGATCGCTGCACTGGCTGAACAACTGGTTAGCCTATCCACCTCCAAACCAACAGGCCCCAAACCAACAGGAGCCAGCGCATGAGTGAGTTGCCACTATCAATCGGCACCATGCATTTTACCGGTATTGGCGGTATTGGCATGAGCGGTATCGCAGAAATTCTGTTTGAGCTTGGCTATGATGTTCAGGGCAGCGATATGTCGGAAAATGCCAATGTCCATCGGCTGCGCGAAAAAGGCATTCGGGTGATCACCGGTCAATCAGCCGAAAATGTTGAAAATGCCGCCCTTGTTGTCATTTCAACGGCGATTAAAGCGGATAATCCGGAAGTCGTCGCCGCCAAAGAGCGTTTCATACCCATTGTTCATCGCGCCGAAATGCTGGGTGAGTTGATGCGGTTGCGCTGGTCAATTGCGGTGGCTGGCACGCATGGCAAAACCACAACAACCAGCCTGATTGCCAGCCTGTTGAGCAGCGCCGATATTGACCCAACAGTGATTAATGGCGGCATTATCACCGGCTGGGGAAGCAATGCGCGGCTTGGTAAAGGCCGCTGGATGGTGGTTGAGGCGGATGAGAGTGACGGGTCATTTGCCAAGCTGAAACCAACGGTGGCTGTGGTCACCAATATTGACCCGGAACATCTTGATCATCACGGCAGCTTTGAAGCTCTTGAGACAGCCTTTTTAAATTTTGTTGCATCAATCCCGTTTTATGGCTTTGCCGCGCTGTGCATTGATCACCCGTCGGTACAGCGGCTGATGGCCGGCATCAAAGACCGCCGCATTATCACCTATGGCATGGTCGCCGCCGCCGATGTGCGGGCGGTAAATATGCGGGTTGACGGGGCCAGCATGGTATTTGACGCGCAATTATCCGACCGCGCCGCCGGCGATGCCACAACCATCACCGATATTCGCTTTCCGATGCTTGGCGACCATAATGTACAAAATTGCCTCGCGGCGATTGCCGTCGCCCTCGAAATGAACATCGAGGCCGACTCGATTCGCGATGCGCTGGCCGATTTTGGCGGTGTTGGACGACGCTTTGAAACCAAAGGTGTCAGCCATGGCGTCACCATTATTGATGATTACGGGCATCATCCGGTCGAGATTAACGCCGCGTTAAAAGCAGGCCGCATGATGTGTGGGGAAAACAAACTGATCGCCGTGGTTCAGCCGCACCGCTATAGCCGCCTTGCCGATTTGTTTGTCGATTTTTGCGGCTGTTTCCATGACGCTGATGAAGTGCTGGTTGCCGATGTCTATGCCGCTGGCGAGACACCAATTGATGACATAAATCGCGACTCTCTTGTCAATGGGCTGCGCGATCATGGTCACAAAGCCGCCAGCGCCCTACTGCACCGGGACGATCTGGCCGCTGAAATCAAAGCCCGCACATCAGCCGGTGATCTTGTGATGTGTCTTGGTGCCGGTGATATCACCAACTGGGCAGCGACATTGCCGGATGAGCTGGACAAACTGGGAGACTCAGAATGACAGATCTGTTGTCCCGTTTGCCCACAGTGCGTGGTGATTACAACAGCAGCGCGGCGCTGGCGCAGCATACCTGGTTTGGTGTTGGCGGCCCGGCAGATATTTTGTTTTGCCCGTGTGACACAGATGATCTGGCAGCATTTCTGGCAGCCTGCCCGGCTGATATTGCGGTTAACGTGATCGGCGCCGGATCTAATCTTTTGGTGCGTGACGGCGGTGTCGCTGGTGTTGTCATCAAGATGAATGCCCATTTGACCAACATCCGGCATGACGGCACCCAGATCATCGCCCAGACCGGTGCCACTGATGCTGATGTCGCCCGCTACGCGCAAAAGGCCGGTATTGGCGGGCTGGAGTTTCTGATCGGCATCCCCGGGACAATCGGCGGCGGCTTGCGGATGAATGCCGGTGCCTATGGCAGCGAATTCAAAGACATCACGCTGACCGCGTCAGGTTTTGACCGGCAGGGCCGCGCGGTGACGGCAACGCCAACCGAGATGGGCATGGGCTACCGGCATAGTGACGCACCGGCCGACTGGATTTTTACCTCCGCTATTCTGACCGGCCATGCGGACGACCCGGCCGCCATTAAATCCCGGATGAAAACCATTGTCACAAACCGTGGTGACGCGCAGCCCCGCGGCGTGCGCACTGGCGGCAGCACCTTTGCCAACCCGGATGGCGGCAAAGCCTGGCAGGAAATTGATAAAGCCGGCTGTCGTGGCCTGCAAATTGGCGCCGCACGCGTGTCGGACAAACATTGCAATTTCCTGATTAACACCGGCGGCGCAACGGCGCTGGATATCGAAACGCTTGGCGAAACAGTGCGTCGACGGGTGCAGGAGAATGGCGGGCCAGAGCTGCGCTGGGAAATTCGGCGCATCGGCCGTGACCTAAAAGCATCCAAAAATCAGGAGGGCGCCGAATGAGCACGCATCACGAACGTGTCGCAGTTCTTATGGGGGGATGGACTCCCGAGGCATCGGTCAGCCGGGTCAGCGCCAGCTTTTGTGGGCAGGCGGCGCGCAATGCGGGCTGGGATGCTGTTGAGATCGAGGTTGACCGCGATATTGCCGCCAAACTTGCCGAATTTAAGCCGGGTCGCGTGTTCAACGCCCTGCACGGCCAAATTGGCGAAGATGGCAATATTCAGGGCCTGCTGAATATTATGAATATTCCCTATACACATAGCGGTCTGGCCGCATCGGCCATCGCCATGGACAAAATTTTGGCAAAAACCATGCTGGCTGACTGCGGTATTCTGGTGCCGCCGACCTTGCCACTGGCTGAAGATACACATGTCTATCCGGAAAATTATCAGGGTGCGCATGTGATCAAACCGCAAAATGACGGATCCAGTCTTGGTGTTGTCATTGTCGAGGAAGACAGCAAGACACCGCCCGCCCGCAGCCATTGGGCAGCTGACGCGCATCTGATGTGCGAACCTTTCATTCCGGGACGCGAACTGACCGTTGCCGTTCTGGATGGCACCGCCCTATGTGTGACCGAAATCACCTCGGATCGTGGATTTTATGATTTTGACGCAAAATATGCCCCCGGTGGGTCGCACCATATTTTGCCTGCAGATGTGCCCGAAGAGGTCGGTCTGCAAGCCTGTATCTGGGCAGAACATGCGTATCGTCATCTTGGCTGCCGCGGCATCATTCGCGCCGATTACCGGTGGAACGACAAAGCTAATCAATTGTTCATGCTAGAGGTCAATACACAGCCCGGCATGACCGCCACATCGCTGGTGCCCGAACAGGCCAGATTTCTTGGCATGTCGGGTGAAGAACTGGTCAACCATCTGTTGGAGATAGCACAATGCGACGATTGATCGGCTGGATCACGCCAAACAGGGCAGCACAGCAATCGCAGACAGATTGGTGGCATCGGATCAAGATGGTCTCGCTCGCGGCGCTTGGGCTTGGTCTGATCAGCACTGGCGGCATGCTTTATGTTGATCGTACGCGGGTGATCAGCGAATTGCATCAGCTTGGTGCCGAGGTCGGTTTGAAATTGCGCCATATTCAGGTGCGGGGCCGCTCGCATATCGATAAAGAAACCTTGCTTAGCGCGCTTGACCTGCAGCTTGACACGCCGATTTTCAGCGTCGATTTACAGGCGCTTCACAGCCGCGTCAGTGACATTGGCTGGGTCAAAAATGTTGTCATTGAGCGGCGCCTTCCCGGCACCATCTATATCATCCTTGAAGAACGTATGCCGGTGGCACTGATGCAGAATAATGCAACGCATCAGCTTATCGATGCAACCGGGGCCATCATTGACGGCGCCGACCCGCGTGATTTCACCCATCTCAAGGTTGTCGCCGGTGATAACGCGGCGGCCAATGCCGCGCCGATTCTTGCGGCGCTTCGCACCGAACCCGAATTATTCAGCGAAGTCTGGGCGATCAGTTTCCGATCCGAGCGGCGCTGGGATGTGCATTTGAAAAATGGCATGGAAATTCGCCTGCCGGAAACTGACCCGATTTCGGCCTGGTCACGGCTGGCTGTCATCGACCGCGAGAAAGCCATCACCAACCGGGATCTTGCGGTGATCGATATGCGCCTGCCGAAACAGTTGATTGTCGAGCCTAATATTCCGGTACGTGGACAGGGGAGCCAGACATGATTTTGCGAAAGACCAAAGCCATCACGCGGCGACCATTTGCCGTGATTGACATCGGATCGTCGAAAATCTGCTGTATGATTGGCGAGGCCGACGGCATTGGCGGGGTGCGCTTACTCGGCCATGGCACGCATGCCTCGGCCGGCATCCGCACCGGCGAAGTCAGCGATCTTGAGGCGCTGAGCACTGCCATCGGTAAAACCGTACAAATCGCCGAACGCGAGGCTGGCATATCGGTGCAGTCTGCAAGCATTGTGGTTCCTGGCGGCAAGCCGATTTCTGTTATCCACAAACAAAGTCTGACATTGAGCGATGCGGTTGTGCGCCGCCGCGATATTGACCGTTTGATGGCACGCGATGATGCCACTGCCGTGCCGCCGGGCTATCAGCCCATGCATGTCCAGACACTGCAATATGGGCTTGACGAGGTACGCGGCATTACCGACCCGCGCGGCATGCGTGGCACGGTGTTATCGGTCGATTACACGATCATCTGCGGGTTGCGGATTTCGCTGGCAAATTTTCGCGAGGCGCTGGCGCTCAACCATCTGGAGACCGAACGCTTTCTGCATGCCGGCTATGCGGCTGGCATTGCCTGTTTAACGCCTGAAGAACGTGACCTTGGCAGCGTCATTATCGATATGGGTGGTGGCACAACATCGATTGCTATTTTTATGGAAGGCAAGCTTGTTTATGTCGACACTATCACCGTTGGCGGGAATCATGTCACCACCGACATTGCGCGGATTTTGTCGACACCGCTGAGTGATGCGGAACGACTGAAGGCGATTGACGGTTCGGTGATGCCGACCGAGGTTGCCGGCGACGCCCCGGAACGGTTGCGCGAAGTGATGCGGCTTGGTCGCAGTGACAACATCACCATCCCGTCACTTGGCAGCGCCACAACCGAAATTGGCGGCAAAACCATTGAACGCAATCTGTTAAGCGCAATTATCCGGCCACGTGTCGAAGAAATTCTTGAAATACTGCAAAACCGCATGGCGAAAGCCCGTATGGAACATACCGCCGGCAGTCGCTTTGTGCTGACCGGCGGTGCCAGCCAGCTTACCGGGCTTGCCGATCTGTTCGCCAGACAGAGCAAAAAATCAATTGGTATCGGCACACCCATCGGCGTTGCCGGACTTGACGAAAATAACAGCAGCTCGGGATACGCCGCCAGCATTGGCGGGCTGATCCATGTGAGCCGCCTCGAAGATAATGACCCCGACGACCGGCAGACCCGCACCCTGCCACATGGGCCATTCGAACGTATTGGTGCGTGGCTTCGTGACAATTTGTAAGAAGAGGTAAAAATGAAACCAATATGTTCACCCCTCGATTCCGGCAGTTCTGTTCGCCGTGTAATCCAACCCAACCGGCAGGTCACAACTGCCATTTCAATAGGCATGTCTGCTGACATGTCACAATGCACAATTCAAAGCGAAGGGAGTCAGTCATGACCATTAACCTTACTGTACCGCAAAATATGCAAGAGCTGCGTCCACGTATCACCGTTGTTGGTGTTGGTGGCGCCGGCTGTAACGCCGTCAACAATATGATCAATGCCGACCTTGAGGGCGTTGACTTTCTTGTTGCCAATACCGACGGGCAGGCTTTGGCGCATTCCAAAGCAAGCCGTAAAATTCAGCTTGGCAGCGCCATCACGCAAGGGCTCGGAGCTGGATCAAAACCAGAAATTGGCCGTGCCGCCGCCGAAGAAAGCCTGCAGGAAGTCATGGCTGAACTGGCCGATTGCAACATGGTCTTTATTACCGCCGGCATGGGTGGTGGCACCGGCACCGGAGCCGCACCAGTGATTGCCAGAGCCGCCCGCGAGCGCGGTATTCTGACTGTTGGGGTGATCACCAAGCCTTTTGAATTTGAAGGCCAGCGCCGCATGAAACAGGCCGAGAGTGGCATTGAAGAACTGCAAGCCTATGTTGACACGCTGATCATCATCCCAAATCAAAACCTGTTCCGTTTGGCGAATGAACGCACCACCTTTGCCGATGCGTTTCATATCGCCGACACGGTATTGCATCAGGGCGTCTGCGGCGTCACCGATCTGATGATCAAGCCCGGGCTGATCAATCTGGATTTTGCAGATATTCGCGCAGTGATGGGCGAAATGGGCAAGGCCATGATGGGCACTGGCGAAGCCAGCGGCGAAAGCCGCGCCACACAGGCGGCCGAGGCGGCGATCAATAATCCGCTGCTTGACGACACCACGATGAAAGGTGCACATGCCGTTTTGATCAATATCACCGGCGGCATGGATATGACATTGTTTGAGGTTGATGAAGCGGCCAATCGCATCCGCAAGGAAGTTGACGCCGACGCCACGATTATTTTCGGATCGGCCTTTGATGACAAGCTTGAAGGTGTAATGCGGGTATCGGTTGTGGCCACCGGCATCGACGCTGCCACACAAGCGCTTGGAAAGCCAAGCACTGCCAGCGCACCGGCGGCTGTGGCCAATCTGCGGCCCAGTACCATCGTGCCAAATCCGCTTGCAGGTTTCGTCCCAACTCAGCCAGCCATTGCCGAAACGACGATGGCGGACAACAGCGCACCGGCCGATGCGGCTTTATCACCCGAC
>JADHLR010000050.1 GCA_016780525.1 Candidatus Puniceispirillum sp.
GTATTTGTGCGGCCGCGTGCATGCGTTCGCTGTCGAGTGGTTTCCGGTGGTGCCATACCCGGCCTAAATCAAGTGCCGGTTTTTGGCGTTGTGGCAAAATACGATACAGATAGCGCCGGCCGGTGGCGGAAAATCTGGCATGCAATGTTGCCGGCACTTCGCGGGCGCTGTGAACGGTCACCGGTACCGCACCCAGATGTGCATTCAACGCCTGCATGACCCGGTTTGCATCAAATTTTTCAGGCACATCAAGATGCGCGGCCTGGCCGGTGGCATGGACGCCCGAATCGGTGCGGCCGGCACCGGTGATGGGGGTTGGCGCACCGATAAAAGCTTCGGCGGCAGTCTCTAGCGCGGCTTGCACCGAGGCGCCATTATCCTGCCGCTGCCAGCCAACAAAGGGGGCGCCATCATATTCAATTGTGATCAAAATCCGCTTCGTCATAATCTTTGGTCAGCCTGCCTGTGCGGTAAAAAGCTGGCCATTGGTCAGTTTTTGCCCATTCAGAAAATCCGCCACTGACATCGGTTTTTTGCCAGCCGGCTGTAGCTGTTCGATTGCCAGAGCGCCATCGCCAGTGGCCAGATGCAGGGCGTTTTTGCTGACGAAGACGACGCTGCCGGCGGCTGCATTTTGCGGCCGCTCCATTGCCACTGGCCGGGCGCGCAGAATCCGCAAGCGGCCTTTTGGCCCGTGACACCATGCCCCCGGAAACGGGGTAAAGGCGCGGATATGACAATCCAATGCGGCGCTGTCGCGTGACCAGTCAATTTCCGCCTCTTGTGACGATATTTTGGCTGCATATATGGCCTGACTGTCATCCTGCGGTGTTGCTGCCGCGCGTAAACTGGCGATATCCATGACCACATCATCCAGCAGCTTTGCATTCAGCGCGGCCAGTTTATCATGCAGGCTGCCGGCTGTTTCGGTATCGTCTATCTGACAGGCGCGCCGCGCCAACAGCTTGCCGGTATCAAGCCCTTCATCCATCAACATTGCCGAGATGCCGGTCTGGCGATCACCAGCTGCGATGGCACGCTGGATAGGTGCCGCCCCGCGCCAGCGTGGCAGCAAGGATGCGTGGCCGTTGATACATCCAAATCTTGGCAGTTCCAAAACAGCTTTTGGTAACAGCAGGCCGTAAGCCACAACGACAAACAGATCAGCCTTGTGTGCGGCAAGCTGTTGATGCACATCATCAGCCAGCAGCGATTGCGGTGAAAATAATGCCAACCCGGTATCTTCGGTATAGGTGGCGACTGGCACGGGGGTTGGTTTCATGCCGCGCCCGGCTGGCTTGGCGGGCTGCGTATAGACCGCGCAGATATGATGTTTTTTGGCCAGCTTTTGCAGCGCTGGAATGGCAAAATCTGGGCTGCCCATAAACACAATCCGATAGCGCGGCATTGCTCCCCCCTCACTGGCGGTTATTCTGCTGGTTATTTTACACCTGTCGACTGACGCAGCTCTTTCATCACCCGGCGGGTAATCATATCGCGTTTCAGACGTGAAATATGGTCAATAAATAAAACCCCGTTCAAATGATCGATTTCATGTTGAATACAGGCCGCCAAAAGCCCGACGGCAGTCATCGTCTGTGCGGCCCCATTTTCATCAAGATAGCGCACCGACACTTCGGCTGGCCGTTCCACATCGGCTGTCTGATCGGGGATCGACAGACAGCCCTCTTCCAAAACCGCGCGCTCGTCAGACAGCGAAATGATTTCCGGGTTCACCATCTTGTACAGCTCGGCTGTCTCATCGCTACCACAATCAATCACCACAAGGCGCTGACTGATATTGATCTGTGGTGCGGCAAGGCCAATCCCCGGGGCGTAGTACATGGTGGCGGCCATATCATCAAGCAGCTGGCGCACACCGTCGGTAATCTCGGCAACCGGCTGGGCGATTTGCCGCAAAACCGGGTCAGGCATTTTCACGATGGGAATCAAATTGGCGGTGCTGGTCATGATACATAATCCTGCTGGCAAACAATTTCGCGCATGGCTAATCACCCGGCTTAAAAGATGGTGTCGTTGCAGTCAAGACGATAGCGTGTCACATTAGGGCGCCCGAGCTGGTCATCCAGCCACGAATCGCACAAAGGATTGCATGATGACGCCATTCGAAATCGCTATCTATGCGGCGCTGATCGTGATTATTGGTGTATTGCTGGTGATGCTGCGCAACCGGCAACCAAATGCCAGCGCCGATTTGGCTGAATTACGCGGGCAGCTGGCGCAGATCTCGAATCAATCCGGGGCAATCCAGACATTGATTGCTGACCAGATGGCGCAAAGCGAGGGGCGGCTGGGGACAAGGCTGGAACAGTCTTTGCGTGACCAGAATGACCGGACCACAAAATCACTGACAAGCATGGCAGAAAAGCTGGCGGTGATCACCGAAGCCAATGCGCATATCACAACCTTGACCGGGCAGGTGTCGCAATTACAAAATATTTTGTCAAACAAACAGGCACGCGGCAGTTTTGGTGAAGTGCAGCTAGAAAATCTGGTGCGCGATGCGTTGCCTGACAGCGCCTATGATTTTCAGGTGACCCTGAGCAATGGCCGCCGCGTTGATTGTTTTTTGAAACTGCCCAACCCGCCGGGGCCAATTGCCATTGATTCAAAATTTCCGCTTGAATCCTATCGCCAGCTCGTGGCCGCCGCCGACGAGGCGGCGCGTGATGTGGCGCGGCGGCGGCTTGAGGCGGATGTGAAAAAACATATCACCGATATTGCGGCCAAATATATCATTCCCGGTGAAACGGCCGAGAGTGCAATTCTGTTTTTACCATCCGAGTCAGTCTATACCGAGATCAATCTGCAATTGCCAAAGCTGGTCGAGGCCAGTCGGCGGGCGCATGTCTATATGGCCGGGCCGGATAATCTGATGTTGATTTTACACACCGTGCGGGCCATTTTGCGCGATGCCCGCATGCATGAAGCAGCTGGCCTGATCCAGACCCAGGTTGATTTGATGATGCAGGATGTTCACCGGCTCGATGAGCGGGTGAATAAATTGGCGACACATTTTGGCCAGGCTGAACGTGATATAAATGATATCCAGACCTCAACCCGCAAAATCACGGCGCGTGGTGATAAAATCGCCGAAATCGAGGTGATGGACGCAACGACCGTATCTGGCCCCGCATCTTCTTCGGAGTCTGCTTCGGGCTCTAGCCCGGCAGCCGGTTCGGCAAAATCCCAGCAGGATTTACTTGGCTAGGCAGGCAGGCCTGTCATTCAAAATTGCAATTTGGCGCGGGCTTTAAGCGCTTGTGCGAGGGTGCCGTCATCCAGATAATCGAGCTCTCCACCCACCGGAACGCCATGCGCCAGCCGGGTCACGTCAACGCTGCTATTTGCCAGTTTTTCAGCGATATAATGTGCGGTTGTCTGGCCATCGACGGTTGCTGACAGGGCCAGAATGACCTCGCTTGTATGGCCGGTGCTGGCGCGATTGATCAATTTATCGATATGCAGATCATCAGGGCCGCGACCATCAAGTGCATTTAATGTGCCGCCAAGAATATGATAAACGCCGCGATAGACAGCGGCGCGTTCCATCGCCCATAAATCGCCAACATCCTCGACAACACAAACACAGCTATGATCGCGTTGTGTATCGCGGCAAATGCTGCATTTATCGCCATGGTCAAGATTGCCGCATTCGGCACAGCTGCGCACCTGACTGGCAACATCAAAAAGATCCTGTGCCAATGGCAGCATCAGCCGGTCACGGTTTTTCAGCAGATAGAGCACCGCACGGCGTGCCGACCGCGGCCCCAGACCCGGCAAGCGCGCCAGTTTGCGTATCAGATTATCAAGTGAGGCATGCATGTCAGAATGGTAAATTCATGCCGGGTGGCAGTGGCAGTCCGCCGGTAATGTCTTTCATCAGACGGGCTTTTTCTGCACTGGCGGCAGCCTGCGCGTTGCGGGTAGCGAGGCAAATCAGATCTTCAAGAATTTCGGCGTTGTCCGGATCAATGACGCTGTGATCAATTTTCACCGCATGTAAAACCCCGCTTCCGGTCACCGTCGCGGTGACATGATCATTGCCGGCACTGGCAGAAAAACGCTGCGCTTCAAGCTCGGCCTGCAGATTTTCCAAGCGCGACTGCATGTCCTGAACTTTTTTCATCATGCCGGCCATATTACGCATCATCCTGACATCTCCTCATTATTGGCACTGGCTGTATCATCACTATCTTGCGGGTTCGTTTCGGGGCTGGCTGCAGCGGTGATCGAATCAATGCTGGCACCGGGGAATATTTCCATAATTTTTGTCACAAGCGGGTCTTCGGCGATGGCATCGTGGATTTTCGCAGCCGCTGCGGCGGCGTCCTCAGCCAGCGTTGTGCCACCTTGCTCATCGGATAATGAGACCAGCCATCTTTGCCCAGTCCATTGCCCCAGCTGTTTGGCAAGATCACCGGCCAGCGTTTCCGGGGCGTTGCCGGTAAGCGCGATTTCCAACCGCCCACTCTGCAGGGCGACAAGCCGCACATGGTTGCGGATGCGCGCCGCCAACAGCATTTCATTATGCGTCTCGGCAAGCGCAACAATATCGGTGAGTGTGGCGGGTGTGGCGGGTGCGGATGACGGATTGGTGGCGGTATTTGGCCGCTCTGACATATCTGATGGCGGTTCATTGACAGGCGCGGCGGTATGGTGCTGATCAGCATCGTCGCGGTGGTTTTCGGCATGGCTGCCTGATTCTGGCGGTGACGATGCTGGCAGTGAAGATGCTGGCAGTGAAGATGATGGCTGCTCAGCCAGTTCTGCTGATGCGGGTGACGGCTCTGCCGGTGCGGCGGCGGCAGGTGGTGCGTTATTTGTTGCGGCGACCGGTGCTGTTGGCAGTTTTTGCAAAATATCGCCCGGGGTTGGCATCTGCGCGGCATGTGCCAGACGGATGATTAACATATCACATCCCGCTGCCGGATCGGGTGCGTGCGCCAGTTCACCATGCCCCTTTAACAAGAGCTGCCAAGCGCGTCCAAGCCGCGCAATGCCAAATTCGGCGAGGCTAAGAACGGTTGCTTTGTCACTGTCGATTAAATCGTCTGATGCCGCGCCAGCCGCTTGCATACTGGCCAGATGAATCAAATCGAGCAAATCAGCGACCAGCATGTCGGGTTCGGCACCGCGCGCATAGGCATTGGCAAAAGCTGTCAACGCTGCGTTGGTATCACCGGCCAGCGCGGCGGTCAGTACCGCCTGCGACTCGCTGCGACCCGGCCGCCCCAACATATCCGCCACCAGTTCCGGCGTCAGTGCGTCAGCCGTCATGGCGGCGGCCTGATCAAGCAGTGATAGGGCGTCACGCACCGACCCTTCGGCCGCGCGGGCAATCATCGCCAGCGCTTCCGGCTGCGCGTCAATGGTTTCTTTTTGGCAAATTGTGGCAAGATGGTCGATCAGCAAACCCGCTGGTACACGGCGCAAATCATAACGCTGACATCGCGACAGGATGGTCACCGGCACTTTACGAATTTCGGTTGTGGCGAAAATAAATTTTACCGCGTCGGGTGGTTCTTCCAGCGTTTTTAACAGGGCGTTAAAGGCATTTTTTGACATCATATGAACTTCATCAATGATGTAGATTTTATAACGCGCCGACACTGGCCGATAGCCAACCCCCTCGATAATTTCGCGGGCATCGTCAACGCCGGTATGGCTGGCAGCGTCCATTTCCAATACATCAACATGCCGTCCGCTGGCAATCGCCTGACATGGTTCGCATTGACCGCATGGCTCAAGCGTGGCGCCACCATTGCCGTCGGCACCGATGCAGTTCAAGCCTTTTGCCAGCAACCGCGCTGTCGAGGTTTTGCCAATGCCGCGGACGCCGGTCAGCACAAAAGCATGCGCCAGCCGGCCCAATGTCAACGCATTGCTCAGGGTGCGCACCAGCGCGTCCTGCCCGATTAATTCGGAAAAGGTCTCGGGACGATATTTTCGCGCCAGCACACGATAGGTTTGTTGGGTGGTGTCGTTCATCTGACAATACGCACCTTATCGCAAGATCATCAAAGCAAAAGTGATCGCAGCTCACTGATCAATCCCTGAGCCAGGATTTAGCGGAAGACTGGGCAACCCGTATGAAACCTACTGCGGCTGCTTCCTCTCGGACCTGACCGGGTAAGCAGGGACCACGTCTACCCAGACTTCCTGTGTCCTGTATGAAACAAACCAGCCATCACGACAAGTATTTTATCAGCTTTTTGCAAAACATGCCGCACACAGGCTGGCGGTTTAGCCCTGCTGATGACGATCCGGGCTGGCGGCGTAGCTGCCAAGCACTTTGACCTCATCTTTCATGCAGTAAAACCGCAATTCTTCCATCGCCAGCCGCATCGCCGGTTCATCAATATGGCCTTCAACATCCATATAAAATTGGGCGCGTTCGCTGACCCCGGGGCGCAAATAGGACTCCAGCTTTGTCAGATTGATTCCATTCGTGGCAAATCCACCAAGCGCTTTATACAGGGCTGCCGGCACGCTGCGCAGTTGAAAGACCAATGTTGTAATCATAGGCACATCGCCAATTTCCGGCACGATTGGATCAGCCGCCATAATCAAAAAGCGGGTGGTGTTTTTTTTGTCGTCCTCAAGTGATTCGATGATGATCTCGAGATCATAGATTTGTGCCGCCAGCCGCGAGGCAACGGCCGCGACGCTGGGGTCGCCAGCAGCGGCAACATCCTTGGCCGCGCCGGCGGTGTCAGCATGCATAATCGGGGTCAGTCCCAGCTGGCGGATCTGCTGTCGGCATTGCGCCAGCCCCTGGGCATGACTATGCACAGTTTTCAAATTCTCTAAGCGGCTGCCACGCGGTGCTAAAAGATGGTGATTCACGCGCTGAAAATGCTCGCCGATAATATGCAGGCCCGATTGCGGCAACAGATGATGGATATCAGCCACCCGCCCGGCAGTTGAATTTTCCACCGGCACCATCGCCAGTGCGGCGTGACCTTCCTGCACCTGGGTCAGCATATCTTCAAACGAGGCGCAGGCCACCGCCTCCATATCCGGTTTGACCAGTTGACAGGCCATATGCGAATAGGCCCCGGGAACGCCCTGAAAAGCAATTTTGCGCGATGCGTCTGCCACAATAAATCCTTTTGCCTTAGTTTGAAGAGGTTATCCTTATGAAAAAGCGCAGCGTCAAGCGGTGATTTTTTCCTAAGATCACATTAGCTGTCTGGGCGATCACATGAGCTGTCTCGGTAATTGCATCAGCTCTCTGGTGCCGCCGCCAGCCGTTGCCGGACGGCTTGCAAATCTTCCGCTGTGTCAACGCCGCCCGGTGCGGCTGCAATTTTTGCGACCCCAATGCGCATGCCTGCCTCAAGCGCGCGTAATTGCTCCAATTTTTCGGCCAGTTCCAGTGGTGATGGCGGCAGGCTGACAAACCGCGCCAACGCTGACCGACGCCACCCATAGACGCCGATATGGTGATAGGCCTCAGCGGTGCCGGTGGGCACGGCAGCGCGACTGAAATATAAGGCATCACCAAACCCATCCGCTTTCCAGCTGATCACAGCTTTCACAATCTGCGGCTTGGCTGTCTCTTCCGCGCTGGCCGGGGTGACAAGTGTGGCCAGCTCGCAATCGCGATGCTCCAGCGTCGCGGCAAGCTGATGCGGAATATCGGCCGGCATCTCAGGCAGGTCGCCTTGCAGATTCAGCACATGCTGAAACCGCTGCTGTGGATCAATCGCCTCGACAGCTTCAAAAACCCGGTCTGATCCGGATGGGTGATCAGCCCGCGTTAATATCGCTTTGCCGCCAGCCTGTTCGATAACATCGGCAATGCTGCGATCATCTGTCGCAACATAGACAGGCGCCAGATCAGCCGCCATGGCGCGCTCCCAAACATGCTGGATCATTGGTTTTCCGGCAATATCAGCAAGCGGTTTATTCGGCAGGCGGCTGGCGCCGAGACGTGCCGGAATTATGATGATTTTTGCGTTATTGTTTGTCATGATATGGCAATTCATCACAAATTTGATGTCAGCGCAAAATAAAACAGCGAAAATATCGTCGAAAACCAGCTGTTGAGGGGTTGAGAGACTGCGCAAATTTGGGTAATGAATCAGACCAATGTATCGCCTCAAGCGGGGCGATGCGGGTGAGGTTTTAACAGGGATGGACAGCACGGGTCCATCTAGCTTATTGGGGGAGCCCGGTATCGGGAATGACGCATGGATGAATTGCGGTTTAATAAGGTTTTTGCAGGCTTTTTGTTTGCCGGGTTATTGATCATGGCTGGCATCCAAATTGCGCATGTTCTGGTACCTGAACAGCAATTGGCTGAAAATGCCTATGTCATCGAGGTGCCAGAGGCAACGGAACTGGCCGAAGCCGCACCAGAGGATACCGGCCCGGAACCGATTTTGGCATTGCTTGCCTCGGCAGATGTGGCGGCTGGCGCAAAGCTGGCGAAAAAATGTACTGCCTGTCACGTGTTTGAGGCTGGCGGCGCGAACAAAGTCGGCCCGGCGCTATGGAGCATCGTCAATCAGGCAAAAGGCAGTGTTGATGGTTTTGCTTATTCATCAGCCTTGGCCGGATTTGGCGGCAACTGGGATTACCAGTCGCTGAATGCGTTTCTGGCCAAGCCGAAAGCCTATATCAGCGGCACCAAGATGAATTTTGCTGGTTTGAAAAAACCTCAGGACCGGGCGAATATGGTGGCCTGGTTGCGGACCATGGCTGACAGCGAAGCACCGCTGCCAACAGCCGAAGATATTGCAGCCGAAAGTGGCAGCTAATCCGCTGCCAAGTGTGCCTGAAGGCGTGACCTCGGCGGCGCAGCTGGATAGCGCCGACTTGCTGAAATTTTTAGCCGGCTTGCCGCAGGTAAGCCGGCCTTTCATTGCCAAATGGTTCCGACAAAATCCGCAGACCACGCAAAAAGCCGATCAATCGCCAGTGACCATTGCCGATCAACAGGTTGAAACCGCATTGCGTGACGTCATTCAGGCGGCCTTTCCCGATGATGCCATTCAGGGCGAGGAATTTGGGTCAGCAACAATTAATACGGCAGGTAATGCAACTGGCCGCTTTTGCTGGGTGATTGATCCGATTGACGGCACCAAGGCATTTATCAGTGGCAAGCCGGTTTTTGGTACGCTGGTCGGATTGACTGATCAGGGGGTGCCGCTGGCCGGGATGATCGATATGCCGGTTTTGGACGAAACCTATATTGGCCATTTGATCGGGCACAACCCGGCCGACCAGCAGCGCCAATCTGCCTGCCGGATGAATGCCGCGATGGTGCGGCCTTCACCCTGTCAAACTCTGGCAACAGCGCGGCTTGCCACAACATCACCATTAGCCTTGTCGGCGGCGGGCTTAACCGGCTTCAATCATCTGGCGACACAGGCAGCCTTGACCAATTATGGTGGTGACTGTCATAATTATGCCTTGCTCGCGGCGGGTCATATTGATCTGGTTATGGAAGACAGTCTGGCACCGCATGATATGATTGCCGTCGTCGCGGTGATGCAGGCCGCTGGCGCAGTTGTTACAGATACAGCCGGACAGCCGATCCGGCTTGGGCAATCAAGCAGCATTCTGGCGGCGGCGACAGCAGATCTACACGCCGCAGCGCTGACCGCGCTGGCCGAGGTGGCGGCAGACTGAGATAACGCATCACGGGGGGGCCATGATGATTCGTATCGCATTTTACAGCGCATTCGACAGTTGGCAGGATTGGGCAGAACGGTTGTCACCGCTGCTGCCGGCCATCGAATTTGTTGATTTGATGTCGGATGATGCGCGCGACGCGGATATTGCGCTGGTGTGGACGCCGCCGGCTGGCCGGCTGGCTGCCTTGCCGAATTTGCGTGGAATCATTCTTCAGGGTCAGGGTGTTGACCATATGATGGCGGATTCGACAACGCCGCAAAATATTCCGCTAGTGCGTTTGGTTGACCCGGAAATGGCAGCCGCGCTAAGCCATTGGGCGATATTGGCGGCGCTTGATTTCTGGCGGGATGGCCCGTATTACCGCCAGCAGCAAGCGCAAAAAATATGGGCACCAAAGCCACAGCGTCCGGCGCAGGGCGGTGTTGTCGGGGTGATGGGTGTCGGCG
>JADHLR010000051.1 GCA_016780525.1 Candidatus Puniceispirillum sp.
CAGCGAGGCCACAGCAAATCTGGCCTATACACGCTATGTGCTGGATGCTGGCCACAGCGGTGATATGGTTGATCTGTTGGCGGCACTGACGCCTTGCGTCATGGGTTATGGTGAAATCGGGCTGCGGCTGTGCCAGTCTGATCATGCCGCCGACTATGCCGACTGGATCAACAACTATGGCGGCACCGACTATCAGGATGTTTGTATCGCTGTCGGCCAGTTGATTGATACGGCGTGCCACCGCCGCCTTGGCGAAGACCCCGCCGCCAGCCCGCGCTGGCCGCTATTGCAACAGCGCTTTGATATGGCAACACGGCTTGAAACCGGGTTCTGGCAAATGGGGCTGGACGGCTGATGACCGGGCTGCACCTCGAAGGCACTGCATCGATTGACGGCACCACTGTCTTTGATGGTGTCGCGCTGCCGGTTGTTGCCGGGCGCTGGACCTGTTTGCTTGGTCGCTCTGGCGTTGGCAAAAGCACCATTATGCGGCTGATCGCCGGGTTGGCTGATCATGTCCGTTTTACCGGCCGCATTGATGGTGATGATGGTCAGCAGCTTGACCAACGCATCACCCTGATGGCACAGCAGGACAGCCTGCTTCCGTGGTTGAACACGATTGATAATGTCTTGCTCGGCGCCCGGCTTCGCGGCCAGCAGCTTGATCGGGACCGGGCCAGTCAACTGATTGATCAAGTTGGGCTGGGCGCGCATCTGCACAAGAAACCGCACGCACTTTCGGGCGGCCAGCGTCAACGCGTTGCCCTTGCCAGAACCCTGATGGAAGACCGCCCGCTGGTGCTTCTGGACGAACCTTTTAGTGCGCTCGATGCCCGGGTGCGGGCCGAAATGCAGGAACTGGCGGCCGAACAGCTAGCTGGCCGCACGGTGTTGCTGGTGACGCATGATCCGGGCGAAGCGGCGCGGCTTGGCGACAATATCCATGTCATGACCGGCACCGGGCTGATCACTGTTGAGCCGCCCTCCACGCCGGTCATCCGGGCGTATGATGATGCCGAAGTGCTGGCCTGTCAGGGCCGCTTGTTGCGACTGTTGAGAGAAGCCTCATGATCAGACTGATGCGCTTTGTTATTGTGTCTGCTGGGCTGATCCTGCTCTGGCATTTGCTGGTTGTGCTGACCGATCTGCCGCCCTTTATCCTGCCCGGGCCGATGCGGGTCGCCACCGCCCTTTTCGGCAATATAGAGTTGATCAGCCAGCATGCTCTGGTGACGATTGCCGAGGTACTACTTGGTCTTGGGCTTGGCTCTTTGCTTGGCGCGATGACCGCGATCGGGCTTGCCATATCGCCGCTGGCGCGCACCATGCTGCGGCCAATGATGGTGATCAGTCAGGCATTGCCGGTGTTTGCGCTGGCGCCTTTACTGACGCTGTGGCTCGGCTACGGCTTATGGCCGAAAGTCATCATGGCCTTGCTGATTATTTATTTCCCTGTCACCTCGGCGTTTTTTGACGGGCTGATGGCGACCCCACGCGGCATGCTGGATCTGGCCCGCGTGATGAATGCCCAGCCGTGGCGGATCATGACCCATATCCGAATTCCGGCGGGTCTGCCCGGGCTTGCCTCGGGGTTACGGCTGGCCGCCGTTTACGCACCCATCGGGGCTATTATCGGCGAATGGGTCGGCGCCTCGCAGGGGCTTGGCTATTTGATGCTGCTGGCGAATGGACGGGCCAAAACCGACCTGATGTTCGCCGCCCTGATCGTGATTGTCATCATCACCCTCAGCCTGCATGCCTCGGTTGAACGTCTGTGCCGGGTGCTGGCGCGCCGCATGCAATTTGATGGCTGATCGTCAGAACATAACGCGGTGCATTGGCGGCACAGCGGCGTTGCGGATCAAGGCGGATCAAGGCTGAACTGCGCTTTATTCCCGAACCATGCTGGCGGCGACTGGTCTTTTACGCGCATCGCTGTCGCCCACAAAAACCTACGCCAGCGCCAGATCAACTGCGCTTTGCAGACGCGCAACCAGCATATCCATTTCATCGTCACTGATAATATAGGGCGGGGCCAGCAGAATATGATCCCCCTGACGGCCATCAATGGTGCCTTGCGCCGGATAACACATCAGCCCAGCCTGCATGGCGTGGGTCTTTATCTTTCCGGCGATATGCAAAGCCGGATCAAACGCGGCTTTTGTCTGCCGGTCGGCGACCAGCTCAATGCCAATAAACAGGCCGCGTCCACGGATATCACCAACATGCGGATGCTGGCCAAACGCCGCGTCCAGCCGGGTGCGCAGGCCGGCAGCTTTATCCATCACCCCGGCACCTAGCCCATCATCGACGATCCGGCCAAGCACGGCGCAGGCCGCCGCACAGGCCGTGGGATGCCCCAGATAGGTATGGCCATGTTGGAAAAAACCGGTTCCCTGTTCAATCGCGTCATGGATAAAATCCTGACAAAGCATCGCCCCTATCGGCTGATAGCCGGCGCCAAGCCCCTTGGCAATTGCGACGATATCCGGAATTATGTTTTCCGCTTCACTGGCGAACAAAGTGCCGGTTCGCCCCATGCCGCACATCACCTCATCCAGAATCACCAGCACGCCATAGCGGTCACAAATCTCGCGGATGCGGGCGAAATAGCCCGGCACCGCCGTCACCGCGCCAGCCGTCGCGCCCACCACCGGTTCAGCCAGAAATGCCATCACATTTTCCGCGCCAATACGCAGAATTTCAGTTTCCAGTTCATCGGCGACACGTCGGCCATAGGCTTCGGCACTCTCACCCTGTTGCTGATCGCGATAGGCGTAACAGGGGGAAATCAGGCTTGTTTCGACAAGCAATGGTTCAAACTGGCGGCGGCGCCACTGGTTACCACCGGCGGCCAGCGCCCCCAATGTGTTGCCATGATAACTTTGCCGCCGGGCAATAATCCGGTGCCGCGATGGCTGGCCAATTTCGACAAAATATTGCCGTGCCAGTTTGATCGCGGCTTCCATCGCTTCTGAACCGCTCGACACCAAATAGACACGGTTGATGCCAGCCGGGGCGAGGTTTGCCAATTTTGACGATAGTGCCTGCGCCGCTTCGCTGGTGAAAAAGGCGGTATGCGCATAGGCCAGATCCTGCGCCTGATCGGCAATTGCCGCACACACAGCCGCATCCGAATGACCAAGACAAGACACCGCTGCCCCCCCGGATGCATCGAGATAACGCTTGCCGGTGTCATCGATCAGAAACACACCGTCGCCAGCCACCGCAACCGGATAATCAGCACGGCTGTTGCGTGCAAACAGATGCGCATGTTTCATCAATTAACTCCTATCGCCCCACAAATACAGTGTTTGGGATTTTTCGGACGCATCCCCCTGATCCATAAGCAGACTGGCCCGAGGCCATAACTGAAGCATGGCTCATGGCAAATGTAAAACAAATGTTGCGTTATAAGGAAAAATTGTTACAAATGTAACATTGTTGGTTTTTCATCACCCCTTTTACCAGCGAGATGACCCATGTCGGATTTGCCATCCCGGATTCGCGATCAACATGCCGAGCTGTCACCCACCATGCAGCAGGCCAGCAATTATATTCTGTCCCATCTGCCGGATATTCCGTTTGAGTCGATCCGTAATCTGGCGCAAAACAGCCGTGTCTCGCCGCTGACCATCATCCGCCTGACGCGCCGATGGGGGTTTGCCGGCTATCCGGATTTTCAAGTGGCAGCCCGCCGGCATTTATTTACCGACAACAATCGGGGGCCGGATACACATGCCGCGCCGCACCAGTTGAACAGCCCAGAGATTGCCAGAGCGGCGCAGATGATCAATAAGGCAGGCAATGTATATATCATTGGTGTGCGCAATGCCCACGCCTTTGCCCTCTATATGAATTATATGGGCCGGATGGTGTTTAATAATTTTCATTTGATGCCGCCATCGGCGTCGGTCACAGCCGAAGATCTGGCGCGGCTGTCACGCGACGATCTGCTGATTGCTTTTTCAACATCGCCCTATGCGACCGAAACCGTGCGGTTGGTGCAGGCGGCTTACAAGCTGGGCATCCCGACAATTGCGGTGACCGATGCCGCCCGGTCACCCATCGCACAATCGGCCAGTGTCAGTATCTGTGTGCCGATCACCAAACAAGCGCGGCTCTATCAGATGGCACCGGTTATTACGGCGATCGAGCAGATCCTCGAGACATGCTATGACGACCCGGCAACCAACGCCGATAAACGCATCACCGATTTTGCCAAAAGGGTGAAATCAATCAAAGGATATTGGTAGCCAAAAGCGTGTTGCCCCCAGCGAAAAAGCTATCTTCGACAACGCTATGTTCGACAGCGCTTTATTCGGCGACGCCTTCGGCAATCATTAGGTCGGTATCGGCGCATTCTTCCCGGACTGTTTTTGCCGCCTGATATTCTTCACTATGATAAAATGTGCTGGCAGCGTCCTTGCTTTCAAACTCGATCATCATAACGATACCATCGACGTCGCCTTCAAGCCTGTCGGCGACAGCGCCCCGGGCTAACACTTTACCCCCGTATTTTTGAATAGCCGGCCCCGCCATTCCCGAAAATTGCTGGAACTTTTCCTGATCTCTGACGCGAATATTCGCTACCACATAGCCTTTCGGCATGCGTCCCTCCCCTAGTTTATCAACCGCCTGGTGCCCTATATGCCCCGGTCATCTTGTTGGCGCGACCCGCAATGTCATTCATGTCGATATATTCCAACATTTCTAAATCATTTAACGCCCCTGATGCTGCCACAAGGACTTTTACCGCCGCCGCATCCTCAAAACTTGCAACCTCCGCAACAACGGCGATGTCATATTTGCCCCGCAGAAATTGTAGGTCAATGAATGTGCCGCCTGATTTTTCAACCATGGCAGAAATTGCCGCGCGCCGATCATCGCCGGGATTTTGCAAAAATCCAGCAAGGCCAGCATTCGAATATCTTCCCAGAAATAAAAACTTCATTTTTTTCTCCTGTTAAGTTTAAAAATACAGCCGCAAGTTGAAACCAGCACAAAGGCTGGTCTCACCGATTCATTTTAATGCTGATGAAGCCATTGGGTAACCAGTTAAGCTGATGTCCAGGGGCCATAATCTTTGCCGCCATCGACAATCTCGTAAGCGATCACTGTTTCATCACCAACAACCCAACCGTCATGGCCGGGCGCGAAATAATAGGCATCCCCCGCTTCTGCCAATATTTCGGTGCCATCATCATGGACACACATCAGTTTGCCCTGAATGATCACACCGATATGGCCTGCCTGACAGCTGTCGCCGCCAACAAGCGGTTTTATGCAATCTGACCATTTCCAACCTGGCTCTAACACCATTTTTGATGCGTTCATTGTCCCGAGCTTAACAACTGAGACATGCGCCTTTGGCGGTGTTTTGACCTCGTCTGCGTCATTAAATGATTTTTTATACATGTTGCTCATAATAGGTCTCCTCTGGTTGAAATGATCAGGTGATTCAGTTGAATTTTTTACTCAAAACACCGCCAATCGTCTCATCATCCATGAGAGGCGTAATGTCGATTTTAATGAGGCCGTTCCAATCCAGGGCGTAATCTGCAAGAGCTGCGGCATCACTGCTTTCAACAATGGCGAAACCACCCGTACCATCTACATTGTGGTATCTCGACAGCATGGTTGCGCCCTCGGGCGGCATTCCACCGGTTTCCATAAACTGCTTAATGGTTTTGTCTCTTGCCTCTTGAGAATGTGTCCAGGCAAATTTAAATAACATGTAACTCTCCCAATGATCTCAATCTGTAAAGTCCATTACGTTTGGCATTTCTTTGATGTCATTATCAAACAACGAGCCCATCTCGCCCAGCGTTTCGAGGATTGCCTCAGGGCTTTCCGCCTTCCACCAGCAGAACATAATTTTATCATTTTTCCCCGCATTCCATTGCATCTGAAATGACGCTTTTTCATTTTTCATCGCACCACGAATATCCGCTTCGCTCATTGTTTCCATCGCTGCGAAATAGGCTTCCATGGCTTCATCTGACTTCAATGTATGGGTAACCATATAATTTTTCATTTTTATGACCTTTCTGATCTGTTGGTCTGATCGTTCCCGTGCTGGCCCGATTACATCTCTTTTTCAAAAACAACGGTTCCTGAAACCGGGTCTGTTACGCCCAGCTCGGGTGACATTTCTTCGAGCAAGTGCCGGGCACTGTCGAGCAACCCGATCATCAGTGGCATCGCGCTTGTCATTTTTTCTTCGCTTTCCCACAAGCCATAGCCCACATAGCTTTGCTCACCGGTCCGCGCCAGAATTTGGAGCAATTGCCCGTCCCATTTTTCAGCCTTGCTGAATGCGGATTCAAATTCCTGCTGCTTGCCAGCTATAACTTTGAACCTGACAACATTTGTATATTTTGCCATAGAAAATCAGTTCCCTTTTGCTTGCTTTAAATGCATGTTTACTTAATCTTTGCCGGGTGCTTTATAGCTCGATTTGACCGCGTTAATTGCCGCCAGACCCGTATCGAGGTCAAATTCCGGAAACATCATCATATCTTCCCAGGCACCCGAATCTTTAACCGCCTTCAGCAAGCCACTGGCCGCCTCTATGGTTGGCAACTCCATAAGGGCCGCCATATCGTAATCACCCTGCAGATACATCAAATCAAGCAATTCGCCGCCGGCCGCCTCAGCGATTGAAGCCGCGGCGTCCCTGCGCTTTGCAAGGCTGCTGCTTTCCAGACCCTGAAGCCCATCTTCACTGTACATTCCGATATAAAGAATTCTCATGATCGACCCTTATCTTTGCAAATTGACAAACCAAACATTCACAACTTCCTGTAAAAACTTTCGGTTCAAGCGGGTCGACAGTCCCTTTTTATTTTAAAACCAGTTAAATTTCTATTACGGTTTATATTAGGAGAAACTTTTGGTGAGGTAGAGTGATGGATGGTTTCATAAAGAGCAGCATCGTTAGGCGAGGAGACGTTACCTGTCCAATCGCTATGGCAGCAACCGTGCTATCAGACCAATGGACGGTTATTGTGCTGCGCGATATTGCCTTTTTTAATCAAAGAACTTTTGGTGCAATTTTAGAAAATAATAACGAGAAAATCCCCCGGCCGACATTAGCAAACCGTTTAAAACGTCTTTGTGATATCGGGCTTCTTGCAGCGCGCAGCGATGCCAAACACGCGCAGAGAAAAGTGTATAGCCTGACAGAGCGTGCCTTGGGTTTGTTGCCTGTGATGGTTGGCATGGGGAACTGGACTTTGAGCCAGGAGGACATGAAAGCGCCGGAAACTGAGTTTTTGAGAGCGCTTTCTGGCCCGGAATCGCAAGCTATGAAGAAATTTATAGACAAACTAAGAATTACGCATGCGGTCAATTAGCCAGCATGTTCCGATTACCCAGTGATTGATTGAGGTTTTACCACCATAAATCTGGTTTGGATAATGCGGCGACGCAGTCAAACTGGATTGGCGTGTCAGGCAGGGGCGTTTCGTTCAGCATCATTCCTGTCCAGCCAAACGGGTATGCCAGCGTGTATGGCGGCGTGAATGCGCGGCCGGTTTTTTCCGAAAATCCGAACCGTCGATAATAGGCGGGGTCACCATACACCAGCAGAACATCAACGCCCTCTTTGGTCAGCGGGTGCAAGCTGAACCAGCTGTTATCCCGCGCATTAGCCGGGTTTATGGCCGAAATGGACCGCGTCACAATAGAGGATATCACCGCAAACCAAAAACAGCTCCTCGCCCTGCTCAAACCATAGGCCCGCTCAGGCCATAGCCCTGATGGCCGGCATACAATGAGAGAAATTAGATAGGAGGCTGTGATGTTGAATCTACAAGATATAGCGATAAAGAGCCGATAGCTGTTGCCACCGAGGACGGGTGGCTAGGACAGCCTACAGACTCGCAGACGACCAGACGCACAGATGCCCAGGCGCCCAGCCACGCAAAATCTATTCGTGCTCGCCGCCGTTTGCACGACCTAATGCACCAAAATATCCGGGTTTTAGCCGGGCCGCCTCGAAGGTGGCTGCGGTGATAAATACACCAGCAATCAAAATGGCATGAACAGCTGCGCTGACGCCAAACACGACGATTGATCCCAGCCACATAGAGAAAACGACGCACCACATCCACGCCAGCATTTGCATCACAAGATGACGGATGGTGACATCCTGAATGTGGGAAAGAGGGTTGTACCGGCTATCCATGATCGATTTATATGAATTATATAACATGTGTTTCTTTCCTTTGTGAAAAACGCCACCAGAGAACCAACGGCGCAATGTTCTGGTCTTAAACACTTAACCGACTGTGGTTAGGGGGTATTCGCCTAGCCATCCGTGTGCGACAATCTGACACTACTATTTCTTAATTTGTAAAAGATAGGCCGGAAAGATAAAAAGAATATTGCTGAATGTGCAAAAGAGCGGTCAAAGAGCAACGCCTTGCCCATAGCCAGCGACTGTTTCCTGACTGCATCATTACGCCGCAATCACCCGCGCCCAAAATTGTCAAAACGCTGCAACGCGCCATTCACCGCGGCGCCGAGGGCAACCCAGGTGACTCGTTTTGGCAAATTCTGGCACACGGCTTTGTTCCAGCTGTCCGCCTGTAAAGCAGGCCCGACAGGGTGATGTGGGGCTGCGATGTTGATCACTATGTTCCGTTTAAATTGTCGCAGCACCTTGTGATCCGGCCTGCAACTCATATGTCATAACCTCATACTATAGTAAAAGAGGGTGATATGTTTCTGACGACCAAACTAAATTTGCTCTCCTGCATGTTTATGGGAGCCAGCGCGGTGCTTTTAATGACGCAAATGCGCAAGCGGTGTCGCAAGCATAAGCACAAATCTTCAACAACGGCGTCGACGGAAAAGACTGTTTCGTAGCCAAACCACGGTTATTCACCAATTGAGGAGATTGGTCATGCCTGTTTTGCCCAAATTGCCAGCACCTTTCGCCACCTTTTTGTTAAGGATACCGCTCGCTGCACTGTTCTTACAGCAAGGTTTTGACAAGCTTCCTTTTGATGCAGAGACTGCCGAAGGGTACGGCTTATCTCTTTTGGTCTGGTTTTTTGTCGTGGCTGGCGAGATTGGGGCTGGGCTGGGGCTTTTGACCGCAGGGGCAGCCGGGATCATTTTCCGAGGAAAAATCATCACCGAGGCTGCGGACATACTGACCCGGTTTAGCGGCATCACGATGACGTGCATCATGACCGGGGTCATATGGCTGAGCGAGCCAGACAGCTTGCTAGATGTGCTTCTTTACGACTATGTTCACGTCAGCTTATACGCCGGCGGCTTGTATTTTGCGTTACGGGGAAATGCAAAATTTTGAGGCGATCCGATTTAAGCTGAAAATCAGAAAACCCAGCAACAGAATCTCAATCGCGCCAACGCCCTTGCGAAGGGGCATCACGCATTTTGCAAAACGTGAAAAAAAGGGGACATAGATGGATAGCGGTTTTCTCGCTCTGGCGTCCGGGCCGGCATTGTTGGTTGTGTATTACCTGAACATGAAAAGGCTGCCAGCAACCTTTCCGCATTGGGTTTTTA
Organism: Candidatus Puniceispirillum sp.; assembly: GCA_016780525.1. Classification (GTDB taxonomy): domain Bacteria; phylum Pseudomonadota; class Alphaproteobacteria; order Puniceispirillales; family Puniceispirillaceae; genus UBA3439. Next base: position 9,544 of record JADHLR010000051.1, read on the forward strand.
TATCGAATGGTTTTTTCTGTTATCTGATGGGTTTGGTGGTTTTTGTGCGTTAAATACGTTACCGGGCTGGGCGTTACCGGGCTGGTTCAGCTGTGCTATCGCCAGCCATTTTAATCACTTGAGAAAATGGCTCAAAAAACTCTTTCAGCTTGTTGTTTCCGACACCAGTGATAGCCAGAAATTCATCCTCGGTTGTCGGCATTTCATTCGCCATTTGCGCTAATGTTTTATCTGAAAAAATCACATATGCAGGGACTGAACGCTCTTGAGCTATGGTTAACCTGAGTTTTTTAAGTTCTGCGAGCAATTGTGGGTTATTTTGGGACTCCATCGCCGTTGAAGATGCGCTTTTCTTTTGCGTCGCAGATGCGGCTTTGGCGGCAATTTTGGCTGTAAAACTCTGCCTATTCTCAAGT
>JADHLR010000052.1 GCA_016780525.1 Candidatus Puniceispirillum sp.
TGGCATCCTCCATCACTTCTGGCTGGCTGCAATTGAACAGCAAAGCCACCGGTCGCATCGTTTCACAAACCGCCAGAATATCTGTCAGCGGTTCGCCGGATCGTAATCTGGGCTTGCCCGCAACGACCCCGACATCCTCTAATGTGACAGACAGCCATAGCGGCAGTTTGGTCTGGCTAAATACGGTGAGAAATAACTCGGCTTCAACCACCGAACCCAGTGTTTCAGCCAAAAACAAATCGGCATAGTCAATCAACTGGTCACGGAACAGCTGCATCATGCCGACAGCCATGTCCGGGTCAAATTTATCCGGCTGATAAGAACCGAACATTGGCGGCACACTGGCCGCGACCTGTACATCTCGCGCCGCCGCATCGGCGGCTGCCCGCGCCAATTCGCCGGACAAGCGCAATAATTCGGGTGCTCGCGCGGCAAACACATCTTCGCCAATATGGAATGGCACAACAGCATAGCTGTTGGTGGTAACAATATCCGCCCCGGCCTGCAAAAACGCATCATGCGCCGCCCGCACAAATTCAGGCCCCTCCATCAGCGCCAATGCCGACCATTCAGGCTGCCGAAACGGTGCCCCCATGGCCTGTAATTCGCGGCCTAGCCCACCATCAAGAATAATCATATTCGCCTCCTGCCAACCGGTTGAAGCCGCCAACCTATCGACAGGCCGCCGCTCTGGCAATACAGCTTTATGTCTCTATCGTAGAAAAATACCTTGCCAGATACCGCATGCCAGCGTCTTTGGCCTGACTGGTAAAGCGCAGAAAAAACCGATCAGTTGAGGGTAAAGCCGCACATGGCGGCAAGCTGCCTGACGATCTCGCTATTGCGCACCACAAATGGCAAAATGGCGACAGCGATCACCACTAAAACCGCCCAAATGACCCAGGCTGATTGATCAGCATGACGCCCGGTGTCAGATTTCTGTTCATTCATCGGCATGATATCTCATCTTGTGCGAGTGGCAGCGCCATGATCATGTGCGCATGGTAAATTCAAGGCCCGACCGGCTGCCAACATACAGCCCCGGCTTTTGCATCACCATACTGATGATAATATCGCCGCCGCCCTGATCAAGCACCACATCGACACGGTTGCCTTGAATCCGCACAATCGTTGCCGGTGCCACCTGATCGGTTTCGGTGCAAGTCAGTTGTACCCGTGCATCAAGCGTCAGCATCACCTCGCCCCCCTATTGTCGGCTGTTATTATGCCGGTCTGATCAATTCAGATCGATCGCATGCATCTTTAAATAATCCAAACGACACACCGCCAAACTGGCCTGATTGGTCGCTGCGAGCCGAATTTTTGGCGCTTTGCCGGCCTGTCGTGCCTGTTCCCACCGGGCCGCACATAGGCACCATTGATCGCCATCATTTAATCCGACAAAGCCAAATTCCGGGCGCGGAGTCGACAGATCATTACCCGCCGCCTTGCTAAATTCAAGAAATTCATCAGTCACAATCGCACAGACCGTATGCATGCCCTGATCAAGTGGCCCGGTATTGCAACAGCCATCACGGAAAAAACCGGTCAGCGGATCATGCGAGCAGCTGGTGAGCGGCTCACCCAAAACATTCAGCTGTGCGTCCGGGCGGCGCTGGCTACCTTCCATGATGTGGCTCCTCTGTCAGGGCGCGGTCGCGGTGCTGTTGCGGTGCTTCGAGCGCGGCCATTTGACTTTCAATCCGCTGTTCTAAGGTGGCCATGAATTGCTTTCGCGTCAAGCCCGGCGCGATCGGCTCAAGAAAACAGACATCGACAATGCCGGGATATTTTAACCAGCTATTACGCGGCCACACATGCCCCGAATTCAGCGCCACCGGCACCACCGGCAGACCGGTTGAATCATACAGCGCAAACACGCCAATCTCGTAGGGTTTGCTGGCACCGGGCGCAATCCGCGTGCCTTGCGGAAAAATCAGCATTGAGCGCCCCTGTGCTGCCAGTTCAAGCGCCGCCTGGCGCATTTTCCGCAACGCCCGCATCCCATCCGAACGGTCAACCGGGATACAGCCGGTTTTGGTGAAAAACAGCCCGATAATCGGCAGCCGCAGCAATTCAACTTTCAGCACAAAAGCCGGGGCATGCAGCAGCCAGCTCAAAATGATGGTTTCCCATGCTGATTGATGTTTCACCGCGTAAATGACCTGTTGGTCAAGCTGTCTATCGCCATGCAGACGCTGGCGAATACCGACGCTGTAGAGCTGTTTATGCGCCAGCCATCCCCAAAATCTGGCTATCTGGCGCGCCAGCACCGGCGGCAACAGCAATAACGGCCACATCAGCACAACCAAAATTGCCGTGCCAACATAAAACAAGCTGTTAAAGATAAATGACCTGATATACACCATGACGCCAAGCTAGGCAGAAATGCGGCGCGCTTCAATAGGCGATTTAGCAAAGTCGCGCCCGCCTGCCAGCTTGCCCGGGTAATGACATGAGCAAACGAGCAGCACGCAGATGACGTCAGAGCAAGAAGAATGGCAATTGCGCGCCAGCATCGCGCTAGACGCCGCCATCGCTGGCGGGCATCTGATCACCTATGCCGAACTTGCCGATGCCGCCCGCATTCCGGCACCGCATCGCATCCACAAGCTGACCAGTTGGCTGGAAACACTGCTTGAGGACGATCATCACGCGGCCAGACCGCTGCGTGCCGCATGGGTGGTGTCACGGCACCGCGAACAGGTGCCGGCCCCCGGCTTTTTTATGAAATGTCAGGATCTTGGCCTTTATGACGGCGCCCCGAAAGGGCAACAGGCAGCGGATTTCCATCGGCGCTTATTGGCGCAACGCCCAGCCTAGCCGGCCGATTTGGCGATAACAAATGTGAAAATGCCTGCCTGTTCGGTGCTGGAAAGCAATTGATGCCCACCGGTATCGCAAAAATGTTCAAAATCAAGTGGCGCCGCCGGATCGTCAGCGGTGATTTTTAACACGGCTGAAGGTGCCATCTGGTTGATTTGCCGACGCGCCTTTAACACCGGTAACGGACATTTCATGCCGGTCAGATTCATCTCTATATCAGCCGCGTTATCAGCGTCATTATTGGTAAATTCAGGCAGTTTTTGGGTCATGCCCGACACCATAAAACCGCCGGCCAACAAATGCCAGTCCAATTTTAGCGCATTCTCATTTATCCGGCGTCAAAGGCTTGCCTTTACCTGCAAACCCCAGCTAGAAAAGCGCATGAGTATTTGGGGCATCATCATCGGCGGCACAGCCGGATTTGCACTTGGTGGGCCGATCGGGGGTCTGCTTGGTGCGGTGGCCGGTCATGCCGTGGAAAAACGCATGATCCCAGCCAGCAGTGGTAAAGAAAGCGGTTCACCCAGCGGCGACTCTCAGGCCACCAAACGCGTTGCCTTTACCGTCGCGGTAATCGCGCTATCAGCAAAAATGGCCAAGGCCGATGGCATTGTCAGCCGTGACGAGATTGCCGCTTTTCGTGAACGTGTTCACATTCCGGCAAGCGAAGTGAAACAGGTTGGCAGATTTTGGGATCTGGCGCGGCAAACCCCGGCCGGATTCGAAGAATACGCCAACCAGGTCGCACATCTGTTTGTCGCAAAGGCACCCATTCTGGAACAATTGCTCGATTTACTGTTTCACATCGCCAAATCGGACGGCGATATCACCCCACCTGAACAGAACTACCTGCATATTGTTGCCAGCATTTTTGGATTTGACGATGCTGAATTTGACCGTTTGCTGGCCATTCATCGCAGCAGCGGCCCCTCGGCCTATGAGATTTTGGGCGTTTCCGCCGATATTGACAATGCGGCGCTGACCCGGCGCTGGAAAGAGCTGGCGCGCACGCATCACCCGGACCGGCTGATTGCCGATGGCATGCCCGAAGAATTTGTCGCCGCTGCGAATGACCGGCTGGCGCAAATTAATGCGGCTTATGATGCGCTGGCCCGGCAAAGAGGCCTTTAGGGAGCGCTGTCGGTTTATGGCACCACCACTTTTGACAATCGCCGACGCCGGCATCAATCTTGGCGATCGCTGGCTTTTGCGGGGCGCTGATCTGGCGCTGCATGCCGGCGACAGGCTGGCGCTTGTCGGGCGCAATGGCGCCGGCAAATCAAGCCTGATGAAACTGCTTGCCGGTCAGGGCGAGATGGATGAAGGCAGTTTATGGGTGGCACCCGGTGCCAACATCGCATATCTGCCGCAAGCCCCGCATATCCCCGAATCAATGAGTTTGCGCGCCATTGTCACCGCCGGGGTCGATGATGCGCATCTCGATAAAATTGCGCATAAGGCCGATGCCATTTTGACGCGCATGGGGCTTGATCCCCAGCGCATGAGTGACGGGCTGTCTGGTGGCGAGGCGCGCCGCGTTTCACTTGCCAGAGCGCTGTATACACAGCCCGATATCCTGCTGCTAGACGAACCCACCAACCATATGGATCTACCCACTATTGAATGGATGGAAGATATGTTGCGCCAACATAAAGGCGCGTTGTTGGTGGTCAGCCATGACCGGGCGTTCCTGCGCAATCTGGGCACCGGCATTATCTGGCTGCATGGCGGCAAGCTGCGCCGCCGTGATGGGCATTTTGACGAATTTGAAAGCTGGTCTGACGGCATTCTCGCCGATGAAGCGGTGAGCCTGCACAAGCTGGATCGACAGATCGCCGCCGAAACCAAATGGTCACGTGAAGGTATTTCGGCGCGGCGCAAGCGCAATCAGGGACGGCTGCGCGATCTCGATCGGCTGCGCGGCGAGCGTGCAAAAGCCGGTGGCATCACCCAGCGCAGCATGCGCATGGAAACCGGGCCGGCGGATGGCGGCGGACAGCTTGTTCTGGAAGCCATTGACCTCAGCACAGCGGTGCCGGATGGCGCAACCACGCGCAATTTGCTGCTGCATTTCAATCTGTTGATCCGGCGCGGTGACCGTATCGGCATTGTCGGCCCGAATGGCATTGGCAAATCGACATTGGTGCGGCTGTTGTTGGGAGTGAACGCACCTGACTCCGGACGTATCAGACAGGGGTTTGGGCTGAATCCGGCGTATTTTGACCAGCGCCGCGAATCCCTCGATCGCGATGCGTCACCCTGGAGCATTTTAAGCTCGGGTGGCAGCGATATGATCGAAGTGGCCGGACAAACCAGACATGTCACCAGCTATCTGCGCGATTTTATGTTTGATGATGCAAAAATGACACAGCGTGTCTCGACCCTGTCTGGCGGTGAACAGAACCGGCTGTTACTAGCCAAACTTTTCGCGCAAAGCCATAATTTTCTGGTTCTTGACGAGCCAACAAATGACCTTGATCTGGAAACGCTGGAACTTTTACAGGAAGTCATCGCCGACTATGATGGCACGGTTTTGATTGTCAGCCATGACCGCGATTTCCTCGACCGGACGGTGACCGCGGTGCTGGCATTTGAGGGCGATGCAAAAATTGTTGCGCATGCTGGCGGCTATTCCGACTATCTGGCACGCCGACAGGCCATCGCCGCACGGCAGGCTGATACATCACGGCCGGGCAAATCTGCAAAAAAACCATCTGCCAGCGACAAACCAAAGACAAACCGGCAACCACGGCTCAGCTTTAAAGACCAGCATATCCTCGATACTGTTCCCGGATTGCTTGCCGATCTGGATACAGAAATCGCCACTATCGAAACAGCGCTGGCAGCCCCCGATTTATTCGCCCTTGACCCAGACCGGTTCAACAAACTGGCCGATGCGCTGACAGCATTACAGTTAGAAAAAGCCGAGAAAGAGGAATCCTGGCTTGTCGCCGCGGAAAAAGCTGAGGCTGTGTCGCGCGCGGAAAAAACCTAGCCAGCATCCTATGATGCCCCGCATCCAAACATACCTCATATCGCCTTTGCTTGACCGCAACCGACCGGCGGGCGTATAACCGCCGATGTCAGATGACCGGATGGCTGCTGCTTGTGCTTTTTGCACAAGGAGAGGAAAGTCCGGGCTCCACAGGGTCAGGGTGCCGGATAACGTCCGGCGGGGGCAACTCTAGGGAAAGTGCCACAGAAAACAAACCGCCCGCTATGCAGGGCAAGGGTGAAAAGGTGCGGTAAGAGCGCACCGCCGAACTGGCAACAGAACGGGCATGGTAAACCCCACCCGGAGCAAGACCAGATAGGAACATAAGGCACGGCATTGCCGTTCCAGATGCGACCCTGCATCATGTTCGGGTAGGTTGCTTGAGATGGCTGGTAACAGCCATCCTAGATGAATAGCCGTCATCGGCTGCGATCGCAGCTGTTACAGAACCCGGCTTACAGGTCATCTGACATTTTTTTCGCCCGTTTTCGCCCGTTTTTTGCACGTTTTTCGTAAGCCGTGCGATGACGTCGCCCGGTGAAAAAAGGCGCAAAATTTAGGCGCCGGCTGCGGAGCCATGGTCAGACCCGCGGCATGGTCAGACCCGCGGCAAGGCCTGATAAGCGGCAGGCACATGTCGATCATCCTCAATAGCTTGCCACGCCGTCGGGGCGACCAACCCAGTCCGCAACAGCGCGACCATGACAAAGACAATTGCCATAACAATTGCAGCCAGATACGCCGCGTGTGACGGATAGGTATCATGCCGACGCCAGGTGATTGTCCCCTCCATTAGTCGGTTGCTTTGTCCGCACCAGCGGCACATACAACAATGGCACAGCCTAACACGGCATAGGCCACAGTGGCGCAAAGCTGGCTTTCCAAACGAAACAATGTAACTGAACGTAAAAACTCTATAAGTCGTATTGAAAAAACGTCAAGCCAGCAAAAACCGTGCGTTCCCCCAGCCTGCATCTTTAAATTCAGAACAAAAATAGAACAAAAATGCAAAATATGCGGTTATTCAGTGGGTTATATATCATTGTTTATTTCTAATATTAACATATTGAAAAGATTACATTTTCCCATGAAGAAAAGGGTAAAACCCATTGACGGCCATAAAATCCCATGATATCCCATAATATCCCAATTTAGGATTTGTTGCGGTTCGCGGCCATCTCCCAGGTCAAAACCCGACAAACCAGATCAGGATTGGGACCTCTTCACTGGCCATCTGTGGCGCATTGGAGAGACCCGGGCGGTTTTGGCAACCAAGGCTCGGATTGGCCGGCACGGCACATGAATGAGGGGCTTGAGGTAACGTGGAATTGTTTTTATCCACATTTGAAAATCGCATCGATAAGAAAGGGCGCCTTTCCGTGCCGGCCCCTTTCCGCGCTGTGCTGGAACGACGGCGTGACCCGTTATTCCTGTTCAAATCGCTGACTGAACCCTGTCTTGAGGGGTGTGGCGCCGAACGCATTGAGCAGATTGTTGACGCCATTGACAGCATGGACAGTCTGTCGAGCGAAGTGGCAACCCTGCAAACCATGTTATCGAGCGCACAAGAGATGAAGCTGGACGCCGAAGGGCGGATCATGCTGAGCGCCGATTTTATCGAATTTGCCGAGCTTGATGATACCGCGCTGTATGCTGGCATTGGCCGGTCTTTTCAGATCTGGCTGCCTGATCGCTATCGAAATCGCGAGGCTGATGCGCGGGCACGGGCCAAAACTGATGGGTTACCAAGCCTGCGTCTTGGTCGGGGGGCGACGCGCCCGGCTGTTGAGAGCGGGGATCGATAATGCATTCTGACATGCTCCATCATTCGGTCCTGTTGCAAGAGGTGGTGGAAGCGCTTGGGCCAACGGACGGTCATTTTTACCTTGATGCCACATTTGGTAATGGCGGCTATAGCCGGGCTCTGCTCGAGCGGGCTGATTGCTGTGTGGTGGCGATTGACCGTGACCCCGACGCGATCCGGCGCGGCCTTGCCATGCAGCAGGAATTTGCCGGCCGCTTTGTGCTGGTCGAGGGCTGTTTTTCAGATATGTCCAGCCTGATCAAAAATTTGCCAGCCGGGCCGGAAATGCTGCGCGGTGGCGCGCCGGAAAAGCTGGACGGTGCAGCCTTTGATCTCGGCGTCTGTTCGACCCAGCTCGATCAGGCCGATCGCGGGTTTTCCTTTCGTTTTGACGGGCCGCTCGATATGCGCATGTCAAAATCCGGTGCCAGCGCCGCCGATATTGTGATGCAAAGCGACGCCAGCGATCTGGCACAGATTTTATGGGAATATGGCGAGGAAAAAGCCTCACGCCGCATTGCCCGCGCCATTGTCACAGCGCGTGAAACCACGCCCATCACCTCAACCACACAGCTTGCCAATATTATCTATTCGGTGACGCCATCAAAAAAGCCCGGGCAGATCGATCCGGCAACGCGCAGTTTTCAGGCGTTACGCATTTATGTAAATCGTGAACTTGACGAGCTTGCGGCCGGACTTGCCGCGGTTGAATCATTGCTCAACCCGGACGGTATTCTGGCTGTTGTCTCATTTCATTCGCTCGAAGACCGCATCGTGAAACGGTTTTTGACAAAACGTAGCCAGCACGCGGCGCGCCCGTCGCGTCACCGTCCGGTCGCCAACGACACAGCGCCCAGCTTTGATCTCATTGCCCGCAAAGCGATTTTGCCGAGCGCCGATGAAAGCCGCGCCAATAGCCGCGCCCGCTCAGCAAAGCTGCGGATTGCACGCCGTACGGTCGCACCAGCCTATGACACCATGAACCGGGAGAGCATCGCATGCGGATAATCATTTTAACCGCTGTAGTTTTGGCGGCACTTGGCACCACATTATATCAGATCAAGACCGGCATTGATGAACGGCAAACCGAACTTAGGCGCTTGCAGTCAAACATTGCGACAACCCAGCGTGATATCGCCGTGTTAGAGGCCGAATGGGCATTTTTGTCCCGCCCCGACCGGGTGCTGACGCTGTCCGCCAGCCTGCTTGACATGCAACCGATCAGCCGCGACCGCATTCTGCCGCTGGAAGCCATCCCCATGCGTCAAGCAGATGATTCTCAACCTACAGATAGGGTATCATGCGAGAATTGCTAACAAAATTGCGTGATCTGGTTTTGCCAGCCCGCCCTGACCCGGCGCAATCGCGGCGCATTGCCGAAATTCGGCTGGTGCTGTGCGGATTTATTGCGATTGCCATTATTGGCACAATCGGCACCCGCATCGTTGGATTGGCTGAGGCAAACAGCAATCTGCGCCTTGCCGTGCATGGGCAGGCCGCAGCGCCAATGCGTGGCCGTATATTGGATCGTAACGGCCGGTTGCTGGCGGGCAATCTGCCAATCACTGTGTTGCATGCCAACCCCACCGAAATCATGAATATCGACGCGGCCGCCGCCCGTCTGGCACCTATCCTGCCGCATCGTAGCATCGCTGATTTACGCAATCTGCTTGGCAAAAAAACCAAATATGTCGAGCTTGACCGTCAATTATCACCGAAACAACATGCAGCGATTTTACAGCTTGGCATCCCCGGTGTGTATTTTGCCAAGGGCATGACGCGGATTTACCCGCGCGGCCAGACAGCGGCGCATGTTCTGGGCTTTGTCGACACCGACCATAATGGCATTGCCGGCATTGAAAAAGCGTTGAACACCGAACTGGCGAACGGACAGGATGTGACGCTCAGCCTTGATCTTGGCCTGCAAACCATTATCAGCCATGAAATCCAGAAGCAGATTGACTTATTTGAGGCGATTGGCGGTGCTGGCGTCATTCTTGATATTCATTCCGGCGAAATTCTGGCGGCGGCGTCACTTCCCGATTTCAACCCCAACCAATTTGGCCGGGTCAGCGATGATGCCAGATTCAACCGCGCCACCAAAGGCCTGTATGAAATGGGGTCAACCTTTAAGGTGTTGAATACAGCGATTGCGCTGGAAACCGGCGCTGCCAACATCAATCAAAGATTTGAAGTGGCAAAGCCGCTGCGCATTTCACGCTTTACCATCACCGATTATAAGCCGCGCGTCAGGCCGCTAAATGTGCCGGAAATCATGGTTTATTCATCCAATATCGGATCGGCCCGGATCGCCGAGGCGATTG
>JADHLR010000053.1 GCA_016780525.1 Candidatus Puniceispirillum sp.
GCCTTATGTTCGGTATTAAATCTGATATTAAAACTTGCGGACACCGTTGCCGGGATCACATTGCCGGCTTTATTACCCGTATCGATTGTTGTGACATGCGCTGTTGATGCATCAAAATATGCGTTGCCAGCGTCAAGTGTGACACCATTGACCGGTGCCAGCATCGCCAGCAAACGCACAATCGGGTTATCTGCCAGATGCGGGTAGGCAACATGCCCCTGCACCCCGTCAACCCGCAACACACAGGACAAGCTGCCGCGACGTCCATATTTGATCACATCGCCAAGCTGATGCGGGTTGGTTGGTTCGCCAACAACACACAGATCAGGCCGATGATTATGCTGCCGCATCCAATCGACCATTTTAACCGTGCCAAACTCGGCATCGCCTTCTTCATCACCGGTGATGATCAGGCTGATTGATCCCGCCGGATGACGCGCTACAAACTGGCGCACCGCACCAACAAATGCCGCGATACCGCCTTTCATATCGGCCGCGCCGCGACCAAATAATTTGCCATCTGCCAGAGTGCCGGAAAATGGCGCATGTTGCCAGGCAGCGGCATCACCAGCCGGCACCACATCGGTATGGCCAGCAAAGGCAAAATGCGGCGGCGCATCACCGCGTCTGGCATAAAGATTCTGGATGCGCGCCGCGCCATCACCAAAGGGCAGCCATATGCATTCAAAACCAAGATCGCCAAGCTCGTCGGCCAACAAGCGCAATGCGCCGCCTTCGGCTGGGGTCACTGACTCACAGCGAATGAGGCGGGCGGCCAAATCAACAGCATAGGACGGTTCGGTCATCAATCTCGGAGCAAATCATTAACAGATGTTTTAGCACGGGTCTTTTCATCAACTTGCTTGATAATGACCGCACATGACAAGGACGGGCCCGGGCTGCCATCAGCCAGCGGTTTGCCCGGCAGACTGCCCGGCACCACAACCGAATAGGCGGGCACACGTCCGATATGGATTTCACCGGTCTGGCGATCAACAATTTTCGTCGAGGCACCAATAAATACGCCCATCGACAACACCGCACCCTGTTCAACAACAACGCCCTCAACAACTTCTGAACGCGCCCCGATGAAGCAATCATCTTCAATAATCACCGGCCCTGCCTGCAATGGTTCCAAAACGCCACCAATGCCGGCACCACCGGACAGATGCACGTTTTTGCCAATCTGCGCACAAGAGCCGACGGTCGCCCAGGTATCAACCATTGTGCCACTATCAACATAGGCACCCAGATTGATAAAGCCGGGCATAATCACCACGCCAGGCGCAATATAGGCAGAATGGCGCACAACACATCCCGGCACCGCGCGAAACCCGGTTGCCCGGAACCGCGCCTCGTCCCAGCCGCTAAATTTCGGCGCCACCTTGTCCCACCAGACGGATTCGCCAGACCCCGGATAGACCGTGCCACTTGGGATAAGCTGCATATCATTCAGCCTGAAAGATAAAAGCACAGCTTTTTTCAGCCACTGGTTTACAGCCCATTGATGCGCGCCGGTTGGTTCTGCAACCCGCACTGTGCCGTTATCAAGAAGCGCGAGCGCTTCGACAACAGCCTCACGCACAGCGCCTTTGGTGTCGAGATTTACCGAATCGCGGTTTTCCCATGCGGTATTGATTTCAGTTTCGAGCTGGGCCAAATCCATTTTTATCTCCTGCGTGTCCGGCGCTGAGTTATCCTTATAGCCGATGTGGCATCACACCGCCAAAAAAACAATAGCTATCTATTTGAAGTCAGATCTTTCGCTGTGGTGTTATGCCGCAACCGCAGCCAAAAACCCTTTCAGATCATCGGCACGATAATGCACATAATCGGAATCGGCGCCCTGCGTTGCCCATTCAATATCGCTATCCAGCCACACGGTGCGCATACCAAGTGCCGCGGCCGGTTGCAGATTGCGCGCCATATCTTCAATCATCACCGCACCAGTGGGGTCGATATTGGTTTTTTGCATGAATTGATCAAACGCATGCTGTTCCGGCTTGGGGATATAGTCGGCTGCCACAATGTCAAAGATCTGGTCAAAATGATGCCGCACACCAAACGCGTCCAGCACATTTTCTGCATGCGGCACGGTGCCATTGGTAAAAATATGTTTTCTACCGGGCAATGCACCGATCATCCGGTCAAGCTCATGATCCAGCGGCATATCACTCAGGTCAATATCATGCACAAAGCTCAGATAGGCATCCGGGCAAATCGCCTCTTCGGTCATCATCCCGCGCATGGTTGTACCATAACGGTGAAACAGGTCTTTTTGAATCACCCGCGCTTCGTCATGCGGCACCAGATAATGGTTGGCAACAAATTCAGTGATACGCACAGCCACCCGCAAAAACAAATTGGTGCGGGCCGGGTAAATGGTGTTGTCCAGATCAAAAATCCAGTCATTGATACTGGTCGTTGGAAAATCTGTAATTGGCGCAATGCGTTGCGTCATGATAACTCCTCATCGGCTTTGATCATGGTGCCCATACCATGTTCTGTAAACAACTCAACAAGCAACGCATGGGGGGCGCGGCCATCCATGATCACCGCCGCCTCGGCGCCGCCACGCACGGCATCGATACATGTCTCGACTTTTGGGATCATGCCGCCTTTCACGGTACCATCACGGATCAGCGCCTCGGCCTCGCTGACGGTCAATGCCGGGATCAAATCGCCGTTTTTATCAAGCACCCCGGCAACATCAGTCAGCATCAGCATGCGGGTGGCATGCAGCGCGGCTGCAATGGCACCCGCGGCCGTATCGGCGTTGATATTATAGGTCTTGCCATCCTCACCGCAGCCGACCGGCGCGACCACCGGGATCAGGTGATGTTGCATCAGCGCATCAAGCACGGTGACATCAATATCCGACGGTTCACCGACAAACCCCAAATCAACCGCATCATGGATCGCACTGCCAGTTTTTTTTGCCTTGGCTAACAGCTTGCGGGCGGTGATCAGCCCGCCATCCTTTCCAGAGACGCCAACAGCCCGACCACCAGCACTTGCCACTGCGGCGACAAGCGCCTTATTGATACCGCCGGCCAACACCATCTCAACAACCGATATGGTGGCTTCATCAGTGACCCGCAGCCCGTCGATAAAATTTGATTCGATCTTCAGCTTGTCCAGCATCGCCCCAATTTGCGGGCCGCCGCCATGCACCACAACCGGACGTGCGCCGACCTGATCAAGAAGCGCAATATCAGATGCAAACGCGGCAACATAATCGGCCTTGCCCATGGCATGCCCGCCAAATTTGACCAAGATGGTTTTGCCTGAATAGCGGCGCATAAACGGCAGCGCCTCGACAAGCATACCGGTTTTCATCATCAAATCCTGATGCATTATTTCGTCTGTCTTGGTCATTGCTTATGCCCTTGTTAATTTCGCCGGCGGGTAAAACGCTGGCGCCGCCACCGGCTGATTATCGGCAATCCGCGCGATAGCGCAAGTGCTGATCGTTTGATCAGCTACGCGCCGTTTGTGTTTGTGGTTTTTGGCATGGCAAAGCCAGCGATATGCGCCCGCAGATACTCAATACCATCTTTGGTCTCTGACGAGGTGGTAAATATTTCCGGATAGGCAGCCACATGCCGGCTGATTGTGACCGAGCTGTCTTTGACAATTTTGTCAATTTGCGCCGGCTTGAGCTTGTCCGATTTGGTCAGCACCACCGCCCATGACACCGCCGCCTCGTCAAGCAAGCCCATGATCTCCTGGTCTGCACGACCAACCCCGCGACGGCTGTCAATCAACAAAAAAACGCGCTGAAGCGATGGTCGGCCGGCCAGAAATTTGCGGGTCAGCCCTGTCCATGCCTTAATATCTGCTTTCGGTGCCGCGGCATAGCCATAGCCCGGCAGATCAACCAATTGTAATCGGTTTGCCAAAGCAAAGAATATCAATTGGCGGGTACGGCCGGGGGTTTGTGATGTGCGCGCCAGCATCCGCCGCCCGGTCAGCGCATTCACCAGCGAGGATTTGCCAACATTAGACCTGCCGGCAAAACAAATTTCGGGCAAGCTAACCGGCGGTAGTGCCTTCATATTGTTCGCAGCCGCGATAAAGTCGCAACTGCCGGCAAATAACAACCGACCTGTTTCAAGATCCCCCGCGTCTAGCCGCGGGCCACGCGTTTCATGATGTACCATTGCTGTGCCATTGATAACAGGTTGTTCCATGTCCAATAGATCACCAGACCAGCCGGAAAGGTTGCCAGCAAAAAGGTGAAGAAAATAGGCATGAATTGAAAGACCTTGGCCTGAATTGGATCAGGTGGCGCCGGGTTCAACCGCATTTGCAGGAACATCGAAATACCCATTAAAATCGGCCATATGCCAAGCTGTAAAAATGGCGGCAGGAATGACACTGAATAGGGAAGCAAACCAAACATATTAAATATTGATGTTGGGTCGGGCGCAGACAAATCAGTAATCCAGCCGAAAAATGGCGCATGCCGCATTTCGATTGTGACAAACAACACCTTATACAGCGCAAAGAATACCGGAATTTGCAATAAAACCGGCAGACAACCCGCCGCCGGGTTGACCTGTTCGGTTTTATATAAGGCCATCATCTCTTGATTGAGCTTTTGCCGGTCATCGCCAAAACGCTCACGCAGGGTTTGCAGCTTTGGCGCCAGTAGCCGCATCTTTGCCATCGAGCGATAGGATTTATTGGCAAGCGGGAAAAACGCCAGCTTTACCAGAACGGTGAAGGCCAGAACCGCAACACCAAAATTACCAAATAATCCAAACAGCCAATTGATCGCATAGAAAAACGGCTTGGTCAGGAAATAAAACCAGCCGAAATCAATGGCGAGGTCAAAATTAGGGATGTTCAGCTGTTCGGCGTAATAATCGAGCAATGCCACTTTTTTGGCGCCGGCAAACAACCGGCTTTCGCTGGTAATGGCGCCGCCAGCAGCCAGTAACAAGCCATTCGGATCAATAAAGTCAACCTGATACCGATCGGTATTTCCGGCCAAAGACTGAAACCCGAAATTATAGTTTTTCGCCTGTGTCGGCAATAACGCAGCCAGCCAGTATTTGTCGGTGATACCGACCCAGCCGCCAGCTGTTTCCGGGGTCATTTTTATGCCAGCCGCACCAGCATCGCGCAGATCATCATAATCTTCTTCACTCAGGGTTTCATCAAACACCCCAAGCGGGCCTTCATGCAGAATATACATGCCGGTGGTGGCCGGGGTGCCATGCCGCCGCACCAACCCATAGGGATATAAAGTAATATCACCGGGTAAGCTGCTTGTTACCGAATCTTCAAAGACAAACAGATAATCATCATTGATCGAAATACGCCGGGTGAATTGCAGACCCTGCCCATTATCCCAAGTCAGCGTCACCGGCGTCGCTGGTGACAGAACATCGCGGTCAGCAGACCACAGGCTGTCGGCAGACGGCATGGTCTGGCCCGAATCAGATGATGACCACCCGAATTCAGCAAAAAACGGGGTATCTGAACTAATCTTCTTTAAAAAGTGAATATTTTCCGAATTTTCATCGAGCGTTTCATTATAGCTGGTCAGAATCACATCATCGAGACGCGCACCGCGCACCGAAAACGAGCCGCGTACCAATGGCGCTTCAATGACAATCCGTTTGGCTGTATCGACAGCTTTTGCCGGGGCGGTATTATTGATGATGGCTGGCGTACCGCTTGCCGCTGATGCGCTCGGCTGGCCGCTATCATTTGCGTTGGCTGTAGATTGCGCCATTTCCGCTGCAACCCGCTCCTGCTCAGCAGCTTCTTTTTCAATTTCCGGCTGAATGACAAATATCTGCCAGCCCAACAAAACAATCATCGACAAGGCGACTGCCATAATTAGATTACGATTTTCGGGTGTCATTCACTTAACCTTTGACTTTAGTGACAGGCGTCGACCCGTCGGACGGCGGCGGCGGCACCGGATCCACCATTGGTTCGACCCATGGATGGCAGCGCCCAATACGTTTTAACGTAAAGTATGAACCACGCAAGAGCCCATGCGTTTTTAACGCATCTTTCGCATAGTGAGAACAGCTTGGCAAATGCCGGCAATTCACCCCCAAAAGTGGCGATAGAAACAGCTGATAAAAACTGATTAAGCCGGTTAAAACCAACCCCAAAACAGCAGAGCATTTGCGGGTGAGCCAGATCATCGTGATGTCACCGTCGGTGATGCCGGCAATTTATGGTGTAAATAGCCGATGGCCTTTTGCAAGCCAGTGACAAGATCCTGCCAGTCACAGCTGCGGGTGTCATGCCGCGCAATCAGCACATAATCGACGCCCGGACGCGCCAGCGGGGCAAGATGCAAGCGCGCCAGCGCCCGCATACGGCGGCGCGCGCGATTGCGACAAACCGCATTCCCTATTTTTTTGGAAGCTGTTAGGCCCACCCGCCAGTCATCTCGGTTGCGGCGGGTAGCCTGAATCACGAGGCCGCGAGAAAGCGCTTTTTCACCCTGATGTCGCGCCTGCAAAAAATCGCGACGCGCTGGCATAGATTGAAGTCTAGACACCGTTCAGGTATCCCTCAAATGGTGCCGCCACATCTAGGCAGAAAGGCGCGCACGACCCTTTGCACGACGCGCCCGGATCACGCGGCGACCGCCAACTGTGGCCATCCGAGACCGGAAGCCGTGACGACGTTTACGAACCAGAACACTTGGCTGATAGGTGCGTTTCATCTGAACGCTCCTTTGCAAATTGTTGAACTGTGAATTAGCTGTTGCGGGGTATAGGCTGTCAAACCCGGCCTGTCAATGCACTTTGCACCATCAGCCCTAGCAAAAATGCGAACCAAACCGAGCTTCACTGGCGATATATGTTACCCGTCCGGAGATGAATTTTGCCAGCCAAATGTCAAAAATGGCGCCTTTGATATGATTTTGCGCATATCGCGTGATGCCAACGCGCCAGCCACCCGCCACACTGACCATTCACCCTGCGCCGGCAAATTAGTAAATTTTGTTTAAATTACTAATACGATTAACATTAAGACGTCGCCGGTAAGAAGATTGGCTTGTGTTTGTTTGGCATGAAACCCGCAGGCACATCACAGATTCATGAGGAAGACTATTGCGCATCATTTCGCGGAATCTTTACCGTCATATGGTATCCGGCTTTGCGATCATCGGCTTAATGGTCGTTGGCGCCGTCATATCATTGCCTATTATCTATTGTCAGATGATGGACAAGGCATGGATCAACATCAGCGACGACTACAAATACCATGGTCAATTTCAGGCCCATCCCGGGATGCCTGTTGAAAGCACTTATTATGGCGGCTTTGATATTTATCGCATCAGCTTCGCGCAAAATGGCAAGCAGCATGTCATCGACCTTGCCCCCGTGCCAGACGGCATGGCATTACCCGCCGGCATTATTTATGACGTTGATCATGTAAATGAGCTGACATGCTTTGCGAATGCTGTTGCTCTTTTGATGTCGCGGCTTTCTGCACCCATTGCCATCACCGGTATTTTGGATGGCGAACGCATCACTTTTACCCTCGATGCGAAGCGTATTTATCATGACCTGTTGAATTACTGGAAAATCATATTGCTGGTTGGTTTTTTTGGATTGCTATTAACCGCCACAACCGGGTTTTTCGTGATTCGGCGGGCTGAACGAAGACCAATCACCGAGCTGATTAAAACCATTCATATGATGGCTGATGACCCGACAGTGACGCAGCCATTCCCTGACTCAATTAAAAATATACGGGACTTTGACGAGCTCGTGCAGGCGGTAGAGCTGTTGCAGCTCAATATGATGCGCACCTTGCAGCATCGCGAGCGGCTTGCGGAAATCGGCGAAGGCGTCGCCAAAATCAATCATGACATCCGCAATGTATTGAGCTCGGCAACTCTGGTCAGCGACGCCTTGCTCGCATCAAAGGATGAAAATGCGCGCCAATCAGCCCCCTTGGTGCTGCGCTCGCTGAAACAGGCCGTCGATTTATGCCAGTCGATGCTTGATTATCTGGCACATGCGCCAACCCCGGTGCATGCCGATTTTGATTTAGTCACGATGTTTGAAGAGGTGAAAGCCGCAACTTTACTCGACATCAACTATTGCGGGCCAGCAACCATGCATGCCGATCGTAGCATGATGTTTCGCATCATGCTCAATCTGGGGCGCAACGCCGGAACCGCCGGTGCCAGCGCGCTGAGCATCGATATCTGGCGGGCCGGGCATCTGGCGATTATGGATATCAGTGATAACCGATCAGGTATTCCGCGGCATCTCTGGCCCAGCTTATTTTCACCGTTCAAAAGCCGACAATCGACCAGCGGCGGGCTTGGCTTGTCGATTGCCCGTGATCTGGCATTGGCGCAGGATGGTATTTTGAAACTCAGCCGATCCTCAGATGTCGGATCAGAGTTCCGTATCCAGTTTAATTGCGCAAGATTTCCGGAAATGGCGCATGAGGGCGCATCCGCAAACTGGCCATCGGTGCCCATCGGCAGCCATACAAGGACAGCGCATCAGCGATCCTAACCAAGCCGGTTACACGCGCCGACCAATGATTGGCGTCGATGGTTGCGGTTCCATGTCCCATGGGAAGAAAATCCATGTATCCTGCGACACTTCGGTGACGAATGTGTCGACCAATGGCCGGCCGGCCGGCTTGGCATAGACGGTTGCAAAATGCGCTTTTGGCAATAATGCGCGCAAGGCTTTTGAGGTTTCGCCGGTATCGACAAGATCATCAACGATCAGCCAGCCACTGCCGTCACCGGCCAGACTGGCCTCTTTCAGAATGCTGACCTTGCCGCGCTCCTGGCCATGATAAGACGCCATACAGGCGGTATCGATCAGCCGAATTTCCAGTTCGCGCGCGACAATGGCGGCTGGCACAAGCCCACCGCGGGTGACCGCAACCAGCCCGTCAAAAGGGCCAAGCTCCAAAAGCCGCCAGGCCAGCGCTTTTGATGTCCGGTGCAGCTCTTCCCATGATACCGGAAAAGCCTTGTCTGTCTTCTCAATCATGCGTTTGTCCTAAATCTGCAGGTTAATAGCACCCCATCTGCCGGGCCGAGCCATCATATGAGACCGCGACAAAATCTGTAAAGCCTCGGTGACCTGCAGCGCCGATTTTATTTCGTCACAGGTAACGCGCCCAGCCCAAAACCGCAGCCTAACCGACCCGCTTTGATGAAATGAATATTTACTTGCAAGCCTGCCACGCTTGACCTATGTTGCAGCCGTCTTCACTCTATTTAAGCAGTCTGGCAGCGCATCAATGGCGGCAGAGGCTGGTGGAGTTGAGATAAAACGCGCTCGTAGCTCAGCTGGATAGAGCACTAGACTACGAATCTAGGGGTCGGGAGTTCGAATCTTCCCGAGCGCGCCATTTTCCTTACCCACGAATCTTCAATAATAACCTTGATCACAGCCTGTGTCGGTTGGTTGATCGTGTGTCGATTCTAGCGACGAAAGTATACCCGTGTCACTCGAAAAAGCGTCCCAAGAGTGACCAGAGAGTGACCGAAGTTGATCTGATTTTTATCTGTGTTGACCATGGTTTCTTTTAAACAGAGATTGGGTCTTGAGCGATCAACAGTATTTGCGCATGTGCGCACGTTGCGCATGAGTTTCTATGGAAGTTCCTGTGATATGCAATATTGCGCATGAGTATAAACACTCTACAATTCATACTAAACAATCTATATATTACATATACTTAACTATA
>JADHLR010000054.1 GCA_016780525.1 Candidatus Puniceispirillum sp.
ACTGGGGGCAGTCATTTCAATCGATGTTGCCACGCATCGGCAGGTCTGCGCGGTGAATTGAGTGACGCTGGCTGATTGTGGCCTGTCCCGATATGCGTTGCAAATCATTGCCAAGCAAATCATTGCCAAGCAAATCATTGTATAACTGGGCGACAGGGTTTATAACGAAAACTGTCTGTCGGCGTTGCCCCGCGTGGCGCCAGACAAGCGACGCAATAACCTAAATTTTAAAAACACTTTTTATTCAGGCCAGATAGTAAATAAGCGAGTATCAGTAATGCCAAACAGTTCTTTTGCCATCGCCCGAAAGACAATGGTTGATTGCCAATTGCGGCCGTCAAAAGTCACCGATCAGCATGTTTTGGATGCGTTTATGACGATACCGCGCGAAGAATTTGTCGGTAAACAGCAACGTGCGCTGGCCTATGTCGATGAAGATTTGCCGTTGCCGGGTGGGCGCTGTCTGATGGAACCGATGGTGCTGGCGCGGCTGTTACAGGCATTGCAATTGCGGCCTGATGACAATTTGCTGATTGTCGGTGCCGGATGCGGTTATGGGGCGGCGATCGCCGCCAGCCTGGTTGGCTCGGTGATTGCCATTGAAACACGCGCCAATCTTGTTGAAAAAGCCCAGGATGTGTTGGTGTCAATTGGCGTCGATAATGCCGCCATTGTCAAAGCACGGCTTGTCGATGGCTATCCGGACGAGGGGCCTTATGACCGTATCTTGATCGAAGGCGGGGTTGAAACTGTGCCAGACAGCCTGCTCGAACAGCTGACTCCGAGAGGGCGGCTGGCAGCGATTTATCGAAAGCCCGGGCATCCGGTAGGGGTGGCAAGCCTGTGGATGCGGTCTGGCAAAGAATTTGCTCGCACCCCGTTATTTGATGCACGGGTGCCTAATCTCGATGAATTTAACGCCAAAGCTGAATTTTCATTTTAATAGCTTGGTCATAAAAGGATTGAAACCTTGATACCATCACGGCCTTTTGTTTGCGCCTGTGCGTTGTTGCTTGGTCTGAGCCATGTCGGTTCAGGCCGGTTGGCGGCGGACACGCTTGATGACGCGTTGCGCGCCAGCTTGCAGAATTCATCGCAGATTGCGGCCGCGCGTCAAGGCTGGCTTGCGGCGCGCGAGACCATCCAGACAAAAACATCGACAAGCGATTTAAAAGCAAGTTTTTCGGCAACCGGCAACCAGTCGCACACCGATAAAGTGTCGAGCAACGGCTACAAGCAATCGCAATATGCGTCTGGCAGCGTGACCGTGGCAAAAAACCTGTATGATGGCGGGCAGACCAAAGCCAATACAAAGCTGGCGCAAATTCAGCTTGATCAGGCCACAGCCAATTATTTATCCACCGAACAACAAGTGATACTTAGCAGTATTGAGGCCTATTTAACGGTGCTGAAGTCTCGCCGAGTTGTGGCACTGAATGATGCGAACCTTAAACGGCTTGAAGCACATGTGAATGCGGCGCGTATTCGGGTAGAGGCCGGCGCCGCAACACCCACACGACTGGCCGAAGCCGAAGCCCGATATGCGCGGGCGAAATCAAATGCGTTGGTCGCCGCAACCGATTTGCAGAATGCCGAAGATTCATACAAATCACTGACCGGATTGACCGCCAGCAAAATGACATTGCCAGTGATCCCCGGGGATTTGCCGACAGAAATTACCCGGGCTGAACAGCTGGCTGGCACATCACACCCGAATGTACAGGCGGCGATGGCCGCTGAACGCGCCGCCGAACAATCATTTGACACATTAAAAGCGTCGGTCAGCCCGACCGTGTCGCTGTCTTTATCGGCCACGTCAAAGGACGCCACCGGCACATCATCTGATTCAGATGTTCTGGCCGGGTCTTTGGTCTTATCAACGCCGATTTTATCAACCAACGCCACCCGCGCGAAAGCGCGCAATATCGCCGCCGCCCATCAGCAAGCAAAATACGCATACCGCGAAGCTTTGCGGGCTGTTGAAGTTGCCGCACGTGCAGCTTTTCGCACCGAGCAAACGGCGCGAATCAATCTTCAGGCGGTGCAACGTGAACTCGCAGCATCCAAGCTGGTGGCAGCCGGCATCGCCAGTGAGGCACAGTTTGGTCAAAAGACAACGCTGGATCTGTTAGACGCCGAGCAGGATGTGAACGACGCCGAATTGCGACTGGTCACAGCCGAGCATAATCTCCGTCTGGCAGCCTATCGGTTGCAGGCGGCCATTGGTGCGTTGACTGCCGACGCTATGGGGCTTGGCGCGGTGTTGGGCGAATTGACCGAAATGCCGGCACCAACCGACCCGTTCAGCAAAAACTTTCCGTTTTCCCGCATACGCAGCGAATAAACCCCGGGCTGTGGCAATCGCAAACCATAAATCTGCCAGTCATCACAGGAAAACCGCCGAAGATGCGTTGCATGGATGCGCACAAAGTCGTAGATAAACGCTGTATTTTATTTCAACCAACCCGACCAGCCTGTACGAGCCATGACCGATCCTATTCTGCCAAAAACCTATGACCCACACGCCATTGAGGCGAACTGGTACGATCAATGGATGGCCAGCGGGCATTTTGCCTGTGACCCGCAATCGCAAAAAACGCCCTATACGATCATGATGCCGCCGCCAAATGTGACCGGCAATTTGCATATGGGACATGCGCTGACATTCACTTTGCAGGATTTGCTCATTCGCTATCATCGGATGACCGGGCGCGATACGCTGTGGCAACCGGGCACCGACCATGCCGGCATCGCCACACAAATGGTTGTTGAACGCCAGCTTGCTGAACAGAATATCAGCCGCCGTGACCTTGGGCGTGACGGTTTCATCGACAAGGTTTGGGAATGGAAGGCCGAATCTGGTGGTATGATTCACCAGCAGTTGCAGCGGCTTGGGGCGTCACCGGACTGGGCCCGCGAACGTTTTACCATGGATCCGGGCCTGTCTGATGCGGTGGTAAAAGTATTTGTCGCGTTGCATCGTGATGGGCTGATTTACCGTGACAAGCGGCTGGTTAACTGGGATCCGAAATTGATGACAGCGATTTCCGATCTGGAAGTCGAGCAGCGCGAGCAGACCAGTTCAATGTGGCATTTGAAATACCGCATTGTTGGCACTGACAATGATTTTATTTCGATTGCCACGACACGGCCCGAAACCATGCTCGGCGATGGCGCGGTGGCGGTTAATCCGGAAGATACGCGGTATCAGCATCTAATTGGTAAAATGGTCATCCTGCCATTGTCACACCGGCAGATTCCGATCATTGCCGATGATTATGCAAAAATGGACAAAGGCTCTGGCGCGGTGAAAATCACCCCGGCGCATGATTTCAATGATTTTGAAGTTGGCCGGCGGCATAATTTACCGCTGATTAATCTGATGACGGCAACCGCCGCGATGGAATCGATTGATGAGATTCCTAAAAAATACTGGGGGTTAGATCGTTATGAAGCCCGCCGCCAGATTTTGCAGGATCTCGATGCAGAAGGGCTGGTAGAGCGCGAAGAGACACTGTCGAATGTTGTGCCGCATGGCGACCGGTCAGGTGTGGTGGTGGAACCATGGCTGATGGATCAATGGTATGTGAATGCCGAAAAACTCGCCGCACCCGCTATCAAGGCGGTCGAAGAGGGACGTACAAAATTTGTCCCGGAACGCTGGAGCAAGACCTATTTTGAATGGATGCGCAATATCCAGCCATGGTGTATTTCCCGCCAATTGTGGTGGGGGCATCGGATTCCGGCCTGGTATGGCCCGGACGATACGGCTTTTGTTGAAGAAACAGAGGACGCTGCGATTGCCGCGGCCACCCGGCATTATGGCAAAGCTGTCGAGCTACGCCGTGACGAAGATGTGTTGGACACTTGGTTTTCGTCGGGTCTGTGGCCATTCTCGACGCTTGGTTGGCCAGACAGCAACGCCGAGGTGAAGCGCTATTATCCGGGCGATGTATTGGTTACCGGATTCGATATCATCTTTTTCTGGGTGGCCCGCATGATGATGATGAGCATGCATTTCATGGATGGCGAGGTGCCCTTTAAAGAGGTCTATATCCACGCCTTGGTGCGTGATGAAAAAGGCCAGAAAATGTCCAAATCAAAGGGCAATGTGCTTGATCCGCTTGAGCTGATTGACCGTTATGGGGCGGATTCTTTGCGGTTTACGCTGGCCGCTATGGCAGCGCAGGGGCGCGACATCAAAATGTCAACAAGCCGGCTCGAAGGCTATCGGAACTTTACCACAAAGATCTGGAACGCCTGTCGGTTTTTGCAAATGAATGACTGTACCAATGCCAAAACCATCGATTTGGCGACGGTGACCGCGCCAGTCAATAAATGGATCGTGTCCGAATATAATTTGGCGGTTGAAAAGACCACCGCGGCCATCGATGCCTATCGCTTTAATGAGGCCGCTGACGCGCTGTATCACTTTATGTGGCATAGTTATTGTGACTGGTATGTCGAATTGATCAAGCCAAGCCTTTCGGCAGATGATGCTGGTGATATCGCTGAAATCAAGGCGACATCCAGCACTATTTTGGCCGGCACATTGCGCTTGCTACATCCCTTCATGCCGTATCTGACCGAAGAGCTGAACCAAAAGATTTTTGCCAGCGACAACATGCTGATAGCTGCCGCATGGCCGCAGGTCTGCCAAGGGTCGGATGGCGACGGCGTCGATGACATTCGGTTTCTGATCAATCTGATTACCGAGATTCGCTATATCAGGTCAGAGATGAATGTGCCGCTATCGGCGAAACCGGTATTACAGATCAGCGGCACGACGCCCGCGCAAACACATGCCATTCACAATCAGCATGCTGCCTTGATGCGGCTGGCACGCCTTGGCGGTGCAGAAACTGTCGAAAATTTCGCCAAAGGCACCGCACGGGGTAGCGTTGATGGGGTCGATATTGGCCTGCCGCTGGCTGACATACTCGATTTAACGGCGGAAGCAGCCCGACTGAAAAAAGATATCGGCGGCGTCGAAGCGGAAATAAAGAAAATTGCCAGCAAGCTGGATAACCCGAATTTTCTGGCAAAAGCACCCGATGAAGTGGTTGCGGAAAACCGCCGCCGGCTTGATGATGAACAAGTGAAACTGGATGGATTAACGGCTGCTCTACGCCGTCTGGCGTGAGCGACAAAAGACCGAGATAGAGGAGAGTGACCATGCCCGACAGTGTAAAACCGATCGATAAAAGTAAGTTGCCAAGCCGACATGTGTCAGTCGGGCCGGAAAAAGCCCCGCATCGTTCCTATTATTATGCGATGGGCATGACCGAAGAAGAAATTGCCCAGCCGCTTGTTGGCGTGGTGTCAACCTGGAACGAGGCGGCGCCCTGTAACATTTCACTGGCACGTCAGGCGCAAGCTGCCAAGCGTGGTGTACGTGATCATGCTGGCTCGCCAAGAGAATTCACCACCATCACCGTGACTGATGGTATCGCCATGGGTCATGCCGGCATGAAATCGTCGCTTGTTAGCCGTGAGGTGATCGCTGACTCGATTGAATTGACCGTGCGTGGTCATTGCTATGATGCCATTGTCGGGCTTGCCGGCTGTGACAAATCCCTTCCCGGGGTGATGATGTCAATGGCGCGTCTGAATGTGCCGTCGGTGTTTATGTATGGTGGATCAATCCTGCCGGGGCGGTTTAAAGACCGCGATGTGACCGTACAGGATGTTTTTGAGGCTGTTGGTGCGCATGCAGCCGGCAATATGTCGGATGAAGATCTGCATGAGCTTGAATGTGTGGCTTGTCCAAGTGCCGGATCATGCGGCGGGCAGTTCACTGCCAACACTATGGCTTGTGTGTCGGAAGCCATTGGACTGGCCTTGCCCGGTTCTGCTGGCGCACCCGCCCCGTATGAAACACGCGACGAATATGCCTATCATTCAGGCCGGGTGGTGATGGAACTTGTCAAAAGCCAGCTGCGCCCTCGTGATATTCTGACCCGTAAGGCGTTTGAAAATGCGGCGACGGTCGTGGCGGCATCCGGGGGATCGACAAATGCAGGCTTGCATTTACCGGCGCTTGCCTCTGAATGTGGTATTGATTTTGATCTGCATGATGTTGCGGAAATTTTCAAAAGGACACCCTATATTGCCGATCTGAAGCCGGGTGGTCGTTATGTTGCGCGCGACATGTATGAAATTGGCGGCGTGCCGGTGTTGATGAAAGCCTTGCTTGATGGCGGCTTTATGCATGGTGATTGCATCACCGTCACCGGCAAGACAATCGCCGAAAATCTGTCAGATGTGAGTTTTCCGACCAATCAGGATATTATCCGCACAACGGCTGAACCGTTATCACCAACGGGCGGTGTTGTCGGGTTGCGCGGCAATCTCGCACCAGAAGGCGCGTTGGTCAAAGTGGCCGGGATGAAGGTGCTGAAATTTACCGGAACTGCGCGCTGCTTTGATTGTGAAGAAGACGCTTTTGCCGCCGTCGAACGGCGCGATTATAAAGATGGCGATGTTTTGGTGATCCGTTACGAAGGCCCCAAAGGCGGCCCGGGTATGCGGGAAATGCTGGCCACGACAGCGGCATTATATGGGCAGGGCGCCGGTGATAAGGTTGCACTGATCACCGATGGCCGTTTTTCTGGGGCCACACGCGGCTTTTGTATTGGCCATGTTGGGCCAGAAGCCGCCGTCGGTGGGCCAATTGGCCTGTTACAGGATGGGGATCAGATCACCATCGATGCCGAAGCCGGAACGATTGATGTCGCGCTGAGTGATGACGAGTTTGCCAAGCGCAAAGCGGCCTGGTCACCTCGTGGTACTGACTTCAATGCCGGCGCGATATGGAAATATGCGCAAACGGTTGGCTCTGCCGAAAAAGGCGCGATCACCCACCCCGGCGGAAGTGCAGAAACACATGTCTATGCAGATATTTAGTCGGTATCGTTAAGCTAAAATATTAAAAAAAGGGCAGGGATAACCCTGCCTTTTTTATGCGCTATGCGCCGCTGTTGCGTTGGCTTTATATATCCAATTCGCACCAAATCGGCGTGTGGTCTGACGGTTTTTCGAGACCGCGCGGCGCCTTATCGACACCAACCTCAACAAGTCTGTCAGCGGCTTCGGGTGATAGCATCAGATGGTCAATCCGCACCCCGTTATCGCGTTGCCATGCCCCGGCCTGATAATCCCAATAGGTATAGATGACATCATCCGGGTGGCGGGCGCGCAAGGCGTCGCAATAGCCAGAATAGGCGAGGCGCCGAAAGGCTTTTCGGGTTTCCGGCCGGGTCAGAGCATCGCCCTCCCAACCCAGCGGGTCATAACAATCCCGATCATCCGGTATCACATTGAAATCACCGCCAAGAACAATCGGTTGCTCGGTGGCAAGAAGAGCTGTTGCACGCTGGTTTAGACGCTCCATCCACCCGAGTTTATAATCAAATTTCGGGCCGGGTGCCGGATTCCCGTTCGGCAGGTAAATACTGGCAAGATGCACTTGCTCAATGCGCGCCTCAATATAGCGCGCCTGTTCATCGGTATCATCACCCGGCAAGCCAGTGATGATGTCATGTATTGGAAAATGGCTGGCAATGGCGACGCCATTATAGCTTTTCTGTCCATGTATGGCGACATTCCAGCCAATTGAGGTAAACGCATCAACCGGAAAATTCACATCTTGTGACTTGGTTTCCTGTATCAATAAGACGTCACAGGCACCTGAAGATAACCAATTGGTAACGATATCTAATCTGGATTTTATTGAATTTACATTCCAGCTTGCAATACGCATCGCATTACACTGAAAAAGAGGTGCCGCAACCGCAGGAAGCCGTGGCGTTCGGGTTGCTGACGGCAAAATACGACCCCATCAGATCCTGCTTGTAGTCAAGCTCGGCTGTGTCAACAAGCTCCAGCGACATACTGTCAATGACCACTTCGACATTATAGGCGATAAACACGCAATCGTCCGGCTGGCGGGCGGTGTCGATGCTGAAATCATACTGAAAACCGGAACAGCCGCCACCAAGCACGGCAACCCGGAAAAAGCTGCCATCTGGTTCATTTTCCAGCATCGTCGCAATGCGGGAAGCGGCGGATTCAGTTAGTCCGAACTTGCTGACGCTTGCAGTGGCTTCGATTATGTCGGTCTGCATCTTGCGCTGATCCTGAGTGATTTATCCGGCTGTTGCCCGGTGACGCGTGATCCGCACCGGGTATTGCTAGTAATATGCGGCTTCTGCGGGTTTGAATCAAGTCAATCAATCGAAATAACACGGTCGATAAGATTGCGGTTTAGACTGACTGGGCTTACATTAGGCTGGTTTTATACGGATCGGGCTGCGCCTTTTGGCAGCGCTGCAAAAAGTGAGCGAGCATGAGCAATCAAACCGAACAACGAGACCTTGCTGCCTATGCATCGCATGGGCCGCAATCGCGTGGTCGTTTGCTGGCCGAGGATGATGGTCGCGAAACCACCAGCCGCTCGTCATATCAGCGCGACCGTGACCGGATCATCCATTCTGGCGCGTTCCGTCGTCTCAAACACAAAACACAGGTGTTTGTGTATCATGAGGGTGACTATTTTCGCACGCGGCTGACGCATTCGCTTGAAGTCGCCCAAATTGCCCGGTCGATGGCCCGCGCCCTGCGGCTGAATGATGATCTGGCCGAGGCTGTCGCGCTGGCGCATGATCTGGGCCACACGCCATTTGGCCATGCTGGCGAAGATGCGCTCAACCGCGCGATGCAGGATTTTGGTGGCTTTGATCATAATGAACAAACCATCCGCGTATTAACCCATCTTGAACAGCGATATGCTGGATTTAATGGATTAAATCTAAGCTGGGAAACAATCGAGGGGGTGGTGAAACATAACGGCCCGGTTAGCGACAAACCGCGTCAACAGATTGCGCTGATCCATGCAGAGTTTGACCTTGCGTTGCAGGATTACGCGTCAGCCGAGGCGCAACTGGCGAATTTGGCTGATGATATCGCCTATCTGTCGCATGATTTTGATGACGGGTTACGCGCCGGCCTGTTTGGCCTCGATGACATCAGTGATTTGCCACAGGTCTGCACCGCACTGGCAGATATCAAACAACGTTATGGCGTCATTGATCTCGGCCGCACCACACATGAATTGGTACGGCGATTGATTTCCGTGTTTGTCGAAGATGTGCTGACTGTCACCGCGCAAAATTTTGCCGCAGAAAAGCCGTCGAGGGCTGATGATATCCGTAAAATGGGGCGGCCGCTGGTTGCGTTTAGCGCACCGATGGCT
This sequence comes from Candidatus Puniceispirillum sp., assembly GCA_016780525.1. Taxonomy (GTDB): domain Bacteria; phylum Pseudomonadota; class Alphaproteobacteria; order Puniceispirillales; family Puniceispirillaceae; genus UBA3439. The sequence goes on from JADHLR010000054.1 coordinate 9,254, forward strand.
GACGATCTCGGCTGTTTAAGAGAATTTTTATTTCAGCATATGTGGCGGCATTACAAGGTCAATCGCATGACAAGCAAGGCAAAACGGGTGGTGACAGAGCTGTTCGATTTGTTTATGTCCGAAACGAATATTTTGCCGCATGATTGGCAGGTCAGTAACGGCACCCCGCTGGCCGCGCTGCCACCGGACAAGCGGGCCCGCATTATCGCTGACTATATCGCCTCGATGACTGATCGCTATGCCATTATAGAACATCAAAGGCTGTTTGATTTAGCGCCCGTATTTAAATAAAGCCCCGGATTTCAAGAGAAAGATTAAGTGTGTTTGTATGAATATTTTTGAATATTTCGAGACTGAATTTGCCAGCATATTAACGCGTCTCGCCGAACAATCGGTGCTGCCGCGTGATCTTGATGCATCGCGCGTTGTGTTTGAATTGCCGCGCGATGTCT
>JADHLR010000055.1 GCA_016780525.1 Candidatus Puniceispirillum sp.
AGCTTGATTTCAAGATCCGGGCGGTGGTGAAGCAAAATCGCCGCACGCCGCACCGAGGCGGTGCCAACAACCGCCGCCTCTGGCAAATCTTCAATCGACTGGTAATCCCCGATCAGCGCATCACGCCGGTCTTCGCGTGCCAGCACCGCGCCAATTTCCGTATGCGGCGCAAAATGCGCCTCCATATCTTTCATCGAATGCACGGCAAGGTCAGCCTCGCCAGCGAGTAACGAGCGTTCCAGTTCCTTGATGAACAGACCTTTGCCGCCAGCTTCAATCAATGGACGATCCAGAATACGATCGCCGGATGTGGTCACCGGGCGCACAGTCACGGCGGTCGGCGCCAACGCCGCACAGACCATTTCAGCCTGCGCCATCGCCAGTTGCGAGGCGCGGCTGGCAAGCCGCATCGGGCTGTTATTAAATATATCAGCATGCTCTGTCATAGTTGCCATGTCTAATCATCTGCATCTGATTTGCAAAGCCAAAAACCACCCCCGCTGATGAATTGGCAACAACACTGGCATCTGGCGACAGCTTCAGATATGGTGACAGCGCGCAAAATTCAGGAATAACGGCTTATGGCAGACCGCCCCTATATCATGCTTGGTATTGAAAGCAGTTGCGATGAAACCGCCGCCGCCATCGTCGGCAGTGATAAAACAATCTATGCCAATGAGATTGCCTCACAAATCGCCCAGCATGCCCAATATGGCGGCGTTGTCCCGGAAGTTGCCGCCCGCGCGCATCTTGAAGCCATTGATCTGGTGATTGAAAAAGCCCTGCAAACCGCTGGCTTTGCGCTTTCCGATATCGATGCCTTTGCCGCCACCGCCGGGCCCGGTCTGATTGGTGGTGTCGCGGTTGGAACGGTCACCGCAAAAGCCATCGCCGCCGCCCGCCAGCGCCCCTATTTTGCCATCAACCATCTTGAAGGCCATTCACTGAGCGCCAGATTGGCTGATTCGGTGGCGTTTCCGTATTTGCTGCTGCTGGTGTCCGGCGGACATACACAGCTTCTGGCAGTGGCCGGCCCCGGGCAGTATCACCGCTATGGCACGACCATGGATGATGCCGCCGGTGAGGCGTTTGACAAATGCGCCAAAATCATGGGGCTTGGCTATCCGGGTGGCCCGGCCATCGAAGCCGCCGCACAGCAAGGCGACGCCACTGCCATTGCGCTGCCCCGCCCGCTAAAAGGGGCTGATCACTGTCATTTTTCCTTTTCCGGCCTGAAAACCGCATTGGCAAACAAGTTCAAGCAGCTTGGCGGGGCTGAAAAAGCACCCGTTAATGATCTGGCAGCCAGCTTGCAGGCCGCTATTGCCGATTGTCTTGCCGACCGCAGTCACCACGCGATGGCGCAGTTTCGCCGTGACTATTTGCAAGCATCTGCAAGCGCCCCGCCGGTTCTGGTGATTGCCGGCGGCGTGGCGGCGAATAAATATATTTTTGCACAGCTTGCCGACACCGCCAGCAAAAACGGTTTTCGCCTGTCCGTCCCACCGGCAGCCCTTTGCACCGACAATGCGGCGATGATTGCCTGGGCAGCGCTTGAGCGGCATCAGCAAAATGCCGGTGATTCTGACGGTTTTGACTTTGCCCCTCGGCCACGCTGGCCACTTGATGCGCATGCCAGCCCACCACCGGGACGCGGGGTGCGCGCATGACCAGACAAGTCGTGATTGGGGGCGGCAGCTGGGGAAGCGCCATCGCCAGCAGTTTGCAGCGGGCGCAGCAGCCTGTCACGGTTCTGGCACGCAACCAGCAGACAGCCGATATGCTGGCCCGGGGGCACTGCGAAAAATTGCCTGATTGTGCGGCGATTGCGCCGCTTGATGCGACAACAGATGATCATTGTCTTGCGGCCGCCACGGTGATTTTTGTCGCCGTACCGGTACAGGCCAATAAAGACAGTTTTGCCCGTATCGCCGCCCGGCAAGCCGACGCGCCGCCGGCGATCGTGGCGCTCTGTGCCAAAGGCATCGTCAGCGACCAGCAGGGCGACGCCATGTTGTTGACCGCATTGGCGCAAAACATGCTGCCGCGGCATGACATCGTGGTATTTTCCGGCCCCAGCTTTGCCGATGAAGTATTTTCCGGCCTGCCCGCCGCGCTTGTTGCCGCCGGTAATGACGCCGCAACCAAAATAATTCAAGACTCATTTGAGGGCAGCAACCTGCGGGTTTATCGTAACACTGATTCGGTTGGCGTTGCCTTGGCCGGAGCGATGAAAAATGTCATCGCCATTGCCGCCGGCTGTGCGGTCGGGCTGGGGCTTGGGGATAATGCAAAGGCCGCGATCCTGACCCGTGGCCTGTCAGAAATTGCGCGGTTTTCGGCTGTTATGGGCGCAAAAAGTGACACCATCTTCGGGTTGGCCGGTGTTGGCGATCTGGCGCTGACCTGTGCCGGGCCACATTCGCGTAATATGGCTTTTGGCATGGCGCTGGGGCGCGGCGAAACCCCGAGCAGCCAGCTTGCCGAAGGCAGCCGCACCGTTGCCGCCCTTGCCAATCTGGCGGCGCATCACAAGATTGATTTGCCGATCACCAATGCTGTCGATAAACTGGTTAATCATGGTGAAGATTTGCAGCAAATTGTCGCCGGATTGCTGGCGCGCCCGGCACATACCGAATAGACTATCTCATAATCGATCGGAACGAATGAGGTGACCCCATGCAGTTCTGGCTTTTGAAAACAGAACCATCAACATGGTCATGGCAGGATCAAATTGATCGCGGCGATGCGGGCGAAGGCTGGGATGGTGTGCGCAATTATCAGGCGTCAAACAATATGAAAGCCATGCAGATTGGCGATCTGGCATTTTTCTATCATTCGGTAAATGAAAAACAGATTGTCGGCATTGTCGAGATATGCGCCCGGTATCATCCTGATCCAACCGATGCATCCGGCCGGTTTGGTATGGTGACGGTAAGAGCGGTAAAACCATTAAACACGCCGGTGACATTGACGGATATCAAAGCCGATGAACGTCTTCAGGAAATGGCGTTGGTACGCCAGTCACGATTATCGGTGACGCCGGTATCTGCCAAACATTGGGCGATTATCATGCAAAAAGGCAACACCGCTATCTAGGAACGGCCAATCACGATAATGGCTACTCGTCGGCTCTGCTTCGGTGGATAAAATATAAGTTGCGAAAATAGATAAACAGGCCAAGACCCTGACCGCAGATGATCACCGGATCCTGCCGCCAGATGGCATAGAGCAGCAGAACGCTGCCGCCGCCGATTGAAAAATACCAAAATGCCACCGGGATCACCGAACGACCCTGCCCCTCTGATGTCAGCCATTGCAAAATAAACCGCATGGCGAACAGCCCCTGCCCGGCAAAACCAACCACCACCATGATCTGTTCAGGATGTGTGGCCAGACTCTGCGGCAGAAAGGGAAAGACCAGCAAAAGGAAATTGGCCAGCGTACTGGCAACGGCCTCAATATGGGCTGACATCATAGCAATCATGTACGCGACCTTTTCGTCGAAGATGCAGATTTTGAAGCTTTACGCGGCGTGCTGGCGGGTCGGCTGACTTCGCTAACCGCGCCACTTGTCGGGGCGCGCCGTAACAGCCAGATCACCCCAAGCACGTCTGATATGCCAACAATTAACCGATCCAGGATACGATATTTTGACGTGCCAACCTGGCGTGGCCGATGGGCAACTGGCACCCCAATAACGCGTCCGCCATGGCGCCGTACCAGACTTGGCATAAATCGGTGCATATGATTGAAAAACGGCAATTGTATAAACAGGCTGCGGGGCAACATTTTGATACCACAACCCGAATCAGGATGCGTATCGGCAAGCAGGCTGGCCCGAATCCATTTGGCCGCACGTGATGCCAATAACCGCGATGGGCTATCGTTTCGGCGCTGGCGAATGCCAGCCACCATGCCGGGTGTATCGCCAAGATCCTGCAATGCCGCCTCTATCGCCGGAAAGTCAGCCGGCACATTCTGGCCATCACCATCAAGCACGCCAATCAACACGCCGCGCGCCTGCCACAGGCCCGACCATAATGCCGCGCTTTGGCCAGAGCGGATTTCATGCCGCAATACCCGCAATTGCGGCACAGTTTTCAGCAAGTCAGACAGTTCAGCAGCGGTGCCATCGGTGCTGGCATCATCAATATAGATGATCTCAAACCGGCGGCCTTTAAAGGCGGTGCAAATTTCATCGACAAGCGGGGTAATGTTACCGGCCTCATTCATTACCGGCACGAGCACAGAAATCTCGATCGGATGAGAGGTCGCAGAAGAAGACACAGAAGCTGACATGCAGTTAGATACCGCTTTTTAATGATTACCCGACGCTTTTACTCTGTGTCAGAGTTGGCGTCAAATATCTCTCGCCGATAAATCAGAATAACCACATCCTGACCCTTTGACATATTATAGCCCGAGACCTGTTGCGGCGCTGCCAGCGACAGATTTAAGCGCCGCGCCATATCCAGAAATGCGGTTTGTTGACGGGCCTCGACAAGTGCCACGCCATTCGGCGCCTCGGCCAGAAACAATGCCGCTTCCCGGCTATCAACCAGCAACAGATCGCGGCCAAGCAAGAACACCAAAGATGGCTCATGAAAGCCGGCCGCAGCAATCGCGGTGGCGGGATTTGCCGCATTGTGCAGCCGCTCTGCCACGGCTTCAGCCACATGAATCCGCGCCAGATTTGGCACAACCCCGGCAAATATGGTGAAATGAAGCAGCATGCCAGCCGCCCATAACGCCATCATATGTCTATAGTCAGCAGTCTGAATCCAGCGATGCCCTTGCCAGACCGCCAGCCCGGCAATGATCACCGCCAGCCCGACAAAGCCAATCGCCAACCGCACCGAATCGCCGCCAAACCGCACCGCTGCCACACCCACAGCAGCCACCAGAACAACACCAAAGGCCAGCAGCAGATATTGCCCGGCCAGAAATATTTTCTGTCGCACCGGCGGCAATGTCACCACCCGCTCAACCGAACAGACCAGCAACAGCGCCAATGCCGGCACCACCGGCAATGGGTAATGTGGCAATTTTGTCGGGATCAGTTCAATCATCAGCCAAAATGGCACAATCCACGCCAGCAAAAAGCGTGTCCGGTCTTGCGCCATCAGGGCTTTGATATGCAGGCATGCCGATGGCAGCAGGATCGAGGCTGGCCACAACAACAAGCCAAACAATGCCAGATAGGTAAATGGCGGGGCGCCATGCGATTCCTGACCAGATTGGACTTTTGCCAGAAAATCACCCTTTACCGCAATATCCAGAAACGCCCCGTCCGTTGCCAGCGTCACCAGAATGGCCCATGGCAGGCAGATCACCGCTATCAGGATCAGCCCGCGCGACAACCGCAATTGCCTGACCCACCGCATCTGCCGGTGCCACAGCAGCAGGCTGGCAATTGTCAAAATAGCAATGGCTGGTGCGATCGGGCCTTTGATCAATATCCCCACCGCCATCGCCCCCCAAAACCAGATCCAGTCGGCGCGTGGTTTGACCGGGTTGGCCGGTTTGACCGGGTTGGCGTGGCGACCCAGATAGATCCGCATCAAACCCCATTGCTGAACCAGCACGGCCAGCATCAACACCGTATCGGTTTTTGCCAGATGCGCTTCGGCAAGCACAAGAAAGCCGCTGGCAAAGGCAGCACTGGCGGCAAGCGCCAGATGCGGTTCATATAGGCGCAAGCCGATATGATACAGGATAAAAATACTGGCAAGCAGCGCCAGCACATTGACAAACCGGTAGGATGCAATGTCCGTCTCGCCAAGCAGATTGGCCGATGCCGCCTGCAACCAATAAATGCCGGCTGGCTTTTTGGCGCGCAGCTCATCCTGAAAGCGAATCGTCACATAATCGCCAGATTGCAGCATCTGCCGGCTGGCCTGGGCAAATCGCGACTCATCACGATCCATTGGCGGCACCAGATGCTGGCCGGTAAAGACCGTGATCGTAACCAGCGCCAATAGCGCATAGAGCGCGGTGCGTGCGTGAAAAAAAGCCAATAATCCAAACCTTTTTTTGACCTTACGATGTACAGGCTTAGCAACTTGGCTGGCAACCGACAAGTTGGAAAACGCCGCATCTGTCGCATCACCATCGGTCAAAAAATGATGTTTACAATATGCAAAGCTGGTGCAGTATGCGACATGCCAAATTGCCGGTGTCCGGCTGGCATGTCACCAGGGTTGCGGTGAAAGGGTGGCCATGCACAGATCAACAGATGACAGTCACACCAGCTGGCGGCATATTTGGCGGCTGGCCTGGCCCATCATCATTTCGAATGTGACCGTGCCTTTGGTTGGGGCTGTCGACGTCGCGATGATGGGACGGCTTGACGATCCGGCTTTTATCGGCGGTGTCGGGCTCGGCATGATGCTGTTTAACGCCATCTATTTTGGCATGGGGTTTTTGCGCATGGGCACGACGGGTCTGGTGGCGCAATCACAGGGCCGTGATGCCGCCACGCAGATTGCAAGAATTCTGGTGCGCGGGCTGGTTCTGGCATTTGTTATTAGCCTTAGCGTCATTCTGGCAGCCCCGCTGATCACCAGCATTGCCGCCGCATTATTTTCAGCAAGCCCACTCGTTGAATCGCTGATGGTTGATTACGCCACCATCAGACTTTTTGCGGCACCGGCAGCGCTCGGCAATATGGTGTTGTTAGGGGTGTTATATGGCCGCCAGCAAATGTTTGGCGGCATGCTGCTGCTGTTGATTGTTAATCTGATCAATCTGGCGCTGGATTTTGTGTTTGTTCTGGGGCTGGGCATGGATGTCACCGGTGTCGCCATCGCGTCAGTCTGCGCCCAATGGTCTGGCTTTCTATTTATGATCTGGTTTATCAACCGGCCACAATCGAAAATTGGCGTCGGTCATTTTTTGCAGCTTAAGCTGATTCTTGCGGCACTTCGTGACCATGCGGCCTATCGGCGGTTTTTCATTTTAGGCCGGGATATTTTTATCCGCACCGCGCTGTTGGTGTTGTGCGAGGCAATGGTGCTGAACAAAGCGGCAAAGCTAGGCGATCTCGATCTGGCCACATGCCAGCTTGTATTGACGTTATTTGGCATTCTTGCCTTTGCGCTGGACGCATTTGCCTATGCTGCCGAAGCGCTGGTCGGCGAAGCCATCGGCAAGCGTAACCCGGAACATCTGCGGATTGCCATCCGGCGGACAAACAGCCTTGCGGCTGCACTGGCGCTGGTCATCGCCGCCATTTTATGGTTTGGCGACACAATCATTCTGCGTCTGTTTACCACGCAGACGGCATTGATTGCGCATGCGCATGCGCATTGGCTGTGGGCCTGTTTGCTGGCACCAGCGTCATTTTTAGCTTTTCAGCTTGATGGCATATTTGTCGGTGCCACACGCGGTCAGGAGATGCGTAACGCAATGATTGTGTCCGCATCCGGCCTGACTGTTGCGCTGTTGTTTTCGGATGCGTGGGGGTTGCATGGATTATTGGCTGCCTTTATTGGGTATTTGGGGCTTCGCGGCGTCAGTCTTTGGTGGCATATTGACCGGGTATACGCACAAGCAGACGCGCCTCTACAGCAACATTCATAGGTTTAAACCATTCACATCGCCATAAGCTGGCAGGACCGATCAGATGAGCACCCTTGACCAATTTGGCCTAACCGAGTCACACAATACAGCGCATAAGCTGCATATAGTCACCGCGGATTGCTATGATGACTGGCATGCTGGCCTTGGGGAATTGCAGCAGAACTGGCTGGCGGCGCATAATTTTGCGGCAAAGCCCGGCGCTGCGATCAGCCTGCCGGACGCTGCCGGCAATATCGATATGGCCATCGGCATTGTGGCCGCTCCCTATATTTGGGATGGTGCCAAACTGGCAACGGCGCTGCCGAAATCTGTCTGGAAACCAGAAATCTATGCGCAATGTATCGACAGCGAAGAGCTTGCCGCGCTGGCGCTGGGTTGGGGGCTTTCGGCCTATCAATTTGACCGGTATCGCGACAAAGCGAAACCGCCGGTTAACCAGCTTGTCTGCCCGGAAACAGTCGCCATCTCGCAACTCAGCGGTTTACTTGCCGGCACCTATCTGTGTCGGGATCTGATCAATCTTCCGCCAAACCACCTGACACCGGCAGAGCTGGAAAATCAGGCGCGGCAACTGGCAGCGACACATCATGCCGATATTACGGTGCATGATGGCGATCAGCTGGCCAGCGCATTTCCGGCAATTCACACGGTTGGTCGGGCGGCCGAAATCGGCCCGCGGCTGATCGATATGCGCTGGGGTGACAGCGGCCCGAAAATCACCCTCATCGGCAAGGGCATTACATTTGATTCGGGCGGCCTTGATCTGAAACCATCAAAAGCCATGGAAATGATGAAGAAAGATATGGGCGGCGCTGCCACGGTTTTAGGTCTGGCCACGGCATTGATGACGCATCGCACCAAAATCCGCCTGCGGGTGCTTGTTGCCGCTGCGGAAAATGCCGTTTCAGACCGCGCTATGCGGCCGCTGGATGTGATTGACACACGGGCCGGTATCAAGGTGGAGGTTGGCAACACCGATGCCGAAGGGCGGCTTGTTCTTGCCGATGCGCTGGATTATGCGCTTGAAGACACGCCCGACTTTATGATTGATTTTGCCACATTGACCGGCGCGGCCCGGGTTGCTCTTGGCACTGAACTGCCAGCGCTTTTTGCGAATAATCAGCAGACCGCTGATGCCATGCTGGCAGCCAGCAGGCGTGTTGCCGACCCATTATGGCAATTGCCGTTATTCGATGATTATGACCGTCATCTCGATGCTGGCTATGCGGCGTTGTCAAGCACCGGCCCATCCGGCTATGGCGGTGCCATTACCGCCGCGCTGTTTTTGCGGCGGTTTGCCGGGACTGACACAAACTGGGCCCATATTGATGTTATGGCGTGGAATCTGGCAGCACGCCCGGGGCGGCCAAAAGGTGGCGAGGCGATGGGGCTGCGTGCGCTTTTTGACTATATAAACAGGCTGGCCGCGGAATAAACACGCTGGCCGCAGATGGCTAATAGCCGCGCTGCCAGTCAACCTGATTTGCCGGTGGCTGGCCGGCCATAATGGCGGTAATGGCGGCAGCCACTTGCTCGGCGGCGCTTTGCGGGTTGGTCTGCGCCGCAACATGGGGCCAAACGGCGATTTTATCATGCGACCAAAAAGCGTGTGTCGTTGGCAGCGGTTCCGTTTCAAACACATCAAGAACCGCCGCGCCAAGCTGACCAGACGCCAGTGCCGCCAGTAAATCCTGTTCAACAATTTGCGGGCCGCGCCCCCCATTAATCACACAGGCGCCGGGTGCCAGCTTGCTGAACAGATCTGCATTCATGATACCGCGTGTTTGCGGTGTCAGCGGCAATACCGAGACCAAAATCTGCACATCCTGCAAAAATTCATCAAGCCGATCCAAACCCGCATAAACGTCAACCGAGGCCAGCTGTCGCGGGCTGCGCGTCCAGCCTTTAACCTGAAAGCCAAGCGCGGCAAACCGCGTCGCAATCACCGATCCGATAGCGCCGACACCCATCACCCCGACAACACCGCCCTGCGCCGGACGCTGCGGCTTTGGTGCCCATATTTTTTGCGCTTTCTGCTGGCGGTAATACGGGCCATCCCGCCAGAAATCAAGC
>JADHLR010000056.1 GCA_016780525.1 Candidatus Puniceispirillum sp.
GTCATTTTCTGCGCAGCTATCAGGCAGATAGTGAGATGAATTACGATTCACAGGTGGAGACGATTCTGGATCGGTTAGCCGCGCATATCGCCGCCAGTCTGGATATGCAACAATTACGGCAGATCGCCGGGCTGTAGCCGATCAGCTGACTAATTGCTTAAAATGCGCGGCAATGGCCTGCATGGCCGGCCAGCCGGCGATCAGCAATAGCGCCGCCAGAATGATTTGCGCCTTTTGCGCGACCCGCAAACCCGCCGCGATATCAGCGATCCGGGCATCGCGGCCGGCAGCGTTAAACCGATCAGCAATCACCATGCGGTTGCCATATGTGCGCGGCCCGGCAAGCCAAATTCCCAAGCCACCAGCCATGGCCGCTTCTGGCCAGCCGGCATTTGGTGAGGCATGTTTTGGCGCATCGGCAAGCATGGTTTTAATGGCAGCTGCGACACCGCCGCCAGCGCCAATACTGGCCAAGGCAATCAGCCCGCCGGTGAGCCGCGCCGGCAGGAAATTAAGAACATCATCACATTTAGCCGCAGCCCAGCCAAAGGCATAAAACCGCGCGTTTTTATAGCCGATCATGCTGTCGGCGGTATTGATCATTTTATACAGAAACAGCCCGGGAAGCCCGAAAATGAGAAACCATAGGGCGGGGGCGACAACCCCATCAGACAGGTTTTCGGCATCTGTTTCGATGGCCGCCCGGCAAATTTCTGCCGCGCTCATCCGGGTGGTGCGGCGCCCCACAATCATGCCAATGGCGCGCCGCGCCGCATCAAGGTTGCGCGCCAATGCGACTGCCACAGCCTTGACATGCTGATGCAGCGAATGACCGGCGAGCAAGATCGCCAGATAGATCACTTCAACAACCGGGCCAAGCAGCCCCAGCATATAGCCAGCGAGCAGCGCTATCCCGCCAGACAGAGCCATTGCGATGATACCGTTCAGCCGACGCTGGCGGCCGGAAAACCGTCGTTGATTGCCGCGCTGGCTGGTCTTGTCGATCAACCTGCCAAATAGCACCACCGGATGCGGCATGTGACGCCACAACCAGTCAGGCTCTCCCCATATGGCATCAATGATCATCGCTGCCAGCAGGATCATACAGCGTTGTTGAAATTCAGTTTCGGTAAATAGGGTCATTTAGCGCAGCTTTGGTCGCATCAGTGATTGTTTTTAACGGGTCGCCATCGTATGTTTAGCCTAGGTTGGTGGACTTGTGAACAAGATGAAAGCGATCCCGGTGCGGTGGACCTAAATCAGGCATCCAAATCCGGGCCCCGGGCCAGTTAGACCAAATGAACGCCGTATGCGTTCATGGTTTTGTGATCGCTTCATTGCGGCATAGCCTCCAGCAAAATTTTTAAGATCTATGGATCGTCCGTTAAGCGGCCGGTTCGATGTTGACAGCGTTGCGCCCTGGCGGGTTGCCTGCTGGTCAGGGAGCGTATGATGCCAAATGAACAAAAATCGGCCAGCCAGCCAAAAGCAAGCCAGCCAAAAGCAAGCCAGCCAAAAGCAAGCCAGCCAAAATCAGGCCAGCCCGAATCAATTGAGCCAAAATATGGGGTGATGATTTGCGGGCATGGCTCGCGGTCAAAATCAGCGGTGCGCGAATTTGCCGTGCTGGCAGACAAGCTGGCGCCATATTTTCCGGACTGGCCGGTGGATTATGGCTATCTTGAATTTGCCACGCCAGTGATCAAAACCGGGCTGGATAATCTGCGTGCCAAAGGGGTAACGCATGTGCTGGCTGTGCCGGGTATGCTATTTGCCGCTGGTCATGCAAAAAATGATATTCCGTCAGTCCTCAACAGCTATGCCACGCAGCATGATATCTCCATTCAATATGGGCGCGAGCTGGCGATCGACCTGCAAATGCTGCAAGCCGCCGGAGATCGGATTAGCAGCGCCATTGCCGAGGCGGATAAGAAAAATGGTGCGGTGCCGCTGCATGAAACCTGTCTGGTGGTTGTGGGGCGTGGTGCGTCGGACCCGGACGCCAATTCCAATGTGTCAAAAATTGCCCGCATGTTGTGGGAAGGCATGGGGTTTGGCTGGGCCGAAGTTGGCTATTCGGGCGTTACATTCCCGCTTGTTGAACCCTGTCTTGAACATGTGGCAAAGCTGGGATACCGCCGTGTTGTGCTGTTCCCGTATTTTCTGTTTTCCGGCATATTGATCGACCGTATTTACGGCTTTACCGACGAGGTGGCGGCGGCGCATCCCGAAATTGAATTTGTCAAAGCCGGCTATCTGAATGATCACCCAAAAGTGATTGCCACATTTGCTGACCGGGTGCGTGAAATTCTGCATGGAAACAACAATATGAACTGTGCCTTGTGCAAATACCGGGCACAGGTTCTGGGGTTCGAGACCGAGGTTGGGCTGGCACAGGAATCGCATCATCACCATGTCGAAGGACAAGGTGTGTCAGCCCCGGGAAGTAATGTCGAGGATTGTCAGCTCTGCGACAGTTTTTGTACGGGGGCTTGCCGGCTTGATATGGATCATCACCACGGGCACGATCACGGGCACGATCACCATGAACACGGGCATGATCACGGGCATGATCACCATCATCACCCATATCCGCATGCGGATCATCCGCTGGGGCCTGAATCGGTGCGCCATCGCACGCCAAAACCGCCATCGAAAGGCTGATGCGGCATGTCTGGCTATAGCTATATCAAAGACCCTGCGGCAATTTACGCCGAATCCTTTGCCCGGGTGCGGGCAGCGGGCCAGTTTGGCGGCATGACGCCGGCAATGGCGGATGTCGCGGTACGGTTGGTGCATGCGTGCGGCATGCCTGATTTGGTGGCTGATCTGGCATATAGCGGGCGGGCGGTTGATCGAGCGGTGGCGGCGCTGATGTCTGGCTGTCCGGTTTTTTGCGACTGTGAAATGGTGGCTTCCGGCATTACCCGGCGGTTTTTGCCGCAAAATAATGAAGTCATTGTGACGCTGAATGATCCGCAAACCAAAATAATCGCACAGCAACAGCACACAACGCGTTCAGCCGCGGCGATTGATTTATGGGGAGATCTTGCCGGGGCGGTGGTGGCGATTGGCAATGCGCCAACGGCGCTCTTTCGATTGCTTGAACGGATTCATGACGGGGCGGCCGCCCCCGCAGTCATTTTGGGATTTCCGGTTGGTTTTGTCGGTGCGGCCGAATCGAAACAGGCGCTGGCAACAGATGATTACGGGCTGGATTTTATCGTCGTGCATGGCACCCGTGGTGGATCGGCACTTGCCGCCGCCGCGGTAAATGCGCTGGCGCTGGGCGCAAAAACATCGTGATGGCCGCGCAACTGACCATTATTGGCATGGGCGAAACCGGGCCGGAAAGCCTGTCGACACCAGCCCTGTTGGCATTGGCCGATGCCCAATTGATCATTGCCGCGCCGCGTTTTCATGAGGCTTTGTCAGAACAGCGCGATGTGACAGCCAAAGTGCTGGCATGGCCGCAGCCCTATAGCGATATTTTTCGGCTGATTGATGCGGCGACGGAAACACATATTGTGCTGTGCACAACCGGTGATCCGTTATGGTTTGGCGCTGGCAGTGGCATGCTGGCGCGGTTTGGTCAGGAAAAATGCCATATCATTCCGCATCTTTCCGGTTTTCAGCTGGCGGCACACCATATGGGCTGGGCGATCAATGACTGTGAAACCGTTACCATTCATGGGCGGCCAATCGCGTCTATTTTGCCCTATTTATACCGGCGGGCACGGGTTTTGGTTCTGGCAGAAAACCGGCATAGCCCGCATAAACTGGCCGAATTGCTGGATCAGCACGGCTTTGGTACAGCGCAGATGACGGTTTTGGCGCATCTTGGTGGTCGCGCCGAGGCGGTGTTTTGCGGGCAGGCCAGTGGCTGGAGTCATGATGTGCCGGATTTTCATATGATCGCGGTTCAATGCCCGGATCTGGCGCCAAAAACCGCCGGATTTGGTTTTGATGATGCGGTGTTTGAACATAGTGGCAAGCTCACCAAACGCGAAGCACGCGCCAGTGCGCTGGCGAAACTGGCACCGTTTCCGGGTGCGGTATTTTGGGATGTGGGTGCCGGCTCGGGTGCGGTTGCGATTGAATTTATGAATGTGGCGCGGCGCTGTCGGGCCTTTGCCATTGACAAGGATCCGCAACAGCTGGCAATGGCACGGCGCAACGCTACCAGATGCGGGGTGCCGGCGCTCAGCCATATTGAGGCTGATTTGCCAGCCGGGCTGGATGATTTGCCAGCACCAGATGCGATCTTTATCGGCGGCGGCCTGTCACCATCGGTGCTGCGGCAGTGTTACGACAGATTGCAGCAAGGTGGCAATCTGGTGGCGCATGCTGTCACCCTTGAAACTGAGGCATTATTGCTACAGGGCTGGCAGGATTACGGTGGCACGCTAACCCGCATTACGGTGAATTTTGCCGATCCAGTCGGTGGATATCATGGCTGGCGTCCGCTGATGCCGGTGACCCAGTGGCATGTTACCAAACCGCAAATCTGATAAGGGCTGATCGATGCAAAAGGGCGTTTTATATGGTGTTGGAACCGGCCCCGGTGATCCGGGGCTGGTCACAAGACGGGCTTGGCAACTGATTTGTGATGCCAAAATCATCGCCTATCTGGCGCCCGACACGGGTGACAGTTTCGCCCGCAGCATTGTGGCTGATGCGATTGCCGCAAATGCCGAGGAAATTAGTTTGCGGGTGCCAATGCGGCCGGGACGCGCGCCAGCACAAAGCATCTATGATGATGGCGCAGATCAGATTGCCGCGCGGCTTGAGGCTGGTCAGGATGTGGTGATGCTGTGCGAGGGTGACCCGTTATTTTATGGGTCATTTATGTATATTCTGGCACGCCTCAAAACAGTGTTTTCGGTCAGGGTAGTGCCGGGCGTAACCTCTATGACGGCCTGTGCCGCGGCGCATTTGCATCCGTTGGTGGCGCGCAATGATATGATGACCATTTTGCCGGCACCGCTTGATGATGATGCGCTGCGACAGGCGATCATTGCGGCTGATGCCGTCGCCATCATGAAGCTGGGTCGGCATATGCCGCGTTTGCGCGCCTTGCTCACCGATCTGGGTCTGGCTGAATCCACGCTTTATGTCAGCCATGCGTCGCTCGAGCGGCAATTTAGCTGCGCACTGCATGAGGCACCCGACGACGCCCCGTATTTTTCGATGCTCTTGCTGTATAAGGGACAAGATCCATGGATCAGAACATAGTGTCGGATGATCAGCAGCATCAGCGGCATCAGCGGCATCAGCGGCCGGTGATTTTGTGCCTGTCGGCAACCGGCTTGCCGCTGGCCACGCACATTGCCGCGGCCGTGGATGGTGATGTGCATGGTCTGGCAGGCCGCTGTGATGCGGCACCACACGCATTTGACAATCTGCTGTCGCATGTGGCCGCGCTGTATAATGCGGGGCGTCCGGTGATCGGGCTGTGTGCGGCGGCCATTTTGATCCGCGCTGTTGCCCCGCATCTTGGTCGCAAACAGACGGATCCGCCGGTTCTGGCGGTGGCCGAGGATGGCAGTGCGACGGTGCCGCTATTGGGGCTGCATCATGGCGGCATTGCATTAGGCACGGCCATTCAGGCGGTCACAGGCGGGTCTCTGGCGATAACAACAGCAGGCAATCTGCAATGGGGGATCAGTCTGGATGCGCCGCCATCGGGGTGGCGTCTGGCAAACCCGGAAAATGCCGGGCCGGTGATGGCAGCGTTGCTCAGCGGTGCTGGTGCCCGCATTGACGGCGGCGCGGCACCTGCGCTTGCCGGCTGGCTGGCAGCAGTGCCGGACGGTGATGTGGTGCAGTTGACGGCAACCACAGCGGCGGTGACGCCGGCAACACAGCAGCTTGTCTATTGTCCGCAAAAGCTGGTTTTGGGGGTGGGATGCGCGCGCGGCTATGAGACAGAGGCGCTGGCCGATTTTGTCGTGGCGCAATTGGCCCAGCATAATATCAACCCGGCGGCGATTGCCGCGATTGCCTCGATTGATGTGAAAGCTGATGAACCGGCGATTCTGGCGCTGGCACAGCGGCTGGACGTGCCTTACCGGGTGTTTTCGGCAGCCGAGCTTGATGCGCAAACCGACCGGCTGGTCACACCATCAAAAACGGTATTTGATGAGATGGGCGTTTATGGTGTCGCCGAAGCGGCGGCATTGGCACTGGCCGGGCCGGTGGCGGATTTGCTGGTGCCAAAACAAAAGTCAGATAATGCGACGATGGCTGTCGCGGCGATGCCCGAACCCGTTCATTCAATCAGCGCTCTGCCCGGACGCAAACCCGGCCGGGTGATGTTGATCGGCATTGGCCCCGGCCAGTCCGAGTGGCGCACGCCGGAAGCGGCAAAATGGGTGCAGGCATCTGATGAGTTGGTTGGTTATGGGCTGTATATCGATATTTTGGGAAGCGCTGCGGCGCATATCCCGCGGGCAGATTTCGCGCTCGGCGAGGAAGAGGCACGCTGCCGCTATGCGCTGGAACGCGCGGCGACCGGTCTGGATGTGGCGATTATCTGTTCCGGTGATGCCGGTATTTATGCCATGGGGGCGCTGGTTTACGAGCTGCTGGATCGTGACAGTGCGGCTGGCGGGGTGAGTGCTGCGGCGCGCCGGGTTAGCGTTGTTACGACCCCGGGCATTTCCGCCCTGCAGGCGGCAGCGGCGCGCTCTGGTGCCATTTTAGGCCATGATTTCTGCACCATATCCCTGTCTGACCTGCTGACCCCGTGGGATGCCATCGAAACCCGCATTCACGCCGCCGGTGCCGGTGATTTTGTCATTGCGTTTTATAATCCGGTGTCACGCCGGCGGCGCACCCAATTGGCGGCAGCGCGTGATATTCTGCTGGGCTATCGCGGTGGTGATACGCCGGTTCTTCTTGCCAGTAATTTAGGACGGCCTGAAGAAAGTCTGAAATTCAGACAATTGGGCAGTCTGGATATCGACGAAGTCGATATGCTCACCGTTGTGATGGTGGGGTCGAGCAGTTCGCGGTTGTTGGATTTAGGGCGCGGGAAATCTATCTATACACCACGCGGCTATGCAAATAAAAACAATACTATAAAAGATGAAAGTAAACCAAAATGACAGTTCATTTTATTGGCGCAGGCCCGGGTGATCCGGATTTGATTACGGTGCGTGGCCAGCGGCTTATTCAGCGCTGTGCATTATGTCTTTATGCTGGTTCTTTGGTGCCCGAGGCTGTGGTCGCCGAGGCACCTAAATCCGCCCGTGTGATTGATACCGCGTCGATGACGCTGGATGATATTATGGCGGAAATCGGTGCCGCTGTTGCGGCCGGTCATGAGGTCGCGCGGGTGCATTCCGGTGATCCGTCTTTATATGGGGCGATTGCCGAGCAAATCCGCCGGTTAAAGGCGATGGGAATCGCCTATGATATCACCCCGGGTGTATCGGCTTATGCGGCGGCCGCGGCCGGGCTGGGGATTGAGCTGACCATTCCGGAGGTGTCACAAACGCTGATTTTGACACGTACCGCGATGAAATCATCGGCGATGCCGGATGGCGAGGATTTGGCCAGCCTTGGACGCACCGGAGCAACGCTTGCGATTCACCTGTCGATCCGCAATTTGCGGGCAATTGAACGCGAACTGACGCCGTTTTACGGGGCCGATTGTCCGGTGATTGTTGCCTACCGAGCGGGTTGGCCGGATGAGAGCTATATCAAGGCGACGCTTTCGACCATACGTGACGCGGTGCAAAAAGCGAAAATCACCCGCACGGCGTTAATTTTTGTCGGCAAAGGGTTGGGGATGGATGCTGCGTTTCGCGACAGCGCGCTGTATGACGCGGCGCATGCGCATATTTTGCGGCCCGTGCGCGGCCAGAAGGCGGCAAAAACCTAACAGCCTGAAACGCGCGCCAAAAAACCATCATGCCATTGCGATGATATGACCATAGGAGCCGCTGACATTGTCATGCAAAAGCCCCATCTCGCCAAGTGTCGCCCCACCGGCATCTTCGGCATCAAACAAGGCGGTGCCACGCTGTTCGACAGCGCTGCTATAATGAAATTCATGTCCAAGCAATGTGCCGGGCCAGAAAAATTTTGTTTTCGGGGTAAATCTGCGATAGCCAAGATGCCGCTTGGGGCTGGCAAAACTTGTATGAAGGTCAAGCAATCCGGCCATTTTATAGGCGTTGCCATCAGCGCCTGTGATGGCCGTGCCCAGCATCATAAAGCCGCCGCATTCACCGTAAATGAGACAGCCATCAGCGGCCGCCCGGCGCAAACCGGAAAAGCATGTCTGCGCCTGTGTTAACGCCGGCAAATGCAATTCAGGATAGCCGCCCGGAATAAAGACAAATTCAGCATCCGCTGCTGGTGCTTCGTCATTCAGCGGTGAAAACAGCGTGATGCGCGCCCCCTGTTGCCGCCAACCCTGCACCATATGTTCATAGCAAAAGCCAAAAGCCGCATCTTTTGCGATCGCAATATTCTGCGCTGGCGGTGGCAAAAGGCCAGCGGCAGGCGCGGCAGGCGCGGCAGGCGGTGACAATGCCCCGGTAAGGCGCAGGATTGCCGGTATGTCGCAATGTGCGTCAACAAATTCGGCGGCGCTGTCCAGAACCGGGTCTAATTGCCCGCAATCTGCCAGATCACCCGCTTGCACAAGGCCCAGATGCCGCGACGGAATTTGCAATGTTTCATCGCTTGGTAAGGCACCGAGCAGGGGCAGCTGGATATCATCCAGCGCGGCGCTGATTAAGGCGTGATGACGCGGCGAGGCAACATGGTTTAACACCACCCCGGCGATCGGTGATTTTGGCAATAATTTGTTCAGTCCGGCAGCAAGCATTGCCGCTGTTTGTGCGGTATGGCGCACATCCAGCACTAAAATGATCGGCAGGTTCAGCGTAGCGGCCACCGCGACACTGCTGCCAACGCCGCCGGCACCGCCGTCGCATAATCCCATGACCGCCTCGACAATAACGGTTTCGCCGGGCTGGTTGGTGGCAAGCTGCGCCAGCATCTGCGGTGACATTGCAAAACCGTCAAGATTGACTGCCGGCTGGCCAATAGCAGCGGTTAAAAAACCGGCATCAATAAAGTCCGGGCCGGTTTTAGCAGCGCTCACCGGCAGGCCGCGTTTGGCACAGGCCCGCAACAGGCCAAGCGTCAATAATGTCTTGCCAGAGCCAGATGTGAGCCCGGCAATCATCACCCCATTTCGGGCCATTATCCGGTTTCCGAGAGGCCGCGCACCTCGAGCGGGTCAAGGTTGCGGATCGCGTCTCCATCGATCTGTCCCAGCCAGTCAAGACATTGCCGCATCAGCGCCACCCGCCCAATACAGACAATGGCCGGTGCGCCGATACCGGTTTCGGCAATATCCGCGGTGGCTGTGCCCAATGTTGTCTCCAGCACCTGCATATCGGCGGTTGTCGCATTGCTGACCACGGCGACCGGTTCATGCGGTGGGCGTCCGGCGGCGATCAGCTTGGCGCAGATATCGGGCATATGTTTGATCGCCATATACATGACAATCACCTGCGAGCCCTTTGACAATGCCTGCCAGTCAATGGCAGACGGCATCGCGCCGGTGCGATCATGACCTGATAAAAATGTCACGGATTGATTGACGTCGCGGTGTGTCACCGGAATGCCG
>JADHLR010000057.1 GCA_016780525.1 Candidatus Puniceispirillum sp.
CCATCTGTTTGGCGCGGCCAATCCACTGCTGCCAGTCGCATTTCGCAACAAGCGCGTCTTTCAGTTGCTGATCCCGGTAAAGCTGTCCCTCGGCCAGATTGATGCCGATCATCTCGCCCGGCCCAAGCCGTCCACGCTCAGCGATATTGGTGTCAGGCACCACCACCATGCCAGTTTCAGAACCAGCAATCACCAGCCCGTCGTGGGTCACAACATAACGCAATGGACGAAGCCCGTTGCGATCAAGCCCGGCCACAACCCAGTCACCGGCATAGGCGGCAATCGCCGCTGGCCCGTCCCATGGCTCCATCACCGAATTGCAATAGGCATATAAATGCGCTCGCGGGTTATTCGCGCTTACGTCAATGGCCT
This sequence comes from Candidatus Puniceispirillum sp., assembly GCA_016780525.1. Classification (GTDB taxonomy): domain Bacteria; phylum Pseudomonadota; class Alphaproteobacteria; order Puniceispirillales; family Puniceispirillaceae; genus UBA3439. Next base: position 373 of record JADHLR010000057.1, read on the forward strand.
CGGGGATCATCATGGTTTTCACCATCGGCAGATCGCGGCCACCACGCAGCAATAATTCAAACACCGCATCCAGCGCCGCTGAATCAGAGCTGCCCTTTGCGACGACCGGTTTTAAATCGTCAATGTGATCGCCGAATAATGTCGATTCCATCCTGTCTTCATGACAGCTCATCCAGTTCTGGTTGCCACGGATGGTATTGATTTCACCATTATGCGCCAGCACCCGAAACGGCTGCGCCAGTTTCCAGGTTGGCTTGGTATTCGTCGAATAGCGCTGGTGATAAATGGCAAATGACGAAACAAAACGATGATCCAGCAAATCCGGGAAAAACGCCGTCACCTGCTCGGCCAGAAACATGCCTTTATAAATGATTGAACGGGTCGATAGCGAACAGATATAAAAATCATTGATCAAATCCTGCATGACCGCTTTTTCGATACGGCGACGCACCAGAAACAACTGTCGTTCCGCCTCTTTTTCGCTCATATCGGTCGGCATAGAGAACATGATCTGTTCAATTTCCGGGCGGGTTGCGATGGCCTTTTGCCCCAAGGCGCTGATATCAACCGGCACCTGACGCCAGCCATAAATGAAATGCCCAAAGGCCAGAATTTCTTCTTCAACAATACAGCGGCAGCGTTCCTGTGCGGTTAGATCAGTGCGCGGCAAAAACACCATACCCACAGCCAGCCGTCCACCATCATCATCATGCCCGGTGCGGGCGATATGCTCGATGAAGAAATCACGCGGAATTTCAAGATGGATACCCGCCCCATCGCCGGTCTTGCCATCGGCATCAACAGCGCCGCGGTGCCAGATCGCCTGCAACGCCTCGATAGCGGATTCGACAACCGCACGACGCGGCTGGCCATCACAGGTCGCAACAAAACCAACGCCACAGGCATCATGTTCCATCTCTGCGCCATAGGCGCCAGCCGCCTCTAATGCCGCTTCATTGCGCTGCTGCTCGGCCAGATAATTTTGTGCGTTAAATATCTCTGTCATGGCTCTATCTCCCTGCTGTCGCTGCGCGCGGTGCATCCACCGCGGCCGTGATCCAGCGATCAATTTGTTCGGCGGCATCACGCCCATCGCGCACACCCCAGACAACAAGCGATGCGCCGCGGACAATGTCGCCAGCGGCGAATACGCCATCCAATCCCGTCATCATGGTTTGCCAGTCGATCTTCACCGTGCCCCAGCGGGTCACTTCCAATGCGTCCTCGCCAAATAATTTCGGCAAATCCTCGGCGTCAAAGCCCAATGCCTTAATCACCAGATCGGCTGACAATTCATGGGATGACCCATCGATCACCTCGGGTACCTGTCGCCCGGTCGCGTCCGGCTGTCCAAGGTGAATGCGCTGTGCCCGCACTGCCCGCACTTTTTCGTCGCCAAGAAAGGCCTGCGGTGCTGACAGCCAGTTGAACACCACGCCCTCTTCTTCGGCATTTTGCACTTCGCGCTGTGACCCCGGCATGTTCGCGCGGTCGCGCCGATACAGGCAGCTGACAGATTTCGCTTTCTGGCGAATCGCTGTGCGCACGCAATCCATCGCCGTGTCGCCACCGCCAATCACCACAACATCCTTGCCAGCCGCATCCAGCATGCCGTTATCGAAGGTCGGCACCGCATCGCCAAGGCTTTTCCGATTCGACGCCGTTAAATAATCCAGCGCTGGCACAATGCCATCAAGCCCAACACCCGGCAGGCTGATATCGCGCGCTTTGTAGACGCCGGTGGCAACCAAAATGGCGTCATGCTCGGCCCGCAAATTGGCAAAGCTGTGCGCGCCATTGCCGACATCAACGCCAAGATGAAAATTGACCCCGCCATCACGCAGTAACTGGCCGCGCCGCTCAACCACTTCTTTTTCCAGCTTAAATCCGGGAATGCCATAGATCAGCAAGCCGCCGATCCGGTCATAACGGTCATAGACATGCACCTGATAGCCGCGATGCCGCAACATTTCCGCAGCGGCAAGACCGGCCGGGCCAGCCCCAATGATGCCAACCGATTCGGCGCGCTCATGTCGCGGTGCCGCCGGCTTTACCCAGCCTTCGGCAAACGCCGTTTCGGTGATATGTTTTTCAACCGCGCCAATGGTTACCGATTCAAACCCCTTTTCGATCACGCAACTGCCTTCGCACAGGCGATCCTGCGGGCAGATGCGGCCACAAATCTCGGGAAAATTGTTGGTTTGCGCGGACAATTCATAGGCTTCCTGCATCCGCCCCTCGGCTGTCATCATCAGCCAATCGGGAATGTTGTTGTGCAATGGACAATTCACCTGACAAAATGGCACACCACATTGCGAGCAGCGCGAGGCCTGTGTTTCAGCAGCTTCAGCGTTGAAATCATTATATATTTCGTCAAAATCAGCGACCCGGTTATCGGCTGACCGCTTTGCCGGCATGGCTTTTTTGGTTGCCACGAATTGCAACATTTTTGATGACATTCTTCGCCTCCTGACCGCTGGCGATATATCGCCTTTGGCATGGCATCAACGCCGCCCTGACCGTGTTTCAACCAAGGGTGCATCGTGCCGCGTGTAAATTAGTCAACAATTATTACCCTTTTTTTACCAAAAATGCAAGACAGAACCGCAAACAGGAAAAAAATGGGGGCCTGTCTTTGTATTTATGGCCGTTATGGAACTAAATTGGCTCTGACCTCTGCTCCCATGACCTCTGCACGCATGACCTCTGCACGCATGACCTCTGCGCTTATGGCCTCTGCGCTTATGGCCTCTGCCCCCATGGCCTCTACACTTTTGCCGTGGGCAAACATATCCAGCCCCTTGCCTTGCCGGTGAATTGCCTGTAGCGATGGAAATTATATGTAGCGATAAAAATTACCGGTAGCGATACAACTTATATGCAGCGATAATTTCGGTGCATTGACGCATTTTTGGGAAACCCCATGCCACTGAGCTTGATTCTTTTCATTGCCGCCGTTCAGGGCGTAACCGAATTTCTGCCCGTGTCCTCATCCGGGCATCTGGTGCTGGTACCGGTACTAACCGATCAGCCATATCAGGGTCAGAGCATTGATGTGGCGGCGCATGTCGGAACGCTGATTGCAGTGCTAGTCTATTTGCGCCGCGATGTGATCAGCATCATAACCGCCATGCTTGGTTTTGGTGACAGCACGCAGATGGCCAGCAACCGGCGGCTTGGCCTGATGATCGCGGCGGCCACCCTGCCGGTGGTTATTGTCGGATTTATGGTGAATTATGCTGCCTGGCATTGGCTGACCTTGGTGACAACGCTGGCCTGGGCGAATTTGATTTTTGCCGGTCTGTTATGGGCGGCTGATCGGTTTGGCCGGGATGTGTTCAAGCTGACAGATATGCGCTGGTCGGCGGCGTTGGCGATTGGTCTGATGCAGGTTTGCGCACTGATCCCGGGTGCCTCACGATCCGGCGTGACGATGACAGCGGCACGGTTTTTTGGCTATGACCGGCTGGCAGCGGCACGGTTTTCGCTGTTACTGTCGCTGCCGGCGATTGCCGGGGCTGGCCTGTTAAAAACCATTGATCTGATTGAGCTTGGGGATATGCAGCTGGGTCTGGATGCGGCGCTGGTGGCATTATTATCGGCGCTGTTTGCATGGCTCGCCATTCGCCTGATGATGTCATGGTTGGCCCGCGCCAGTTTTGCCATTTTTGTGGTTTACCGGCTGGCACTCGGCAGCGTCTTGTTACTGGCGCTCCAGCAGGGCTGGATAGCGGCGGCGATCTGACCCTATTTGCTGAACAGCCCACCGGGGCGATAGCGCGCCAGATAGCCCGGCACAACCGCATCAATGGCGGTTGCAGTGATGCCAAGATCATCCAGCGTCAACGCGCCTTTGCCGACAATATTGTCGAGCCGCAGCAACCGCAGCTGGTCAGTTGTCAGCGGTGGATTCGGCAAAAGTCCGGCAACCGCCGCGCCGATATGCAGCGCCGAAAACGGTACGGGTATCAACAACCGGCGGCGCTGGCTGTATGTCAGGGTCAATTCCATCAATTGGCGGAAACTGCATATTTCCGGCCCGCCTAATTCATAGATACAGCCCTCTGGCGATTTTTTCAGTTTCTTTCCGGCAAGTCCCAACCCGGCAATCACGGCCGACGCCACATCCTCGACATAGACCGGCTGCATCCGCATATGGCCGCCGCCCGGCAATGGCAGTGCCGGTGCGATCTGCGCCATTGTGGCAAATCTGTTAAAAAAGCTGTCGCGCGGGCCAAAAACAATAGATGGACGTAATACAACGGCGTTTGGAAAGGCGGCTTTGAGCCCGGCTTCACCCGCCGCTTTGGTTTGCGCATAGCGGCTGGCCGAACCGGCATCAGCGCCAATGGCCGATATATGCACCACCGCCTGATGATCATACTGCGCCGCCAACGCGCCGATACGTCCGGGCAATTCACCCTGCAATCGGTCAAACCGTTGCGCCCCTGACTCGGCCAATATGCCAACCGTATTCACCGCCGCATCAGCCGGCGCCATCACCCGCGACAGCGCCGCATCATCCAACGCATCACCGGCAACAATGGTGATCTGGCCAATACGCCCCATTGGTTTGAGGAATTTGGCACGGTCGCTATTGCGACACAGAACAATAATCTGCTTCCCAGCCTGCGCCAGTTTTTCAATCACTGCGCGGCCTACAAACCCAGACCCACCAATCACCGCTACGGTATTTATCATCATGTTTTCCCAGATTTACTTTCGCCAGATTCACGCCAGCCAGACGACTAGGCGCTGCGCCAATATTCCCCAAAGACAAATTAGATCAGCAGTCTCGGCTTTTCAATCCCATCAATTTTTTTACCGGCGCTTTTGTCTGAAATGCAGCGCCGACCCAGCTTATCTCACCCACCAGTTCCCCGCCAAATCCCCGGCAGTTCTCATCTAATTCGTCTCAGAATATAGGGCTCTAAAAAGGTTTGACACCGACGGGATTACGGCTATTCTCTCGGGCTTGCAGGCCAGCCGCAATTGCCGTGGCCTGACAAAGCTGTGCCCAGGTGGCGGAATTGGTAGACGCGCTGGCTTCAGGTGCCAGTGGCCGCAAGGTCGTGGAAGTTCGAGTCTTCTCCTGGGCACCATCACATAACAGCAGAGAGTTGCCAATATCTGGCACCCCCGTGCAATATCGGCAACCCGAAACAGGGTTCAAAAAGGGCGACGTCATGGCAATCCATATCCACAATGACGATCTTCCCGGAAACCTCGATCTTGGCACCAGCGTCGCAATCGATACTGAAACCATGGGGCTGAACCCACATCGTGACCGATTATGTCTGGTGCAATTATCCTCTGGTGATGGTGACGCACATCTGGTCAAAATAGCCAATCCACAGGCAGATTGCCCGAATTTAACCGCGCTTTTGAGCAACCCGAAAATCACCAAGCTGTTCCATTTCGCGCGTTTCGACGTCGCCGTTCTGGAACATAATATCGGGCCTATTGAGGGCGATATCTATTGCACCAAAATTGCCTCAAAACTGGTTCGCACCTATACCGATCGACATGGGCTGAAAGATTTATGTCGCGAGTTACTGCGCATTGACATTTCAAAGCAACAGCAATCATCCGACTGGGGCGCCGCCAGCCTCAGCGCCGAACAGGCCGATTATGCAGCCGGTGATGTATTGTATCTTCATCAAATCCGTGCGCATCTGGACACGATGCTGGAACGCGAGCAGCGCCAACAGCTTGCCGCGGCGTGCTTTGCCTTCATCCGCACCCGCACCGCGCTTGATCTGGGCGGCTTTGCCGATATCGATATCTTTCATCACTAACCACATTTATCACTAATCACATACGCATCATCTGACGGAACCTGTTTTCATGGCCAACACGCCATCATCGCCACAGCGGCGCCAATTTACCCCCCGCGCACGATCTGTCGGCGACGAACCGCGTGGATCGCGTCGGCTGTCGATGATCCTGCTCGGCGTTGGCGCAGCCATCACATTGCTGGTCGCAAGCTGGCTTGGGCTGTTGTACGACGCAAGCGATAGCAAGCTGGAAATCAAAGAGGTCACAATTGAAGATAATGGCGAAATCACCCTGACCGGGGCACGGTATCAGGGGGTCACATCGGGTGGCCAACCTTTTCAAGTGACTGCCGACCAAGCCAGCGAAGCCAGTGACGGATCGGGCCGCATCGACATGCAGCAGCCACGCGCCACCATCACCATGAAAAATGGTCAGGTCATCCAGCTACAGTCAAATTACGGTATTTTCGACCAGCCAAATGACCAGGTTGATATGACCGGATCTGTCGTCGTTCTGCAACCATCTAAAAATTTGAAACTGACCTCGGAGGCGCTGTTTGCTGATTTGCAGCTTGGTGAAATGCGCTCGCTGGTGCCGGTGATTGTCACCGACGACAAACGGCGTATTGACGCGGCGAGCATGACCGTCTTTGATAATGGCGAGCGGATTTTGTTTGGCGGCACAGCGCGGATGGTGATGCAGACCGGCAAAGCAGGTACTGCGGCGAATTAAACCAGACGTTACAGCAGACGTTACACCAAACGTTACATTGGCATGAGAACGGCTTGATAAATGTCCAAAAAGAAACTGACAATGCTTCTCAATAAAAACCATACAGCCAGTATTTTGCTGGTCGCACTGGTCAGCATGGCGGTGATGTGGGGGCGACCCACGCTGGCACAAGACACGCAATCAACACCGGTGTCGATTGAGGCCAGTGTCTCGCTGGAATGGGATCAGACAGCTGGTGTTTATACGGCCATCGGTGATGCGATTGTGGAACAGGGCGACAAAAGCCTGGCCGGGGATGAAATTATCGCGCGTTACGACACCCAATCAGCCGCGCGTGACCTGACCGAAGTGACAGCAACCGGCGGCGTCATCTATCGCACTGGCGACAGTGTTGCACGTGGCAGCAAGATCCATTACGTGATCGATACCGAAGCCTATGATTTATCCGGCCCCGGGGCCATTGTCACCAGCCCGCGCGGCACCATGACGGCCGAAAAAACCATCACCTATACTGTGCAGGACAGCACCAGAAAGCAGGTGATCGGGATCGGCAATGCCGCATATCTTGGCGAGGATGGCCGCATTGTCGAAGGCGAGCGCGTCGTGGCTTTTCTTGATGCTGACAGTGCGGTTGAAACCATCGAGGCTATCGGCAATACAAAAGTTGTCACCCCAAAGGGCATTGTCGCCACGGCTGATCGTCTTGATTATGTCGCCGCAACCGACCGCGCCGACCTGTTTGGCAATGTTGAGATCATTGACCGCGACAATATCTTGCGCGGGGCGCGGGCAGAAGTCGAATTTGATAAAGAAATCAGCAGGCTGTTGTCAGACAATTCTGGTAAACGTGTGACAGGTGTGTTAACCCCATAAGGCAGGATGCGGGCCGGGAGTGTTTGACCAGTTAAATTTGACCAGTCATACCCGACAAGTCCTATCCGGCTTTGGGCGACATAACGCAACGATAGATCAATTTCTTGGCGACGCAGGTAATGGTGCAGGATTCTCAATTAGGCCTCGGGCAACAGCCAACATTAGTGCATAGCCAGTCTGGCTTGCGGGCTGAAGGCATTGGCAAAAGCTTTAATAAACGCCGCGTCGTGCGCAATGTGTCGATCCAGCTGAACCGCGGCGAGGCTGTCGGGCTGCTGGGGCCAAACGGGGCTGGCAAAACCACCACATTTTACATGCTAGCCGGATTAATCCCGGCAGATGAGGGCAGCGTTTATATTGATGGTGAGAATGTCACCGGCCTGCCGATTTTCCAGCGTGCCAGACTGGGCATGGGCTACTTGCCGCAGGAATCAAGCATTTTTCGCGGATTAACTGTCGAGCAGAATATCCGCGCTGTGCTGGAAACGCTTGATGAAAGCGATGATGAACGTGCCGCCACGCTTGATGAGCTTATGGCTGAATTTGGCATCACGCATCTGCGCAATACGCCCTCGATCAATTTGTCGGGTGGTGAGCGGCGTCGGCTTGAAATTGCGCGGGCGCTTGCCGCGCGGCCAACATTTTTATTGCTTGATGAGCCGCTCGCCGGCATTGATCCGATTGCACTGAGTGAAATTCGCGATCTGATCGGGCATCTTAAAGATCACGGAATCGGGGTGTTAATCACCGATCATAATGTCCGTGAAACGCTTGATATCGTCGACCGCGCCTATATTATTCATGATGGTGCGATGCTGATGCAGGGTACGCCAGATGAGGTGGTGCAACATTCCGGCGTGCGTCAGGTCTATCTTGGTGATCGCTTTAGCATTTAATCTTTTCCGTCACATGCATTGACCGCTTGACAGCGTCAATCGGCACGCCTATCGATGCGGCGCTTAATCGCTTGCGCAACGCCGAACCGGCAATTATCGCGTGCATTCTCTCAGTTCCTCGGGATTTTTTATGCCTCTTTTGGACTTTTTGCCGACCGACGGCGTGATGACTGGCTTGTCGGCCAGCAGCAAAAAACAGCTTATTGAAAATATCGCTGAACATGCCGGGTCACTGACCGGGCTGGCGGCTCGCGCTGTTTTCGATGCGCTGATGCAACGCGAACGCCTCGGCAGCACCGCCATTGGCGGTGGCACAGCTATTCCGCATGCGGTGTTTGCTGATCTGGCGCATAGTGTGGTGATCATCAGCATTCTGGAAAAACCGGTGGATTTTGACTCGAACGACAAAAAGCCGGTTGATATCATCTGCACAATTTTGGGCCCTGATCAGGCTGATTGCGACCATTTGAAACTTGTATCGACCGCGTCAAAGCGGCTTGCCGACGACAGCTTGCGCGATGGTCTGCGCGGCGCCAGAACAGCCAGTGATGTCAGACGCTGTCTCCAACCAAGTCAGGCCACAGCGGCATAACGAACGCGGCACGGCGCGCAGCTGGCCAGAAAAATCGAACGTTTCGGGCAAAATAAAAGCGTGATTGACCCGCTTTGATGTCTGAACCAATTGAAAAATTTGGTGGAGCTAAGCGGGATCGAACCGCTGACCTCTACAATGCCATTGTATAGTTTTACTATTAAAAAATTAAATTATTTAACTGTTTTTATTGAATAAAAATATTTCCTATCGCTAAATTTTTGGGACTGTACCGACACTATATCGACATCCTGCCTGTTTTTATCCTCATTTCAGGTA
>JADHLR010000058.1 GCA_016780525.1 Candidatus Puniceispirillum sp.
GAGTCTGGTGAATTTGATCAATTGCCAGCGCCAACATATGTATCCGGCTTTTTGCGCAGCTACGGCAAATTCGTCGGGCTGGATGGGGCTGAACTGGCCAGCCGTTTTTACGCATTGCAGGATCATGCATCATCTAAAATGGACTATAAACTGCCGGCGACGGCCGCCCCGCCGCAACGTTCGGCACCGGCAGTGGCATCATTGTGTGTGGTGCTGGCTATTGGCGTTTATGGTGGCTGGTATTGGTTCAGTGGCCCGAAAACGCTGGATGCGACTGTTGAAAGTGAACTGGCGGCTGTTGAGCTGGATAGCTCACGTCCGGGCATGATGGAAAAAAACGCTACCAATGAGGCGTTTGATGGCAATTCTACAACATCCGCCGGGATGCAGCCAGATGAAGCCGAAACGGGGATGGCACCATCAATTGATGCCGCTTCGGTTGCGCCTGATGCGCCATCAGCGGCTGATACGACCGTGCAGAGCGTATCACCAGCGGCTGAAATCGTTGCTGAAACCGCAACCGCAACAGCAACTGTCAGCGCAACGGTTACAGCGACTGTGACCCAGCCGGACAGCAGTGCGGCGGATGACACAGTGCAGACCGGGGCAGTTGATACCGCGTCGGTGGCGACTAAACCAGCAGTTGAAGCCGATACGGCAACCGCGGCAGTCAGTGAGCGCCCGGCAGATGCGCCGCAAACCACCGAAATGGCCAGCCGTGGCACATCTGCCAGCGTGATTTCTGACGGCGCAATTTCTGGCAGCGCGAATTCTGGCAGCGCGAATTCTGGCAGCGTTACGTCTGACCGGAGTGTTATGAGTGATGACACGCTGACGGCGGGACGCGGCGCGGCGGTGGCGACCATGCGCGAGCCGGCGCAGGAAATAACCATTCGTGCAATCGCCTCGAGCTGGGTTGAAGTTGTGCGCGGCGATGGCACGACGGTTCTGAAAAAATTGATGAGAGCTGGCGACATCTATATTGTTGATGACAGCAGTGGCCTGTATCTGAGCACCGGTAACGCTGGCGGTATTGAAATCCTGTCCGGTGAAAATGAGATCATTACGATTGGATCTGTTGGTGAGATTGTGCGCGATCTGCCGCTTGCCAAAAACCGGCTGCGCGACCGTTTCTAGCCGCAACATCCCGAGCTGATCATTTTGACCGCCGATGCCAGCGATGTCTGGTGCCTCTGCGGGTGCGACAGGCGTTCACCGCCAACTGGCTTTTATCCCGAAAAATTGTCATACTGGGTGGCGCTTGTGCAGCGAACAGGGTATATCAGGCGGTGACCTGACGATATGGGCGCGCCCATCAGCTGACGCGGATGGGCTGCCGGGAATATCGGCGCATCTGTGAGCACGAAATTGAGGTGGTATTTTGTCAAACGCCTATCGGTCTTATCGGACAATTGAGCGACGCCATTGCCGCCAGATTATGGTCGGTTCAGTGCCGGTCGGGGGCGATGCGCCGATTTCTGTGCAAACCATGACCAACAGCCTGACAAGTGATGTGCCGGCAACCCTGGCGCAAATCAACGCGGCGGCCGATGCCGGGGCTGATATTGTGCGGGTGTCATGCCCGGATGAGGACAGCACCAAGGCGCTGAAAACCATTTGTGCCAATAGCCCGGTGCCAATCGTTGCCGATATTCATTTTCATTACCGGCGGGCGATCGAAGCTGCCGCGGCTGGTGCTGCCTGTTTGCGTATTAACCCCGGCAATATTGGCAATGCATCGCGCGTGCGTGAGGTGGTGCAGGCGGCGCGTGATCATGGATGTTCAATGCGTATTGGGGTCAATGCCGGGTCGCTGGAAAAACATCTTCTGGAAAAATATGCCGAGCCCTGCCCCGAAGCGCTTGTTGAATCAGCCCTCGAACATGCGCGGGTGTTGCAGGATAATGATTTTCATGAATTTAAAATCTCGGTAAAGGCGTCTGACATATTTCTGGCGGTCGCTGCCTATCAGCAGTTGGCCGATGTCATTGACTGTCCGCTTCATATTGGCATCACCGAAGCTGGCGGCTTGCGCTCGGGTACGATTAAATCTGCCATTGGGCTTGGCAATCTGCTCTGGGCCGGGATTGGTGATACCATTCGGGTATCGCTGTCTGCAGATCCGGTCGAAGAAGTCAAAGCTGGCTATGAAATGCTAAAATCGCTTGGTTTGCGCCGCCGCGGGGTGACGGTGATTTCCTGTCCGTCCTGTGCGCGCCAGCAATTTGATGTGATCAAAACTGTGCAGATTATTGAAGATCGCCTCGAACATATTGATGTGCCGATCACCGTTTCGATCATTGGCTGTGTTGTGAATGGCCCGGGCGAAGCACGCGAGACTGATATTGGTTTGACCGGTGGCGGCAAAGGCACCCATCAGATTTACCTGTCAGGCATGGCCAATCATCGTTTGTCGAATGGTGATATTGTTGAACATGTTGTCGGGCTTGTCGAAACACGGGTGGCCGAAATAAAGGCGGCCGAAGCCGCCGCCGATGTTTGTGAAAAGGCGTCGTAAATTATGTCCAAACTACAGCCTGTTCGGGGCACTGCCGATCTTCTGCCTGATGTAATGGCGCAGCACCGTCTGGTGATTGATACAGCCCGCCGCACAACAGCGCGTTATGGCTTTCAGGAAATGGCCACGCCGATTTTTGAATTTTCTGAGGTATTTTCCCGTCCGCTTGGCGAAAGCAGCGATATTGTCACCAAAGAAAATTACAGTTTTGCTGATCGCGGCGGCGAGATGCTGACGTTACGTCCGGAGAACACCGCTGGTGTGGTGCGGGCGATGATTTCTGGCGGATTGACGCAAAGCCTGCCGCTGAAATATTTCTACGCCGGCCCGATGTTTCGCTATGAACGCCCGCAAAAAGGCCGGATGCGGCAGTTTCATCAAATCGGCATTGAATATCTTGGCCCGACAGACGCGCTGGCAGACGCCGAAGTGATCAGCGCCGGTGCGCGGCTGTTAGCAGAGCTCGGGGTGTTAGACCAATGTGTGCTGCATTTAAACTCGCTTGGTGATGCCGCTAGCCGGGCCGCCTATCGGGCGGCGTTGGTGGCGTTTTTGCAGGCGGATGAGAGCCGTTTGTCAGATGACAGCAAACGGCGTCTGGCGATGAATCCGCTGCGTATTCTGGATTCAAAAGATCCGGGTGATCGCGACATTCTGCAATCCGCACCCCAGCTTCAGGACTATCTGAATGCCGAATCAAAAGCGCATTTTAGCGCCCTTACCACAGCGCTTGATACCGCCGGTGTGGCCTGGATGTTTGACCCTTTGCTGGTGCGGGGCCTTGATTATTACTGTCATACCGCTTTTGAATTTGTGACCGATGCGCTTGGCACGCAAGGCACGGTGCTGGGTGGTGGCCGTTACGACGGGCTGGCCGAAATGCTGGGTGGGCCGGCGGTGGCTGGTGTTGGATGGGCCGCCGGTATTGAACGGCTGGCGATGCTGGCCGGCGCGAAAACGCCGACGGCGCCGACAGCGCCGAAAGTGGCGGTGTTATCAACGGATGCAGATGCCGATATTGCGGCGTTTCGGCTGGCTGAAATGCTGCGTGACGCGGGCATAGATATTGATTTTCCAACAACGGGTTCGATTGGTAAAAAGCTGAAAAAAGCCGCCCGTGCCGAAATCAAACTGGCCATTATTCTGGGCGGTGACGAGCTGGTCAAAAACAATGTGCAATTGCGCAATCTTGCCGATGGGACGCAAAGCGAGGTTATGATGGATGATCTTGCTGATGTGGTGGCCGCGGCATTATTGGCACCATAGCGCGCGTATCTCATTACCCCATTCCGTTTCATTTAACCTATAGGGAGTCCCCGCATGAGCATCGACTCATCAATGGACAAAATGCTGCAACGTCGACAGGAAGTCGAAGCGCAGCTGTCGCGATCTGCAGAGTTGTCGAATAAGCAACTTGCCGATTTTTCGCGTGAATTATCTGAATTGCGGCCGGTTTGCGATCAAATCGAATTGGTACGTCAATTGGAAGGTGAATTAGAAGATGCGCTGACAATGGTGGCTGAAGCAGCTGGTGATGTTGAAATACAGGCCATGGCCGAGGCCGAAGTCACGCTGTTAAAGGATAAAATACCCGCTGAAAAGGAACAGCTGCAGCTATTGTTGCTGCCCAAAGACAAGGATGATTCACGTAACGCTATTCTTGAGGTGCGGGCCGGTACTGGTGGTGATGAGGCCGCATTGTTTGGGGCTAATCTATTCGGCATGTATCAGCGTTTCGCAGCGAAAAATGGCTGGCGGTTTGAGGTGATGGAGGTGTCTGAGACCGGCATTGGCGGATATAAGGAAGCCACCGCCACCATTTCCGGCACCGATGTGTTTGCGCGGCTGAAATTTGAATCGGGTGTGCATCGTGTACAGCGCGTTCCGGAAACCGAAGCTGGCGGGCGGATTCATACATCGGCGGCGACCGTAGCGGTGCTTCCCGAAGCCGAGGATGTGGATATCGAAATTGATGAAAGCGACCTGCGGATCGATGTGTTCAGAGCGTCCGGCCCGGGGGGGCAATCGGTCAATACAACTGACTCGGCAGTCCGAATCACGCATGTGCCGACCGGTATTGTGGTCAGCCAGCAGGACGAAAAATCGCAACATAAAAACCGCGCCAAAGCGATGAAGATTCTGCGTGCGCGGCTGTATGACGCCGAACGGGCGCGGGTTGAATCAGAACGCGCCGCGGCACGAAAAGGCCAGGTCGGATCGGGCGACCGGTCAGAGCGCATTCGCACCTATAATTTTCCGCAAGGCCGTGTGACCGACCACCGGATCAATTTTACCCTGTATAAACTCGACCGGGTGATGGCTGGTGAGTCGCTTGACGAAGTGATTGATGCGCTGGTTTCGGAAGATCAGGCACAGCGCCTCGCCGAAGGTATCTGACGGCCTGTATCAGCAGGACAAGTAAGCGAGTGATCACCGATAATGCAGCTTGATCCGGACAGCATCTATGAACAGCTCGAGGCGCGCCATATTCTGCAGCCGTTATCGGCAGCCTTGCAGCAGGCAGGCATTGCCAGCGCCATCAGTGATGCGCGCTGTATGTTGGGGATTGTGCTGGGGCGCGATGATGCGGTTCTGCCGCATGAGATGATTGCCCGCTGGCAGCCCGAGCAAAGCCGTGCATTAGAGGCGTTGCGACAGCGCCGACAGACCGGTGAACCAATCAGCCGGATGCGGGGCTGGCGCGAATTTTGGTCGATGCAGTTCAGGCTTTCGCCAGCGACACTTGACCCGCGCCCGGATTCGGAAACCGTCATCGCGGCAGCGCTTGGCTGGGCGCGTGATCAGGCGCCGGCGGCGCGGATTCTTGATCTTGGCACCGGCAGTGGCTGTTTGTTGCTGACCTGTCTGGCCGAATTGCCACAGGCATCAGGCGTCGGCATCGATATCAGCGCCGAGGCGCTGGAGATGGCGGCGATGAATGCCAGCCAGCATGGTCTGGCGGCCCGCACGATGTTTTATCAACAGGATTTTGCCACAGATCTGACGGCGCATGGCCAATTTGATCTGATCCTGTCAAACCCGCCCTATATTCCATCAGCCGATATTGAAATGCTGGATGCGGATGTGCGACATTTCGACCCATTAGCCGCCTTAGATGGCGGCGCCGATGGGCTGGCATGCTGGCGCGTCTTGTGCCCGCAGATCGCAACAGCACTGTCAGATGGGGGGATGGGATTTGTTGAAATTGGTGCTGGACAAGGAAAATCGGTGGGTATGCTTGGTCGTGCCAGCGGATTAAGGCTGCTTGGATCCTTTGCCGATCTGTCCGGGCATGAGAGATGTTTACAGTTTCAAAAAGAATTGTGAATCGGGTGTATATTTTACTTGAAATTGTCCGGTGCAGGTGGGATTGTTGCGCTGTTCGTCGGCGCAGTGACGCGATTCACCGATACGCCGATGGTTTTTCCGAAAGACAGACGAACGCATGCAGGGCGGTGAAGACACCGTCATTATGTTTGTAAATACCGGGAAGCGACACGCTATTTTTTGTAACGCAATCGTTCAACCAACCATGTGGTACCAAACCTTATGAGACAGCCTCAAAACGCTAAGCGCGGTCGTGGTCGCGGTCGTCGCGGTAACGGTAATAATAATCACCATAATCATGTGCCGAACCGGAATACATCCTATGAATCGAATGGGCCGGATGTGAAATTGCGCGGAAATGCGCAACAGCTTCATGAGAAATATATGGGGCTTGCGCATGATGCGGCATCGGCTGGTGAGCGCATTTCCGCCGAAGCTTATACCCAATTTGCCGATCATTATTTCCGGCTGCATCAGGCGGCGGTTGGTTTTGCTGAAACCAAACGCCAGCAGGATCAGGCCGCCGCCGCCGTTGCGGCAAGCGATCAGGCATTCGATCAGGCAACATCCGGGGCGGCGTCTGATGAGACATCGTCCGACACCGATGATGCCGCTGATACCGATGATACCGCCGATGCCAAGGCTGATGCAAAACCTGCCCGCGGTCGTGGTCGTGGTCGGTCAAATGGTAAATCTGCTGCCAGCTCTGATGATACGGGTAACGACGCGGGCGATGATACAGCGAAACCAGCAGCGTCTGCGGTTGAAACACTGTCGCCGGCGCAACTTGCCGAGGCGGTTCAGGACAAAGCCGCCGCGTCTTAAGACCGGTTTTAGCGTTGCTGTGATTGCTGGCAGTAATTGCTGGCCGTGACTGCTGGTCAGTCTGGCTGGATCACCGAAACGCTGTCGCCGGTGCAAATCTCGCCTTTTTTGATCACCCGGCCAAAAACACCAAGATGGCTGTGACCAAAACTGTGCCGCATAATGGCTAGATAATCGGTTTCGCGTGTCGCTGTTGCCGGGTCAACATTGATCGCCGCACAGCGCCCGACATGGTCGATTATTTCAATCACCGCATCGCCAATATGCAGCTTCGCGCCACACCACTGATTTTCGATAAAGGCGGTGTCGGTCGCCAGCATAATATTCAGCCGAAACCGGCGCGCGTCTGGCGTGGTGTTGGTCGCCGCTGCGAAAGCCGCCAGCGATGCACTGCCGCCAATGCTGATCAGCGGCGCTGACTGGTCGGTATAGGCACCATTGTCAATCACATGGATACGCAATGCTGACGGGTCTGGCAGTTGCAGCAACCCGGCAATGGTCGACTGGCATCTGGCGCGTGTATCAGGTTCGGTAAGATTGCCGTCAAACACCGGCCTGCCGGCCTGTTCGATGATCACTGTGTCACCATCTTGGCGGCAACAGAGCGCGGCGAGTGACTCGGTCGTCATCAATTGCAGGAAATGTGCCTTTTGCAGCCATTGGTTATCGCCGGCATGCGCCGCCTTGGCACTGCCGGCTGACAGTGCATAACGACGGTCACCAGCAATCGGCTGATCAACCGCCAGATGCGTTTGATGCACTGTGCTGCCTCCAACGCCTTTCATCGGAAACTGCCAGAGTGCGTGAATATGCATGGGGTTAGGGCGTGGACGGGGTTGGCAGGGCGGTGGCGAATCGCTGGGTGCCGCGCGCCAGAACTTCGGCTTCGACCATTTGCACCTGTTTTTTGAAATCATCCAGATGCACCGGGTCGATTTGCTTGCCAGTTGGCAAGCGCACTGTCATCGGGTTGACCTGACGGTTATTGACCAGAATTTCATAATGAAGATGCGGCCCGGTTGAGCGGCCTGTCGAGCCGACATAGCCGATGATTTCACCCTGCTTGACGCGGCTGCCAGCCGCAATATGCGGGGCAATGCGGCTCAAATGCGCATAGGCTGTATCATAGGTGGAATTATGCTTGATCCGGATGTAACGACCAAAACTGCCCTTCCATCCGGCTTGCCGCACAACGCCAGCGCCGGCGGCAATGATTGGGGTGCCTCGCGGTGCGGCGAAATCGACACCCTTATGCATCGCGTTATAGCCACTGACCGGATGTTTGCGTGACCCAAAGTTGGACGACAATCTGGCGCCGGAAATGGGTGTTCTGATTAAGGTGCGCGCGGCTGAATTGCCGTTTTCATCGTACCATCCAATGGCGTTTTCAGCGCCATCAAAACGGTAAAAACCAAGCTGGTCACCCGAAAGCGAAAGTCCGGCATATTGCAGCTTGATGCCGATAATGTCGCCAGACAGCGAATCGCGCTGGGTATCATACATCATTTCAAATTGGTCGCCGCGTCTGACCTCGCGCTGGAAATCAACAGAAAAGCCCATCACCCGCACATATTCATGAAAGGCGGCTTCGTTCACGCCAGCCTGTTTGGCCGCGCGATAGATCGAATCGTCGATCACGCCCTGAATAAAGGCAACATACGTCTCGACCGGGCGCAGCGCATTGATGGCGAGCCAGCCAAATTCCGGGTTCCTGACAATATAAATATCGATCCCCGGTTTCACCGAAAACCGAAAACCATGCTCGGCAATGGTAAATTTCATACCAATTTGTAGCCGGCGCAGGCTGGCCTTTGTCTGTGCCGCTTCGATCGCGGCTGCGGTATCGGCGGCGCTGTAACCGGCCCGCCGTAAAATCGACCCGACGCCCTCGCCGGCGCGCAGCTTATAATCTGCTTCGGCGGATATCTCGAGCCCAGTCTGCGCCTTGATCATTTCCGCCAATGTTGCGGTTGAGGTCGGCAGCACATCTTTTAATGCGGGCTTGCTGTGGGGCATGGCAATGTCGACAGGCTGAATATCATAGGCCAGAGCCGGGTCGGGACGCGATTTTGGCAAGGCTGGTGCTGTTTGAAACACCGGCTGCATCGGCGCAAAGGCCACCGGCATCGGCTTGACGCCGGCTTCACTGACCAGCGAATCGAGCGCCAGTGCGGGGCCGGCCACAACCCATGTTGCGGCAAATATGGCGATTGGTTTAACCCAGGAATAAATTTTGTTTATGCGTATGTTGGTCATTAAACCGCAGGCCTCGCTTTGCCGTACAGGCATCTCAGATTCGGCGAAAATGGCGTAATTGCCACCCCAAGTCAATCATTACTGATGAACAAATGACGGCAATTCTTATTTGAATCAGCATATTAATTGCTGTTACCGCTTTTTCATCTCGCCGGTTGCATCCTATTTTCGCAGCATGCGCAAACAGGATTCTTATGGCGCGTCGCTGCATTGCACATAGCATGCCAGATGAAAACAACCCGATCAGTGGGAACAAATTGCAATTTGCTGGCTGATTCAACTATCAAGTGTCAAACAAAGCTGTTACAAGATGTCCGAATGTCGAAAACATCAAGGTTTGGCGCGGCGTTTGCTTAATAAACGCGG
>JADHLR010000059.1 GCA_016780525.1 Candidatus Puniceispirillum sp.
TTCCGGCCAGTCTGAATACACACAAAAATGGTATTTTAGCACGGTCTGTGGCACCGGCGCAGATTGGCAAACATCTGCTCGCATCCGGGCAAAAAGCTGTGCAGACGCTGGCTGAAGAGATGGGGCTGGTCGGGTTGCTGGCTTTGGAAACCTTTATCACCAAGGACGGAGCTTTGCTGTTCAACGAAATAGCCCCACGTCCGCATAATTCATTTCACTGGACAATTGAGGGATGCGCCACCAGCCAATTCACCCAACTGGCACGTTGTCTGGCCGGCATGCCTCTCGGCAGCACCCACAGCTATGGCCAGTGGCAAATGGATAATTTGCTGGGTGAAGATATGCAGCGGCTTGACCAACTGGCAGCCGAAGCGGCACTGCATCTTCACCTCTATGGCAAAGATACCGCCAAAACCGGGCGTAAAATGGGGCATACCAACAGGCAGATCAGCGGCTGACGCACCAAAACTTTATCTGATTTGTGGGTCGATTTTGGTCAGATCGAACGGGGTTGTCTGATACAAATCATTGATCCAGTTGCTGATCAACAAAAACGCAAAAGGCCGCCAGTTATTGATCGGCGCCTGCCCGGGATCATCATCCGGAAAATAATTTTCCGGCATAACGGTCGCCAGACCTGCGGCAACATCCCGATGATATTCATCGGCCAGAGTCGTCGCATCATATTCGAGATGATTGAAAACAAATAAATCGCCACTTTTGGGGTCGCGCACCATACCGGCACCACAATCAACACCGTCGGCAAGAACATCGAGACCTGCCGCCTTAATGTCATCCGTGCGGTTCATCGTATAGCGCGAAATCGGCATTGGAAACCGGTCAGTAAAGCCATGCATCAAGCGCCCTGAAACCGGTGCCAGGCGATGGTCATATACGCCGAATAATTTGGCCTCGAGCTGATGTTTCGGCACTTTGAAAAAATGCCATAGCAGCGCCTGTGCGCCCCAGCAAATGCCAAGCCGCCGGAAACAATGGCTGCGCGACCAGTCCATAATTTCGGTGAGTTCTTGCCAATAGGCAACCTCGTCAAATGGCAAGGTTTCAATGGGCGCGCCGGTGACAATCAAAGCGTCAAAATAATCATCGCGCACATCGTCGAGCTGGCGATAGAACCGGCGCAGATACCCAGCTTCGGTATTGCGCGGCGTATAGCTTGCAGTTGTCATCAGGATCATTTCAACCTGCAACGGCGTATTGCCAAAAAGCCGCGCAAACTGGATTTCAGTATCGCGCTTTTTTGGCATCAGATTAAGCAGAAGCAGCCGCAACGGGCGGATATCCTGACGCGCTGCCGTTTCCTGTGGCATCACATCGACCTGCTCGGCATTCAGGGTTTCCAGCGCTGGCAGATTATTTGGCACCCTAATCGGCATAGATAGCTCCTGTCATTTGCAGCGTTTGACCGACGCTTTTAGCCTTATAGCGGGGAACGCAGCAAATTCCAATGCCGCGATGACCGCGGTGATGGAGCGTGATCAGATGGGGAAAATTAGCGGGCGTGGCGTCTGCCAAGATTTTTCAGCATGGCGCTGGCAAACCGCTCACCAACAGCCTGCATTCCGCGCAACGGTGCTGTTGCTTTGGGAATCGATGCCACATTAGCAAGCCGGCGATCGAGAAATTCCACGGTCTTATCCATCGCCCCGCTGTTATCCGCAAGCCAGGCCAGCATGGTCGAGCTGTATACAGCGGCCAGAGTCGCACGCCGTGTATAAAAGCTGAATCCGGTATCTTGCTGCCCCGCCGCACGCCACATCGTATCCACTGTCGCATAAAGCAATTCTGCTGATAATTTTGCATGCGCTGGCAAGGCCAGACATGACAATGCCCGCCGCACAGCATCTTTATTGGCTTGCGCCAGTTCCAGCCGTAACAGCACCAGTGCCCGAATCGCCAGATGGGTCTTTTGAGGAGCTTCAGGCAGCGCCTCAAACGCCGCCACCATTTCAGCATCAGCCAGTCGTGAATGCAGCGCAATCGCATCAATGGCACCTTTTGGAAACAGCGCCGCGACACGGTCATATGAAACACCGGCATCAGCCGCACCAGCTGCTAATGCGGCGTCACTCCAGCCATCAAAAGGCACATGCATCAAGGTGGCATTCAAAACCGCGACCGCTGCCGGGTCGGCCGTGTGATGAGTATGATGAGTGTGATGAGACGCTGTCATCAATTTATCCTTTGTTAAATCCTGCTAATGGCACAATGCATGCGATTTTGGCGCGACCGATTTAATATAGGCGTGATCTGGCACAATGCCAAGTTGTTGCCGGTTTAGTGTTTGCACTTCCGTTTTTGTTATGATAAAAGCAGCGCTCACTCAAAACGGAATTAATAGCAATCTGTTGAAAGGATGTGAAAGACGTGTACGTCACCGTTAGAGACAATAATGTAGACCAGGCCCTGCGTGTTCTGAAAAAGAAAATGCAGCGCGAAGGTGTGTTTCGGGAAATGAAAAACCGGCGATCTTATGAAAAGCCATCAGAACGCCGCGCCCGCGAAGCCGCTGAGTCAAC
The DNA here is from genome assembly GCA_016780525.1 of Candidatus Puniceispirillum sp. Taxonomy (GTDB): domain Bacteria; phylum Pseudomonadota; class Alphaproteobacteria; order Puniceispirillales; family Puniceispirillaceae; genus UBA3439. The sequence continues at coordinate 2,538 of JADHLR010000059.1, forward strand.
GCGACGAGTTCGCAAGCTCATGCGCAAACGTTTAGAGCGCGAAGGCTATTAGAGGTGATCTCGCAAAGCACCTGATATGTGAAAGCCGCCACCCGGGCGGCTTTTCCATTTTTACCACCCAAAACCATGGCTATAAGCCACGGCATACTGGGTTAAGCCAGCAAGCCAGGCGGATCAATGATCAGCAACTGCGCGATACGGTTTAGTGAAAGACGATGGAAGTTGTATTATGTTGATTGGATGTCCAAAGGAAACCGCCGCCGATGAAAAGCGGGTTGCGTTAACACCAGACAGTGCGCTGCAGCTGCAAAAACTTGGCTATGATTGCATGGTGGAAGCGGGCGCGGGTATCGCGGCTGGCTTTAACGATGCCGCCTATGACAAAGCCGGGGTTAAAATCGCCAAAAACGCGGCCGCTTTATTTAAAGCCGCCGATATTGTCATCAAAGTGATCCCCCCGACAGCCGCCGAGACCAAACATCTGCGCAAAGATCAAACTTTGATCTCGTTTTTTTACCCGGCACAAAATACCAAGCAAATGGAAGCGCTGGCGAAAAACGGTACCAACGTCATAGCGATGGACATGGTGCCGCGAATCAGCCGCGCACAGAAAATGGACGCGCTCAGCTCGATGGCAAATATTGCCGGTTATCGGGCTGTGATCGAAGCTGGTAACAATTTTGGCCGATTCTTTACCGGTCAAATCACGGCTGCCGGCAAGGTGCCGCCAGCACGGGTGCTGGTTGTGGGTGCAGGTGTCGCCGGTCTGGCGGCAATCGGAACCGCCACTTCGTTGGGCGCCATCACCTATGCATTTGATGTGCGGCCGGAAGTCGCCGAGCAGATTGAATCGATGGGCGCTGAATTTGTCTTTCTGGATTTTGAAGAGGCCCAGACAGACGGCGCCGAAACAGGCGGCTATGCCGCGCCATCAAGTCCGGAATTCCGCCAGAAACAGCTGGAAAAATTCAATGAGCTGGCACCTGAAATTGATATCGTTATCACCACCGCACTGATCCCGGGGCGTGACGCGCCAAAACTGTGGCTGGCCGATATGGTCGCCGCGATGAAGCCCGGCTCGGTGGTGATTGATCTGGCGGCTGAGCGCGGCGGCAATTGCGACCTCACCGTGCCAAATGAGAAAATTGTCAGTAAAAACGGTGTCACCATCGTTGGATATACAGATTTTCCGAGCCGTATGGCGGCACAGGCATCGAGCCTGTATGCGACCAACATTCGCCATATGCTGACTGACCTAACGCCAGAAAAAGACGGCAAAATCATCCAGAATATGGAAGATGATGTCATTCGCGGCGCCACCATTGCCCATGCGGGATCGGTCACTTACCCGCCGCCGCCGCCAAAAATACAGGCGATCGCTGCCAAACCAAAAGAGACCGTGCCGGAAAAGACGCCTGAAGAATTGCGGGCTGAAGAAACCGCTGCTTTCAAGAAACAGACAAAAAATCAGGTGACTTTACTGGCCGCCGGCACAGCCCTTTTGCTGCTCGCCGGGACCTTCGCACCGGCAAGCTTTATGCAGCATTTCATCGTCTTTGTATTGTCTGTTTTCGTTGGCTTTCAGGTGATCTGGAATGTCAGCCATTCATTACACACGCCGTTAATGGCTGTGACCAATGCCATTTCGTCGATCATCATTCTGGGTGCGGTGCTGCAGATTGGATCGAGCAATGATCTGGTGTTGGTGCTTGCCGCAATTTCCGTATTTTTCGCCGGGATCAATATCTTTGGTGGTTTTTTAGTCACAAGGCGCATGCTTGCCATGTTCCAGAAATCCTAGGGAGAACAGGGCTATGGAATTGGGTTTAACAACAGCAGTTTATATTGCCGCAGCCGTTCTTTTCATTCTGTCACTTGGCGGTTTATCCGGTCAGGAAAGTGCAAAACGCGCCGTTTGGTATGGCATTTTCGGTATGGGTTTCGCCATTGTCGCGACGCTCGTCGGGCCGGGCCATGGCATGTGGTGGCTATCGCTTGGATTGATTCTGGCTGGCGGCCTGATTGGCTATATACTGGCCTCAAAAGTTGAAATGACGCAAATGCCAGAGCTTGTCGCCGGCATGCATGCCCTTGTTGGGCTGGCCGCGGTTTTTGTCGGGTTTAACGCGCATTTTGAACTCGTCAATGTGTTGGCAATGGATGAAGCCAGCAAAAAATCACTTGAGGGTTTTGCCGCATTGTTGGCGAAGAAATCGCAGGTGGAAATCAATATTCTTCGGGTTGAAGCGACGCTTGGCATTTGGATTGGTGCCGTTACCTTTACCGGTTCTGTCATTGCGTATGGCAAGCTGGCCGGGAAAGTCACATCCGCGGCAACTAAGCTTCCCGGTGGGCATCTGCTGAATGCGGTCGCGGCGATTGTGTCGGTGGCCTGTCTGGTGTGGTATCTGCAAACCGGCGAACTGGCACCGATGCTTGTTCTCACCGCGATGGCACTGTTTATTGGCTGCCATCTGATTATGGGCATTGGCGGCGCCGATATGCCGGTCGTGGTATCGATGTTGAACTCCTATTCGGGTTGGGCCGCTGCGGCCATCGGATTTAGCCTCGGCAATGACCTTTTGATCGTTGTCGGCGCTTTGGTCGGATCCTCGGGTGCGATTTTGTCATATATCATGTGCAAGGCGATGAACCGGTCTTTTGTCAGCGTCATTCTTGGTGGTTTTGGTGGCGCTGCCGGCCCACAGATGGAAGTCGAGGGCGAACAGATTGCGATCGATGCAGATGGTGTGGCAACGGCGTTGGATGAGGCTGACAATATCATCATCATTCCGGGCTATGGCATGGCGGTGGCGCAAGCCCAGCAAAGTGTTGCCGAACTGACCCGGCGTTTGCGCGCACAGGGCAAAAACGTCCGGTTTGCCATCCACCCGGTTGCCGGACGGTTACCCGGACATATGAATGTGCTTCTGGCCGAGGCCAAGGTGCCTTATGATATTGTTTTAGAGATGGACGAAATCAATGATGATTTCCCCGAGACTGATGTCGCTATCGTCATCGGATCGAATGATATCGTAAATCCGGCAGCACAGGATGATCCGAACAGCCCGATTGCCGGCATGCCGGTGCTCGAATGCTGGAAAGCCAAACAGGTGTTTGTATCAAAGCGCGGTCAGGGCACCGGATATTCGGGTATCGAAAACCCGCTATTTTATAAAGACAACACCCGCATGTTCTATGGAGATGCGAAAGCATCGATTGACCAGCTGCTGGCCAATATCAGCTAGGGCGCAGGCCGAAACATATTTCAGACAGTAAAAAACGGCGCGGTGATGATCACCGCGCCGTTTGCGTTACAGCCCCTAAAACCTATGCCGCCGGGGTGATCAGGCTTGCCGGCAAACCTGTTGTTTCTGCCGCGGCTCGCTGCCGTTCAGCCAGCTTTTCGATGGAAAAATCATCGATCAGATCATGAAATAATTCATGCCAATTGACCTCTGCGCCCAGATGCATAAAGACCGAACCCAGTCCAACTGCGGCGCGATCCATCAACACAAATTCACGCGGTGGGCGGATGCCGCCGATACGTTTGAGTTCCTGATGCACTTTGCCAGCAAGATCACGCCCGGCCTTGCCATTGCGCATTTGCTGGATGGGCCGCACGCGGTCTTCCAGCAGTGGGGCATAGATGAAACCGGCCCACATATTGAGAACATCAATCGCCTCATTATCGAGACCAACGAATCCCCAGCGTTCATAGGCGTCGACAGCCTGCGCCTTATCATCATCGCGAAGCGCTTTATAAAGCTCAATCACCCCGGCAACAAATTCCGGACGAAACAGCCGGATTGACCCGAAATCCATCAAATTGATGCGGTTGTCATCGGCAATCGAATAATTTCCCAAATGTGGATCGCCGTGGATCACACCATAATAATAGAACGGTACATACCAAACCCTGAACATATGTTTGGCAATCTGGTTGCGGGTCGCCTGATCCGGGTTGGTTTCAAGAAATGGCATCAGCCGGGTGCCGTCCAGCCAATTCATTGTTAATAGGCGGCCGGTCGATAAATCGGGCTGATGTTCTGGCACTGTGACGCAAGTTTCCTGCGCCAGCATATGGCGATAGAGATGCATATTCTGTGCTTCGCGGCGGTAATCCAGTTCCTCATAGAGCCGTTCCGACAATTCATCATAAATGTCCGATGTTGAAATCGCCGAATCATAGCGCTCATACAGCTGAAACAACAATTTAAGCTGCCGTAGATCAGCCTCAATCGCCGATTGCATGTCCGGATATTGGAGTTTGACAGCCAGTTTCTGACCGTCCTGTCCGACCGCCTGATGCACCTGTCCAAGCGACGCTGCCGAAACAGCCTCGCGATCAAACTGGCTGAATTTCTGCTGCCAGTCAGCCCCAAGTTCACTGGCCATGCGGCGCTTGGTAAACAGCCACCCCATCGCCGGCGCATCAGCTTGCAGGCCGGCAAGCTCGTCTGCATATTCGGCTGGCAAGGCATCGGGTATGGTTGACAGGATTTGCGCCACTTTCATGATCGGCCCTTTCAGACCACCAAGTGCCTGCCGCAATTCAGCCGCATGTTTGCTGCGGTCGATATCCCAGCCAAGATAGCGTTCCCCGGCAACACGCGCGGCCAGCCCCCCCATTGTCGTTGTGACCCGTGCATAGCGCCGCAGACGGCCACCAAAAGCGCGACCGTCCATCCGGCCATTATCTTGTTCAGATGCCATTATGTCAGACTTTCTAACTCATCAATCATGTCACTAATCATATCAAGCCCTAATGACCAAAAGGCAGCCTGTCTGGCGTCAAGGTCAAATCGTTGCAGCGCCACGTCATAACGTTCGGTGCCACCAGCCATCAGCAAATCTGTATATTGTTGAATAAAGCCTGCGGCGTTACCTTGCTGCAGGCAGGCCTGATATTGCTGCCATAAGGCATTCACCAGACAATCGCCAAAAGCATAGGCATACACATAAAATGGTGTATGCACAAAATGCGGCACATAGCTCCAGATCGGCCGGTAATCATCACCAATTTTAATCGCTGGCCCCAGCGCCGCCCGCTGGGTGTCCATCCAGATTTCGGCAATTTCATCTGCGGTTAATTCGCCGGATATCCGGCGATGGTGAAACTGTGTCTCAAAATTATGAAACGCCACCTGTCGCACCACAGTATTCAGCATATCTTCGACTTTTCCGGCGAGTAAGAACCGGCGGCTGGCAGCATCGTCCTGACTGTCCAGCAAATGCCGAAAGGTCAGCATTTCGGCAAACACCGATGCTGTTTCCGCCAATGTCAGCGGTGTGTCCGACATCAAATAGCCTTTATGCGCGGCCAGTGACTGGTGAATGCCATGCCCCATTTCATGCGCCAGTGTCATCACATCACGCGATTTACCGGCAAAATTCATCAAAATATAGGGATGCAACGATGGCACAACAGGGTGTGAAAACGCCCCGGAACTTTTGCCAGCCCGCGGTGCCGCATCAATCCAGTTATTGCGAAAGAACGGGTCGGCAATCTCGGCCATTCTCGGATCAAAGCCGGCAAAGGCATCAAGCACGATATTGCGGGCTTCATCCCAGCTAAATTGCCGGTCATCATCACCCGGCAAAGGCGCATTGCGATCCCACCAATTGAGCTGTTTGACGCCCATCCACCCAGCTTTCAACTGGTAATAGCGATGCGTCAGATCGGCATTGCGGGCATTCACCGCATCAACCAAGGCGTCAACCACCTCATCATCAACATCATTCGCCAGATTCCGCGACGCCACCGGCCGTTTGAACCCCCGCCAACCATCCTCGATCTGTTTATCCTTGGCAATCGTATTGAGGGTGAGTGACAACAGCCGTTCATGCGATTGCAAGGTTGTTGAGAGTGACTGGCCGGCCTCGGCGCGCATCGCCGCATCCGGGTGTGACAGCGCATCCAGAATTTCCGCTTCGGTGACATCGCGTCCTTGAAAGGCGAACCGCATTGACGTTGTTGTTTCATCAAACAGCCGAACCCAGGCGGCGCTGCCGGTGGGTGCCCGCTCGGCGATCATCTGTTCTATCTCTGGTGCCAGCTGATATGGTGCCATCGCACGGACACGACGCAGCCATGGCGCAAAATGCGCCAACGCCGGGGTCTCCAGCAAAGCCGCCATATGCGGTTCGTCAAATCTGGCAATTTCGAGTTCAACAAACAAAATTTTGGCGTGAATTTCGGCACCAACTTCACGCATCGATTGGTGGTGCCTTGCAATTTCCGGTTCTGCGGTATTCGCGGCGAACATCAATTGCGCATGGCTTTGCACGCGGCCAAGCTGTTCCAGCAACGCTTCATATTGGCTGATGACCGAGGTCAGCTCTTCAGCCGATGCTGTTGCCAGCCGGCCTTGCCAGGCATCATGTAATGACAGGGCGGTTTTCCGGCAAGACGCAACATCAGAGGCGAGCTTGACATCGCTAAAACCTGAATACAGATCGTTCAGATCCCAAATCGGGCACGAATCCGGCATGGCGCAAACATCCTTTATCACAATGGCGCATCAACGCCAGACCACACGGTTATAATCAGCTTCACTTTTCTGTGATAGACCTTTAACAGCGCTCTATCTCATATGGGTATGGCGGTGCTTTTTCTCAAGCATATCTGGTCGCGCAAAATAAATACCCGCCAGCCCCCCCCTGTGTGACGCATGAATGACGCATCAATGCGGCCTGA
>JADHLR010000060.1 GCA_016780525.1 Candidatus Puniceispirillum sp.
GGCATGTTGCGGGCCGCACAGGCAAAAGACCTGAATGACGCGCTGGCGAAGCCGGCCGGCGGTATCGCCGCGGCGCTTATTGTTGGTGTTGGGCGTTGTTGTGGGCTACGCATGGACCGCACCATGGCGTTTTGCGGGGTGGGGGATGGTTGGGCTTGCCTGCTTGATCGGCAGCCTGAAACCGTTGCCCGATGCGGTGATTTTTGCACAAAACCGCAGCCCAACCTTGGTTGCTGCCAGTGCCGGCGGCGAGCTGACAATCTATCGGCGGCTATCCGCATTTTTGATCGATATGGCGGCGCTGCGCCTTGGCCAGCATGCTGACCCGGAAAAAATTCAGCACTGTAATGAATTTTGCCAGCATCAATTGCGGCGGGGTGAGGCGGTTGCCATTGTGTTAAAACGGCACGGGCTGTCGGCAGCCTGTGATGATCGCAATACAGATGTAATTATCTCTCTGGCAACCCCGCTTTACCCATGCAGAACCGCAAAATCAATTTATTACTTTACACAAAATATGGATGACAATTATGTGTTATATAGAGATAAAAAAGGGGTAAACTATGTCTCTAGTAATTCCGGATCAGGCCAGCTAGCTTGCCTTGCACTTCAACCTCGCCAGTGCTGAAATAACGGGTTTCATAGTTCGGATTGGCGGCTTCCAGCCCCACACGGCCCGGCTCTTTGAGCAGGGTTTTCAGGGTGGCTTCCTGTTTGTTGATCAGTGCCACGACAATATCCCCATGATGCGCTGTATCAGCACGCTGGATCAACACAGTGTCGCCTTCCAAAATACCCGCACCGGTCATTGAATCACCGATAATTTCCAGGGCAAAATGTTCGCCACTGCCAATCATGCTGGCTGGCACCTCAAGATGTGTTGTCGGATCGCTCAACGCCTCAATCGGTGTACCGGCGGCAATTCGGCCTAATAGGGGCAGTGTGACATGTTCAACAGCGCTGCTGACAGCGCGGGTGATGGCCTGTCCGGCGGTGGCCGGCCGCAGAATTTCGATGGCGCGGGCGCGATTGGCAAGCCGCCGGATATAGCCACGTTCCTCAAGGCCCGATACCAGACGGTGAATACCCGATTTTGATGCCAGACCCAAGGCATCGCGCATCTCATCAAATGAGGGAGGGACGTCATGTTCCGCCATATGTGATGTTAAAAACGCCAAAAGTTCGCTTTGCTTTTGCGTGAGCATAGTGACCCCCTGCAACATATATCCGTTTTCGTTCTTGTAACGTTCTATATATGTTCATGCTTTCGCACAAGTGGTTTTTTTGATTTTTTTAATTGGCCGATTAAAACAGTAGATTAAAACAGTCGGGGCATGGGGAGGACATCGACGTGATCACCAGCCGCCTTTGGCGGGTCAAAAGGCGGGCGCACGATAAAGGCATTGGCATGGGCAAGCGTTGCCATCATCGAGCTGTCCTGACGTGGTGCCGGGCGGATCTGGGTCTGGCCGTTTGCGTTAGTGGTGAGGGTGGCGCGGATATAATCCTGACGTTGGTCATTTTCCGGCATGTCGGTCGTCAGCGGGGCTGAAAAAACATAATGCTGAGGGGTGCCGCCGCCAAGTTTGCAGATGGCTGGCGCCAGAAAAACCAACGCGCAGACGGCGGTAGATACCGGATTTCCGGGAAGACCCAATAGTGGGGTGTCACCGATTTTCCCCCAAATCAGCGGTTTGCCCGGGCGCATGGCGATTTTCCAGAAATCCAGCGCACCGGCGGCTAAATCACTGGGGATATGATCATGACTGCCAACCGAAGCGCCGCCGGTTGTCACCACCAATTGCAGATTTTCCGCAGCGGTGACAGCATCAAAGACCGCCCCGGGTCGATCTTTAATGATACCAAGATCAACCGCTTCAGCCCCGTAACTTTTCACAAATGCTGTCAAAAAGGCTGCATTTGAGCTGATGATCTGGCCGGGGCCCGGGGTTTTTCCGGCGGCGACAAGCTCGTCACCTGTCGACAGGATGCCAATGCGTGGCGGTACAGATACTGTCGCGCTGGTGGCACCGGCGGCAGTGGCCAGCCCGATTGATCGGGCCGACAAGCAGGTGCCTTTTGCAAGCGCCATATCACCGGCTGAAATATCCAGCCCGGCCGGCCGAATAAAGCGGCCTTTCGCGGCGCCCTGATGCACTGTGATCGGCGTGTTATCAGCTTCCTGCGCGGCATCGACATTTTCCTGAATCACAATGGTATCGGCGCCATCCGGCACATAGGCGCCGGTAAAAATACGCACCGCCTGACCGGATTCGAGGTGCCCGGGCCAGGGATGACCGGCCGCAGATTCGCCGACACGGATCAGTTCTGCCGGACATGTGGCAACATCTGCTGCCCGAACAGCATAGCCATCCATTGCCGAGACATCATGGGGCGGCAATGTCAATCTGGCCGGAATATCATCCGCCAGAAACCGTCCCAGCGCCTGGCTGAGCGGAATGGTCGTGCTGCTGGTCGGTTCCAGCGCGTCTAAAATGCGTTGTCGCGCCTTGCTGACTGGCAGTAAAGCGCGTTTTTTGTCACTACTCGGCATCAAACACACCAGATTTACCACCTGATTTATGGGTCAGACGTATGGCGCCAATTTCCATGCCGCGATCCACCGCTTTACACATATCATAAATCGTCAAAGCGGCAGTAGAGACCGCGGTCATGGCTTCCATCTCGACGCCGGTTGGCCCGGTGACGCTGCATGTTGCGGTGATGCTGATGCCGGGCAGTTTGTCATCTGGCTGCATATCAATGCTGACATGATCAAGCCCCATCGGGTGGCAGAGCGGGATCAGCGTCGCTGTGTGTTTTGCCCCCATAATGCCGGCCAGCCGCGCCACCCCCAAAACATCACCTTTTTTGGCGGTGCCTTCGATGATCATTTGCAGCGTTGCGGGTGCCATTTTGACATGGCCTTTGACGATGGCACAGCGGGCTGTTGCCGGTTTGCTGCCAACATCAACCATATGCGCGTTGCCGTCGCTATCAAAATGCGTAAATTCAGCCATGATTTTTTTCCTGTAACTGGTGGTTTATCTGGCGGTTTATTGGGCGGTTTATTTGGCGATCATTCCGGTATTTGTGCGGCTGGGGTGACCGGGTTGGCAAGAATTGCGGCGGTTGCCGCCGTCACATCATCGGCGCGCATCAGTGACTCGCCAATCAAAAAACAGCGTGCGCCGCTGGCCGCCATCCGCGCCAGATCTGCCGGGTGAAACAAACCACTTTCGGCAACGGCTATCCTGTCTGCCGGCAGGTGCGGCAGCATTGCCGCGCCAACATCAAGCGATATGTCCATGGTTTTCAGGTTACGATTATTGATCCCGATCAGCGGTGATTTCAGCTTTAGCGACCGCTCAATTTCTGCGTTATCATGGCATTCGATCAATACATCCATGCCATATTCGATGGCGCAGGTTTCAAGTTCGGCCGCCTTTGCGTCATCCAAAGCAGCCATGATCAGCAATATAGCATCGGCACCGAGGCCGCGCGATTCGACAATCTGTAACGGGTCGATGATAAAATCTTTACGCAACACCGGCAGGCTGACAGCGGCCCGCGCCGCAACCAGATATTCCGGCGCACCCTGAAACCAGTTGCGGTCGGTCAGCACTGACAAGCAGCTTGCGCCGCCCTGCTGATAGGCGCTGGCTAGACTGGCCGGGTCAAAATCAGCGCGGATCAGGCCTTTTGAGGGTGAGGCTTTTTTCAGCTCGGCAATCAATCCGTAACCATGCAGCGATGCGGTCTGCAGCGCCGCAACAAATCCACGCGGTGCGGATGCGGATTGTGCCGCCTGATCCAGATCAGCAAAGCTTTGCCGCGCCGCAAGCGCACGCACCTCAGCATGTTTTTCATCAATAATTTTGGCCAGAACATTATCCATCAAATTGTCTCCACAACAGCCATCAGCCGTTGGTGATGGTGATCAGCTTGTCCAGCGCGGCGTTGGCATGGCCATCGTCAATCGATGCAGCGGCGCGCTGCGCTGCATCGGACAAATTGGTTTCATGACCGCCAGCAACAAGCGCTGCCGCCGCATTAAACAAAACAATGTCACGATACGCGCCGGTATCACCCGCTAACAGCCCGCGTAAATGACGCGCATTATGCGCCGCATCACCGCCAGTCAAATCATCAAGGGTTACGGTTGGTAGCCCAATATCCTGCGGCGCGATAGTGAATTCGCGCACCTTACCAGCTTTTAATTCGGCCACATGGGTCGGGCCGGTGGTGCTGACCTCGTCGAGACCATCCGCACCATGCACAACCCAAGCATGGGTGGTGCCAAGTTGCGCAAGAACATGCGCAAATGGCACACAATAGCTGCGGTCATAAACGCCAACCATAATCCGTTTGACCAGTGCCGGGTTGGCTAATGGCCCGAGCATATTAAAAATGGTGCGCACCCCCAGCGCAGCCCGCACCGGTGCCACATGACGCATCGCCGCATGGTGGCGTGGTGCCATTAAAAAGGCGATACAGGCCTCGTCCAGCGCTTGTGTAAGGCAGGCAAAATCGCAATCAAGCCTGATGCCAAGTGCCGACAGCACATCCGCCGCGCCACTTTGTGATGACACCGCCTTATTGCCATGCTTGGCGACCGGCACGCCGCAGCCGGCAACAACAAAAGCCGCTGCTGTTGAGATATTATAGGTGCCGATGCCGTCACCGCCGGTACCAACAATATCCATCGTCGTGTCGCTGGCGCTGATTGTGGTGGCTTTTTCCCGCATAACAGTGGCTGCTGCGGCGATATCATCGACCTGTTCACCACGGATCTGAAGCGCGGTTAAAAACGCACCCATCTGTGCGTCGCTCACGGCGCCATCCATTATTTCATTAAAACAATCACGAATAGCTGCCGGGCCGGGGCGCGCGCCAGAGATCAGAGCCGTTAGGGCGGTTTTAATGACGTCAGACATGCTAAAGTTCCCTATGTGGCTAAAATCCCCAATTTGGGGGCCGCAAAAATATGCGCCACCGACTATATTGACCCGGCCAAGGCTTGGCAAGTCTGCCGGGTGATCAGATTTGCCGCGCTTGCCGCTGTCGGTTTCGCCCTGGTTAATTGCATTATGCTGGCTGTCACAAGCCGAACAGGAGAGTGAGATGGGTCAGAAACAAATCCTTACACGAACACAGATTGCGAAAATGTCGGGGCATGAGAACACGCATTTTTTAAATCCGCGCGCAAAGCGCGTCACTAAGCCGCTTGGTGACCTTGGCGGGCTGCAACATCTCGGGTTTCACCTGACAACTTTGCCGGTTGGGTCGGTTGCTTCCGAATTTCATCGACATGTCTGCGCGGAAGAATGTGTTTATATCATAGCGGGTAATGGCACGGCGCGGATCGGGCCGGATATGTTTGAGGTTGAAGCTGGCGATTTTATTGCCTATCCGGCTGATGGTGAGGCGCATGATCTGCGAAATACCGGGTCATCGCCAATGACATGTATTGTTGTCGGACAGCGTCTGGATTGTGACGTTGTTGACTATCCCGAGCAAAATAAACGTCTCTATCGTTATGCCGGAAAAGCCGGGGATCTTGTCGATATTGCCGCTGTTAGCCACCCGATTATGGCAGATGCGCGGCGGTAACGCGTATCTGGGCCAATCTTTTTTACGGGCCATTTTTTGGGCGCAGTATTTTTAAGCGTGCATCTGCCCGGGAAACCGCTCATCCAGACGTAAAATCTGCGTCTCTAGCTGGGCAAGCTGATCGGTATCGACACTCTGCTGTCCGCAGATTTGAAGAAATTTGGCCAGAATACGATAACCGGCAACAGATGCAATTGACTCGGGATGGAATTGAACGCCATGCAGTTCGGCTGTGGCGTGCGACAATCCCATGATCGCACCAGCCTCGGTGCGCGCCGTGACGGTCAGTTCGGGTGGCAGCGTGGCTTCATCGACCACCAGCGAATGATAGCGGGTGACGGGAAAATTTTCCGGGCAGAGCGCGAAAATATCCGTTGTCACAACATTGCTGTGCGTCCGCACAACCCGCGATAATTTCCCATGAACCGGGGGATCAACGCGCTTTACCTTCGCACCAAAGGCGACGGCCAATGCCTGATGCCCCAAACAGACACCGAATAGCGGCAGCGCGGCGTCATGACAGGCGGTGATCAGGTCAATGGTGATGCCGGCATCTTCGGGTATGCCGGGGCCAGGCGAAATGATCACACCCTGCGGCTGGCAGGCGATAATATCGGACACGGTGCAGGCGTCGTTGCGCTTGATTTCAACCTCAGCCCCGAGATCCGACAAAAAATGCCACAAATTCCATGTAAAACTGTCGTAATTATCGATCAGGATAAACATGCTGCATCTTTCTAATTGGTTATTGGCTAACTTGGTTTCTGGTTAACTGGTTTCTGGCAAACCCGTGTTTACCCTTATCAACCCACCGGTTTTTATTCAAATGATTTGTTGCTGCCGGCATAGCGGCTGGACTGATTGATCATAACCACAGGAATTTATTGCTTAAAAAATGTGGTAAAATAAAACCACACAATCAACATATTGAAAATTATATATAAAATAAATTTTTGTGCCAATTATTAATTTGACGTGATGTCAAAACCACCCTATAACCCGTGGCAGAGCTGATGCGGGCAGGGTTTCTGGCCGGTCATAATTGAAGTGGAGATTGTAACATGCCTTTGCCAAGGACATATGTCGCAACGCCAAAAGATATTGAGAAAAGCTGGTTCGTTATTGATGCGGCTGATCTGGTTCTTGGGCGTCTTGCGTCGCTGGTCGCGATGCGTGTGCGTGGCAAGCACAAGCCGACCTACACACCGAATATGGATTGTGGTGATCATATCATCATCGTCAATGCCGAAAAGGTGCGTCTGACCGGAAATAAGCGGTCACAAAAAACTTATTATTGGCACACCGGTTATCCCGGCGGTATCAAAGAACGCACCGCTGATAAGATTCTCGATGGTCGGTTTCCTACCCGGGTGATTGAAAAAGCTGTGCAACGGATGATCCCGCGCGGCCCGCTTGGTCGTCAGGCGATGCGTAACCTGCATATCTATGCTGGGCCAAGCCATCCGCATGAGGCACAACAGCCTGTTGCGCTTGATATTGCCAGCATGAACGACAAGAATAAGAGGTAGTTATGGCAGAAGATACGCAAAACGCAGACGTGCAATCTGCAGAAACAAAAGCCGAAGGTATGGCCGCACTTGGTGCGCTTGCAGATGAGGCACCGGTTGAAGCTGCACCGCAGGCACCGGCCGAACCAAAAATTGACAATCTGGGTCGGTCATATGCCACCGGACGCCGGAAAGACGCTGCCGCCCGTGTATGGGTCAAGCGTGGCACCGGCCAGATGACGATCAATGGCAAAAATGTCGCTGAATATTTCGCCCGCCCGGTGTTGCAAATGATTTTGGCACAGCCATTTGAGGCAACTGAACGTCTTGGTGAATTTGACGTGATTGCCACGGTGCGCGGCGGCGGATTATCCGGCCAGGCCGGTGCGGTGCGTCACGGCATCAGCCGCGCTTTGACATTGTTTGAACCAGGCTTGCGCCCGGCACTGAAATCGGGTGGCTTCCTGACACGTGACTCACGTGTTGTTGAACGGAAAAAATACGGCAAAGCAAAAGCCCGCCGGAGCTTCCAGTTTTCAAAGCGTTAGACCACAGATTTACAAAAATATAAAAAAAACAAAGGGTTGCGAAACATCGCAGCCCTTTTTTTGTGCTTTTCGATCTACGCCCTTGTGAAATTATTTTGACAATTTGTCGATAAATTGTCAACGTAGCCCTGTTATGACCGATCGTGGTTGCTAACGCGGGTGGAGATGCGGCGTTGAATGAGATGACAATAAAAGGCACGTCAGGCTGGCAATTCTGGGTTGATCGTGGTGGTACATTTACCGATCTTGTGGCCTGCCGCCCGGATGGCCAACTCATCACCCATAAATTACTGTCGGAAAATCCAGAGGCCTATGATGACGCTGCCTTGCAGGGGATTCGTGACATTTTGGGGTTGGCGGCTGACGCGACACTGCCAGCCGAGCATATCGATGCGATCAAAATGGGCACCACAGTTGCCACCAACGCCTTGCTGGAGCGCAAAGGCGACCGCACCTTGCTTGTTGTTACCCGTGGGTTTCGTGATCAGTTGCGTATCGCCTATCAGGCGCGGCCACGGCTGTTTGACCAGCATATCGTTTTGCCCGAAATGCTGTATGAGCGGATTGAAGAGGTCAGTGAGCGGGTCGATGCCAATAATAATATTCTGCTGCCGCTTGATCTCGATGATCTGGCGCCGCGTTTGCAAGCGGCGTTTGACGATGGTATCCGCGCTATTGCCATTGTGTTGATGCATGGCTACCGGGTGCCGGCGCATGAACAGAAGATTGCCGCATTGGCCAAACGCATTGGCTTTAGTCAGATTTCCACAAGCCATGGCACCAGCCCGATGATCAAATTTGTCGGACGCGGCGATACCACTGTCGCTGACGCCTATCTATCGCCGATATTGCGCCGCTATATTGATCGATTGGCAGGTGATCTTGATGCGTCGGCGCAGACTAAATTACAGATGATGCAATCCAATGGCGGGCTGACTGATGCGGGTTTGTTTCAGGGCAAGGATGCGATTTTGTCCGGCCCGGCTGGCGGCATTGTTGGCGCTGTTAAAACCGCTAATCAGGCCGGTTTTGACAAGGTCATCACATTTGACATGGGTGGCACATCGACCGATGTAGCGCATTATGAAGGCGCCTATGAACGGGTGTTCGACACCATGGTTGCCGGGGTGCGTATTCATGCACCAATGTTGTTGATCCATACAGTCGCGGCTGGTGGCGGGTCAATATGCCGGTTTGACAATGGACGGTTTCAGGTGGGCCCGCAAAGCGCTGGCGCGAATCCCGGCCCGGCCTGTTACCGGCGTGGTGGGCCGTTGGCGGTGACTGATTGCAATGTCATGCTTGGCAAGCTGCAGCCTGAATTTTTTCCGTCTGTGTTCGGGCCAAATCAGGATGAACCGCTTGATGCGGTGCCGGTCAAACGCCAATTCACCGCATTGGCTGAAGAGGTGGCCAAAACCACCGGTGTGACATTGAGCGCCGAAGCCATTGCCAGCGGGTTTTTAAAAATTGCCGTTGAAAATATGGCGAATGCGATCAAGAAAATTTCCGTACAGCGTGGCTATGATGTCACTGATTATGCGTTGCAATGTTTTGGTGGGGCCGG
>JADHLR010000061.1 GCA_016780525.1 Candidatus Puniceispirillum sp.
ACAGTCACCGTTCTGCCGGCGGATGCGCAGGGCAGGGTGGATTTTTCGGCGGCACTTGATCATCTTGGCGCCGCCGGTATCAATAAGGTTTTGGTGGAGGCAGGCACCGGCATAACCACCACGGTTCTGAAAGCGGCGTTGGCAGACGAAATTTATTGGACGCAATCGCCACATATTCTTGGCAGCGATGCGCGACCGGCGGTTGCGGCGTTAAAGCTGGTAGCCTTACCGCCGCAAAACCTCTATACCCAATCACGCTCGCTATCGGTTGGGCAAGACCAGTTGCGGGTTTTTGTGAAAAATGTCAGCGCCGACAGGACAGAATAGAGGCCGTTTATGTTTACCGGAATTATCACAGGAATCGGCACTATCGAATCCATCGTGGATGCAGGTGACCGTAGTTTTCGTATTGGCTCTGACTGGGATTGTGCGGCGATAGATATCGGCGCGTCGATTGCCTGTTCAGGTGTGTGCCTGACCGTGGTGCAGCGCGACGCAAACAGCTTTCTTGTGACGGCGTCCGCAGAAACGCTTGGGGTTACAACAGCCGGCAATTGGGCTGTGGGTGATCAGATAAATCTTGAACGCGCGCTGAAATTAGGCGATGAGCTTGGCGGTCATCTTGTGTCTGGGCATGTTGACGGTCTGGCTGAGATCAAATCAATCGAAACCAGCGGTGATAGCCATATCGTATGGTTGCAGGCGCCTGCTGATCTGGCCAAATTCATTGCTGCAAAGGGGTCGATTGCGCTTGATGGTGTGTCGCTGACGGTAAATGCTGTTGATGGGTGTTTATTTCATCTCAATATCATCCCGCATACCTGGTCGGTGACCGGCTGGGCGAGATCTGCCGTCGGGCAGAAAATGAATATGGAAATTGACATGCTGGCGCGTTATGTTGCGCGCCTGTCCGATTTTAGTAAGGAATAGTTTTATGACCCCGCCAAGCCAGAATGGGCTCTCGACAATTGAGGATGTGATTGCAGATGCCAAGGCTGGCAAGCTTTTTATCCTTGTTGATGATGAAGATCGCGAAAATGAGGGTGATTTGTGTGTTGTGGGCGAATGCGCCACTGCCGATGCGATTAATTTTATGGCAAAATATGGACGTGGTCTGATTTGTCTGGCGCTGACAAGGCAACGTACTGAACATCTTGGCCTGTCAATGATGGAACGGCGCAACGAATCACGTCATGAAACAGCCTTTACCGTCTCTATCGAAGCCCGTGAAGGGGTGACCACCGGCATATCGGCGCATGACCGGGCGTATACCATCAAAACTGCCATTGACCCGACATGTAATGAACGTGACATCACCACACCCGGTCATATCTTCCCATTGGTGGCGCGTGATGGTGGGACGCTTGTGCGGGCTGGACATACCGAAGCTGTTGTCGATATTGCGCGCGCTGCCGGGTTTGATAACCCGGCTGGCGTTATCTGCGAGATTATGAATGATGATGGCGGTATGGCGCGGCTTCCCGATCTTGTGACATTTGCCAAACAGCATGATCTGAAAATAGCTTCCATCGCTGATTTAATTGCCTGGCGGCGACGCAATGAGTCGCTGGTGCAACGCATGGTTGAAACAACTGTGACAACGCGTGTTGGCGGTGAGTGGCGGATGATGATCTATGCCAACACGATTTCCAATATCGAGCATATCGCGCTGGTAAAAGGCGATATCAGTGGCGGTTCGCCGGTAATGGTGCGGATGCATGCGCTTGATCTGATGGCTGATCTGTTGGGTGAGGTGTCGGAAAAACGTGCGGGGAATGAATTAGCCGCGGCGATGCAAATGATTGCGGATCAAGGCCGGGGTGTTGTGGTTGTGTTACGCGAGGCCTCGACCAGCAGCCTGACAGCGATGGTGAGTCAAAAAATATTGGCGCAGGCAGATGGCAGTTTAAGCCGGGATTTGCGCGATTATGGTGTTGGTGCGCAGATATTATCCGACCTTGGCGTCAGCCAGATGGTTCTGTTATCAAATACGCGGCCAAATGTTGTCAGCCTGGAGGGCTATGATTTGGAAATAGCTGATTGGCAGCCATTGCAGCAGGAGAGCTGAATGAGTGGGCATTTTTTGATTGTTGAGGCGCGGTTTTACGCGGATATTGCCGAGGCACAGCTTGCCGGCGCGAAAGCGGCGCTGAGTGCGTCCGGTGCCAGTTTTGAACATGTATCTGTGCCTGGCGCTCTGGAAATTCCGGTGGCCATTGCGATGGCTGCGGCAAGTCAGCAACAATTTGATGGTTATGTCGCGCTTGGTTGTGTGATTCGTGGCGAGACCTCGCATTATGAAACCGTCTGTGCCGAGTCAGCGCGGGGCCTGATGGATTTGGCACTTGTTGAAAATCTGGCCATTGGCAATGGCATCTTAACCGTCGAAAACGAAGCGCAAGCATGGGAACGGGCTGATGCGGCGCAAAAGGACAAGGGCGGTGACGCCGCACGTGCGGCGCTGGCTTTGGCCACACTCAGGCAAAGATTTGGTATCTGATGGGATGAATAAAGCGCAAGACCAGCTCAAAGCCGTGCCAGTACGTCGCCGTTCGGCGGCGCGCCTTGCGGCTATCCAAATCACCTATCAGGCGCTGATAACGGGTCAGTCAGCGGCCGATTTTGTGCCGCAATTTCTGTCGCATTATGCCGCAGAAGTCAGCAAATCATTTCGCGTAAAAGACCTCGATAACGCGCATTTGACGCATCTTTATGCCGGTGTTGCGTCCGGGCAGGCAGATCTCGATCAATTGATTGGCGAGGCGCTGTCTGATGGCTGGTCGGTAGAACGTCTGGCGCGTATTGAACTGGCGGTGTTACGGTGTGGTGCTTTTGAACTAACCGCCATGCCCCATATTCCGGCGCGTGCCGTTGTCAGCGAATATGCGGCACTAAGTGATGCCTGCGGTTGCGAGGTCGGGTTTGTGAATGCGGTGCTAGACGGTCTGGCACGTGGCGCAAGAATCGTCGAGATGCAGTCATAAAGCAGTTTCGTGCGCGTGCTTATTGGCGTCTAATGTTTGTAAACACTTGGTCAAGAATGCCGAATCTGTCGCCGGGCGTTGGAGTCTTATCGTCAATATGGGCGATTGTTAAACCGTCATCTTTGTCAACTAAATCAATTGCTTCAAGAACATTGTTCTTGTTTAGTGTAAAGATATAAATGACGCGGCGCTGGGTCTGTTTGACACTGGCAACTGGCTGTAGCATCACCTGGCTACTGTAATAGAGCTTTTGTGTGTCAAAAGCCCCGGCAAAACTTGGTTGCCCCAAAAGCTGCACGATATCGGCTTTTGTTGTGGTGCCGATAGTGATCTGTTTCAGCTCACTTTCGTTAATGACATGGCCATGGCTGCTGACCCGGTCGCCGCATCCGCTGACGGTGGCAAGGCCCAGACTGGCTAGACAAAATAATGCAAAACTTAAAACTCGGGATTGGCCAAGCTTTGTGTGTGCAAGCTTTGTGTGTGCAAGCTTTGTGCGTGATGGTCTGGTCATTAACGGCGTCCTGCTATATAGAGTGAGCATAGTTATTCACCCACGGCGGATGTTGCACCAATGAACGAAAAATCACAAGGCTGGCTGGCCACTTTATTTTCTTGGGGAAAGAAGCGCCAGACCAGCGAGTCCGAAAAGCTGTATGCTGCGGCAATTGAGGTGGCACGTCGGCCGGTTTTCTATAAAGATTTTGGCGTTCAGGATTCGGTCGATGGCCGATTTGATGCGCTTAGTCTGGTGGTTATTCTGGTGATGCGCCGGCTAAAAAACTGTGGGGATGCGGGTAAAGAGATTAGCCAGCAGCTTTTTGACTCAATGTTTGCCGACATGGATTTGTCGCTGCGTGAAATGGGCGCCGGTGATATTGGCGTTTCAAAACGTGTGCGGGTGATGGCCGAAGCCTTTATGGGACGCCTCGAGGCGTATGTAACAGCGCTCGATAATGACGACCGGACCGCGCTGGCCGAGGCATTGCAGCGTAATTTATTTCGTGATGACAAGGCGATTGACCCGCTGACAAATGGGGCGGTTGATTATGTGTTTGCGCTGGCTAAAGAAATCACTAATCTTGAGGCAGATTCCCTGCTTGCCGGACATTTAGATCTGTCATAACGCGATGAGCGCTGTTTAATGCCCCAATTTTCTGTGACATCTGAAATCAATGTCGAGACGATCCGTCCTGACAGTGACAATTTCTTTAAACTATCAACGCATGCGGATGATCTGCTGGCGCTGGCTGAACGTTTTGGCTGGGTTGCGATCAACAATCTGGCAATTGAACTGACTGTGCGCAAGGTGGCCCGTCATTGCTGGGATGTCCGCGGCCAGATCAGTGCAGATATCATACAAAGCTGCATTGTCACTGGCGCGCCTGTGGCGGAATCTATAGATTTTCAGATTGATGAACGGTATGTTAGGGCGGTCGACCAGACGGATGAAGTCGAGGTTCGTCTTGACGGTGCTGAACCATTGAAAAACGGGGCGATTGACATTGGCGAATTAGCGGTGCAATCACTTGGGCTTGCAGCAACGGCCTGGCCTCGCGTCGAGAATGCGCCGGATAGTTACAGCGTTGGTGATCAGCGGTCAGATCATCCGTTTGCCGGGCTGTCTGCTCTTAAACGGCAAAATCAAAAATGAACGCGAGCCGCTTGGAGAATGTGTCCTGTCTGACGTTATTAGAATTGCATTAGACGCGATGGGGGGCGACAACGCCCCGGCTGCTGTTATCAATGGCGCTGACATCGCGAAAGCACAGTCCCCGCAGATTGAGTTCTTGCTGGTCGGCGATGCGGCCCGTATCCGTCCGTTATTAGCCAAAACGCAACATCTCAAAGATGCTGAAATACTGCATACTGATGTGGCGGTTGCGGCCGAGGATACGGCGTCGCAGGCGGTGCGTCGGGGGCGCGATAGCTCGATGTGGATTGCTATCGCCCAGGTCGCCGAGAAAAACGCTGACGCCGTTGTATCGGCTGGCAACACCGGTGCGCTGATGGCGATGTCAAAATTGCAGTTACGCACGATGCCGGGGGTCACGCGGCCTGCCATTGCCGGGTTTTTCCCGACCGAGCAAAAGCGCATGTGCATGCTTGATCTTGGCGCGAATCTCGAATGTGACGAAGACAATCTGGTGCAGTTTGCGCTGATGGGACAGGCATTTTATGCGTCGCTGGTTGGCAAGCATAACCCATCGGTGGCGCTGCTCAATGTCGGGGCTGAAGAGCAAAAGGGGCATGAATATTTGCGTCTGGCTGCACAAGAACTGGCAGATCCGGAGCTGGGGGTCAATTATATCGGCTTTGTCGAGGGCTCTGATCTGGTCAAAGGTGGCGTTGACATTGTTGTCACCGATGGATTTTCGGGCAATATCGCATTGAAAACAGCCGAAGGTGTGGCCGGGTTATTTGCAACTTTGCTTCGACGCAGCTTCAAAGCCTCACTCTCGGCAAAGCTTGGTTATTTGCTGGCGCAAGGCGCGTTAAAGAATTTCAGAACAAAGATGGATCCGCGTCGCTACAACGGCGCGGTTTTTCTGGGGCTGAACGGAATTGCGGTAAAATCGCATGGCGGCACAGATGCCGTTGGTTTTGCCAATGCCATTGATGTCGCGATGAATTTAGTGGGGCACGGATTTATTCCTGATGTGAGTGCTGCGATCGAAAAAGCCGACCGGATTCGGGCGGAACGGAAGAGTGTAGATGAGTAAACAAACGGTATTGATGACATCTGTGGGCGCCTATCTGCCAGCCAATGTTGTGACAAATGAAGATTTATCCGCCTATGTCGATACAAGCGATGAGTGGATTCAACGCCGTACGGGCATAACCCAAAGGCATTTTGTGGCGGATGGCGAGACCACAGCTGATTTGGCCAGTCACGCGGCAAATCAGGCGCTGGCCAATGCGGCGATGCAGCCAAAGGACATTGATCTGATCATTGTCGCCACGACAACGCCGGATAACACATTTCCATCAACCGCCACAAAAGTTCAGCATCAAATTGGCGCTACGGGTGCCATTGCCTTTGATGTACAGGCTGTTTGTGCCGGTTTTATCTATGCTGTTGATGTCGCTGAGGCGATGTTGCGTGGCGGGCGCGGGCGTCGGGCGCTGGTTATTGGCGCCGAAAGCTTTTCAAAATTGCTGGATTGGCAGGATCGTACCACATGCGTGTTATTTGGTGATGGCGCTGGCGCGGTGATTCTGGAAATTACCGATGAGGCCAGCGATTGGGGCATTCGTTCGTCGGTGCTGCATGCGGATGGGGCGCATCGCGATATTCTATATGTCGATGGTGGCCCATCCAGTACAAATGATGTCGGGCATGTGCGGATGGAAGGTAAAGAAGTGTTCCGGCATGCTGTGGAAAAACTGGCGGCGGTGATGGATGAAGCATTGGCCGCGGCTGATATGCAGCCACAAGACATTGACTGGCTGGTGCCGCATCAGGCCAATATCCGCATCATTGATGCGATGCAGAAAAAAATGCAGTTGCCTAGCGAAAAAGTCATCCGCACCGTTGCGGCGCATGCGAATACATCGGCGGCCTCGATTCCGCTGGCATTAGCCACCGCGGTTGGGGACGGGCGTGTGCAAAATGGCGATCTATTGGCAATGGAGGCGATTGGCGGCGGGCTTGTCTGGGGCGCGGCGCTGGTCAAATTTGGGCGCCCATCCTGACATTATTTTCAAGCAATAAAAAGAATTGTGGCAATAATGCGACTACAGCCTTGTATTTTTGTTCTAAATGTTTTTATGATTATTGAGTGGCCGCGCGTGCATCAGCACCTTTTTGAAGTGGATAAGGCAAATTATGGCTAAAACTGTGACCCGAGCAGACCTGACTGAGTCAGTCTATCGCAGCATTGGGCTGTCCAGAAACGAATCGTCTGATCTTGTCGAGTCCGTTCTTGAAGAAATCTGCGCCTGTCTGGAAGCTGGCGAAGATGTCAAGCTGTCGTCTTTTGGCACGTTTTCTGTGCAATCAAAGCGCCAGCGAGTCGGACGTAACCCGAAAACCGGGGTTGAGGCGGTCATCACGCCACGCCGGGTGCTGTCGTTTCGCCCGTCGCATATCCTGAAAGATCGCGTTGACAACGCCTGATGACTGATAAAGCCAGCGACGCCTTTAGAACCATTTCCGAAGTATCGACCGAGCTTGATGTCCCGCCGCATGTGTTACGATTCTGGGAGAGCAAATTCACCAGTTTGCGCCCGCTAAAGCGCAGCGGTGGCCGACGCTATTATCGCCCGGATGATGTGGCGATGATCATTAAAATCCGAGATTTGCTCTATAAAGAGGGCTTTACCATCAAAGGCGCACAACGGTTTTTAAAATCGAAAGAGGCCGGGGCGCCGTCGGACATAAACCCGGCTGCGGCGGATCACGGAACAACGCCGGATCTGCTGGTCGTGCAGGCGCTATTGCAAACGGCACGCAAACGTCTGTCTGACGTCAAACAACAGCTTGGCAGCTAGGCAGCCGCCGCGCGCATAAAGATGTCTGTATCGAAAAGCCGATTGCATGCGACCAGGGCTGCGGCTATAATCGCGGCGGCCGGAGCGTAGCGCAGCCTGGTAGCGCACTATACTGGGGGTGTAGGGGTCGTGGGTTCAAATCCCGCCGCTCCGACCAATTTATTCTAATAAAAAATATATTTATCAGCGTGTTACATATTTTTTTGGCACAACTGTTGTTTCTTTCGATTTCATTGAATAGCATTTCTATGTCGACATAGTGTCGACATAGTGTCGACATGAGTGTTGACACCCCCCATTAATTTATAGGGTAGGGGTGCTATGCGAGAAAAATTGACTGCCTCATTTATTGAAAGGCTGAAGTGTCCCGATTCGAAAACACAATTTAAGGTCTTCGACTCCGAAGTAAGTGGCCTTGCTGTGCGGGTTACTAAAAATGGAATCAAAACCTTTATTTTTGAGCGCCGCCCAAAGGGGGGGAAGCTAAGACAAGAAAAAATTGGTCGATGTGGCGAAATTAGCGTTGATCAGGCTCGAGGCGCTGCTCGACGTAAAGCTGTCGAATTTGATGACCCGAATTATGTAAACAGGTTGCTGTCCAAGCGAACACAGCACACTTTCGGCCAAGCGTTTGAATTATACGCGTCGACCCATATGCCAGTGTTGGCTAAGACTACCCGTGAAAAGCAGAGAGGGCTTTTCGATCGCGAAGTATTGCCGCGATTAAACGGGTTGGCTCTAGACGAATTCACTCGCAAACATTTATCTGGTATCACGCTTCCCATCCAACAGCGCGGTAATCACGGTACGGCGTCTGGCGTTTGGAAGGCTGTATCCGCTTTCCTAACTTGGTGTGTCAGACAAGGTTTACTGGATGTAAACCCCGTGCTGGGAGCTACTCCAAAATTTAATTTAAGGCAACGGGACCGCGTCTTATCAATCGATGAAATACGGGAGATCTGGCATGCCGCAGATGTGTTATCAGAGCCACGTCGAGCGGCCGTGCGTTTGCTTTTATTGCTTCCATTTAGAAAAACCGAGTTTACCACGGCGCAGTGGCAAGAATTTGACGGCGAATATCTTCATATACCGGCTCAAAGAACCAAATCTAGAAGGCCAATTTCAATTTATATAAGCGCTTTTGCTAGATCCCATTTTCCTAAGAAAAGAAATGATAGCGACTTTATTTTTACCATTGATGGGCGAGTTCCCACCAGAATGGATGATAAATTGTTAAAGAGGGTTCTGGATGTATCTGGAGTAAACAAATTTGGTTGGCACGACAACCGGCATACATTTTCTTCTCATATGAATGACCGTCAAAGCGCTGATTTTGTTGCAATTGAAGCCTGCTTAAACCACGTGGTTGAGGCCAAGAAAGGGATTGCAGGCGTCTATAACCACGCAACATATGCAGAAAGATCTCGTTTGGTTATGCAGCAGTGGTCTGACATCGTGGAGGCAGCTGTTGGGCAAGATTAATAGATCATCTTTTAGAGGCTACACTGAAAAAGAAATCAGAGAGCGGATGGGCGCATTTTGGCAAAGAATGGATGCGTTAGAGAAATATTATGAGTTCATCGACACCGGGAAACTATCGCCTCTTGCAGAGACTGTGATCAAATCTCCAGAAAATTCTGATTTGCTTATGTTTGCTATTAGCATGCTTGAAAATTACAAGGGTTACCCTTGGGTGATCCGGCGCCAAGTTAAAAAAACCAACCCATCGCGTGATA
>JADHLR010000062.1 GCA_016780525.1 Candidatus Puniceispirillum sp.
GATTGCTAGAGGGTTTATTTGTCAATGCGTGTGCTGCATCACTATCAACTGTCGGCGTCGGCACGTTTTATCCGGCTGGTGCTTGCCGAGCGCGGTCTTGTGTTTTTGCCAAAAGTTGAGACCCCGTGGGAATTAAATGATGCGTTTTTGTCGCTGAATCCGGCTGGCGATGTGCCGGTATTGGTCACTGAGGACGGTTTGGTTGTATCGGCTGGCACGGTGATTGCCGAATTTATTGAAGAAACCGAACCAGCCGGTGCGGCTGATCTGTTGTGGGGTGAGGCGCCGATGCGCGCTGAGATTCGGCGGCTTGTGCATTGGTTTGAATATAAATTTAACCGCGAGGTTGGCGGGCCATTGGTTGCCGAGCGGGTGATTAAAAGATTTTCCGGAAGCGGCGACATATCCGCTGCCGTGATCCGCACGGCATTGAGTAATCTGCAAGTGCATATGGATTATATTGACTGGCTGTCGGAACAGGGCAACTGGCTGGCCGGCAACAGGTTATCACTGGCCGATCTGGCGGCGGCGGCGCATCTGTCGGTGCTTGATTTTTTGGGTGATGTTGACTGGAGCCGCCATGCAGAGGCGAAAATCTGGTACGCCAAGATGAAATCACGCCCATCATTCCGCGACCTTTTGGGCGATCAAATTGTCGGGCTGGTGCCGCCACCGCATTACAGCGATAAGGATTTCTAGATGGCTGTAGCGCAAAAGTGACGCTAGATGGCCGGGCTGGTTTTGGCGATAAGCGTGACAAGCTCGTCAAGAACGCGCTCAAGCTGTGCCAGTTGGCGCGGTTCAGAAAACCGGTGTGTCGCGGTTTTATCAAACATCACCGCAACATCTTCTGATTGCAGCTGTTCGGCCAATCGGCTTGCCGTCTGCCACGGCACCTCGGCATCCTTCATACCATGTAACAGACGCACCGGTACATTGATTGGCAATGGTGCCCGCAAGCGCAGATGCTGGCGTCCATCTTCGATCAAATGATAGGGGTAAATCACCGGGCTGTCCGCATAGGGGTTTTCCATGGCAATCTGACCAGAGCGTTTGAAATCAGCCTTCGCCGCATCATCCAGCGGCGTCCAGATCAAATCTTCGGTGAAATCCGGTGCTGCGGCGATGCCGACAAGCGCGGCAACCCGGGCGGGGCGGGCCAGCGCCACATTCAGCATGATCCAGCCACCAAGTGAGGAACCTACTAAAATTTGTGGGCCGTCGGTATGCGCGTCAATCATATCAATGGTATCGCGCGTCCAGTCGGAAATATTTGTCTGCAGAAAATCGCCATCTGACTGCCCATGGCCGCTATAGTCAAATCGCAGGAATGACTGGCCGCGCCGTTGCGCCCAAGCATGTAGACATGCCGCCTTGCTGCCGTTCATGTCAGACCCGTGACCGCATAAAAAGACAACCCCGGGCTGGTTACCATGATCTCGGCTATAGGCGATGGCCCCAACTTGGTCTATGTTGTGTTTTGAAACATTCGGCATGCGTACCACCTTGTGTGTTCGTTCCGCGACATCTCTATCTTCAGCGTTATATATCATGGCAAAACCACAGGCTAAATTCAAACTCGCATCCGGTAAAGCACCGGTGATTGTGCAAATTCTGCCGGCATTGGTGCGCGGTGGGGTGGAGCGCGGCACCGTCGAAATGGCGCGAGCGATTCAGGCGGCAGGTGGCCGGGCTGTGGTGATTTCGAGTGGTGGGCCGCTGGTGCGCCATATCGAGCGATTTGGTGGCAAGCATATTAAATTGCCGGTGCATGTGAAAAACCCGTTGCGCTGGCCCGGTTTGCGTCACCAGATGCGCGCCATTTTAACCGCCGAGGATGCCGATATTGTGCATGTGCGCTCGCGGGTGCCAGCATGGATTGCCTTGTCGGTGGCCAAGGCATTGCGTATTGCGACCATCAGCACGGTACATAGCCGCTTTACCGCCAAATCATTTTTCAAACGCCGCTATAACGCCAAACTGCTGGATGCTGGCCAGGTGATCGCCATTTCCAACTATGTGCATGATCTGATCACCAGCCAGTATATCGGTGTCGAAGACCGGTTAACCGTGGTGCATCGGGGCGTCGATACAGATGTATTTGACCCGGCCGCGGTCAGCCAGGCGCGGATTATCAATTTTGCCGACTCGATTGCGCTTCCCGAAGATGTGCCCGTGATTATGATGCCGGCGCGGGCATCCTTATGGAAAGGCCATCATATCTTGCTTGATGCGCTGGCAAAGCTGGATGATATGCGCTTTGTCTGTCTTTTTGTTGGTGCGCAAGACGGCAAAGCCAGCTTTGTGCAGGCGCTGACAGCGGCGGCGAAATCGCGTGGGCTTGAAGGCCGGTTTCGCTTGACCCCGGTTGTTGATGACATGCCAGCCGCGTTGATGGTGGCGGATGTTGTGGCGATGCCATCGATTACGCCAGAGCCATTTGGCCGGGTGGCGCTCGAGGCGCAGGCGATGGGGCGGCCGATCGTTGCTTTTGCGCATGGTGGTGCTGTTGAATCGATCCAGCATGGCGAAACCGGCTGGCTGGCAACGCCGGGTGATGCGGATAGTCTGGCGGAAAACCTGCGCATTGCATTATCGCTGAAGCCGCGTGCCCGCAAAGCCTTTGCGGCGAAAGCGCGGGCGCATATTAATGCGCATTTTTCGACACAGCGCATGTGTGATGAAACGCTGAAAATCTATCGCCGCATGCTGGCAAAGAACCAAAAGAACAGCGCCGCGCGGCGCACAACCTGAATGCTGGCGGCGGCGGCGGTATGGCCGGGCGTGCAAAGGCTTGAGTTTTCAGCAGCCAGCGACTATTTTCGGGACGGTTTTCGAAACGGCGCCCGCTTGGCGGCGTCTGATGAGATGCCAGTTTAATTAGACGTTACGACAAAGGTCACCCGAAACAATGCCACAAATCACGCTTCCAGACGGATCAGTTCGATCATATGACGCGCCGGTAACCGCGGCCACTATCGCCAGCGACATCGGGCCGGGATTAGCAAAAGCGGCATTGATAGCGGTTGTTGATGGTGACGAATGGGATTTGTCGCGGCCGATCGAGACCGATGCCACGGTTGCCCTTGTCACCGCGAAAGATGACGCTGCATTGGCCTTGCTTCGGCATGATTGTGCGCATGTTATGGCCGAAGCAGTGCTTGAGCTTTTCCCGGAAACACAGGTGACAATCGGCCCGTCCATTGAAAATGGCTTTTATTATGATTTTCACCGCGAGACAGCTTTTTCCGAAGATGATCTCGCATCCATCGAACAGCGTATGCATGATATTGTCGACCGTGATGAGACGATCGTGCGCAGCGTCTGGTCACGCGATGAAGCCGTCGCATTTTATCAGAAAAATAACGAACCCTTTAAAGTTGAACTGGTCGAGGCGATTCCCGCCGATCAGACAGTTACATTTTATCAGCAGGGTGACTTTATTGATTTATGTCGCGGGCCGCATGCGCCCTCAACCGGCAAAATCGGGCATGCCTTTAAATTGATGAAGGTGGCCGGTGCCTATTGGCGTGGCGATTCCAACCGGCCGATGTTGCAGCGTATCTACGGCACGGCATGGACCAGTGAAAAAGATTTAAATGCTTATCTGACCATGCTGGAAGAAGCCGAAAAGCGCGATCACCGCAAGCTGGGCAAACAGCTTGGGTTATTCCATCTTCAGGAAGAGGCGGCAGGGTCAGTCTTTTGGCATGCCAAAGGATGGGTGCTGTATCGCGAGATCGAGGCCTATGTCCGCCGGCGCCTTGACGCTGCCGGTTATAGCGAGGTCAAAACACCGCAATTGGTCGACCGGTCACTGTGGGAAGCATCAGGACATTGGGAAAAATTTGGCGAGAATATGTTTACCGCGCAATCCGAAGATGAACGGACACTGGCGCTCAAACCGATGAATTGCCCCTGTCATGTGCAGATTTTCCGACAGGGCATTAAGTCCTATCGTGATTTGCCATTGCGGATGGCCGAATTTGGATCCTGTCACCGGAATGAACCATCCGGCGCATTGCATGGGATTATGCGGGTACGCGCCTTTACCCAGGATGATGCGCATATTTTTTGTACCGAAGATCAAATTACCGACGAATCGGTCAAATTCTGTGCCTTGCTGCAATCCATATATGCTGATTTTGGCTTTCATGATGTGCGGGTCAAATTTTCCGACCGTCCCGAGGTGCGGGCTGGTGATGACGCAACCTGGGATCGCGCCGAGGCAGCGCTGACCGATGCCACAAATGCGGCCAAACTTGATACCGTGCTGAACCCCGGAGAGGGCGCGTTTTATGGCCCGAAACTCGAGTTTGTTTTGCGTGATGCGATTGGCCGTGACTGGCAATGTGGCACCTTGCAGGTTGATTTTGTTTTGCCTGATCGGCTTGATGCCGAATTTGTCGGTGAGGATGGCAACCGTCATCGTCCGGTCATGCTGCACCGGGCGATTTTGGGATCAATGGAACGCTGGATCGGCATTTTGATCGAACAATATGCCGGCCGTATGCCAGCGTGGCTGGCACCGGTACAGATTGTGGTGGCGTCGATTACCGACAGCGCCAATGATTATGCCCGCCAAATTGCCGCCGCCGCCGCCGCCGCCGGATTACGGGTTGAAACCGATCTGCGCAATGAAAAGATCAGCTATAAGGTGCGCGAGCATAGTGTCATGAAGGTGCCGTTTATTCTGGCAGTCGGGGGGCGTGAGGCCGGAGATGGTACAGTCGCCTTGCGGCGCCTTGGATCAAATGACCAACAGGTGCTGGATGCGCATGAGGCCATTGCGATGCTGCGGGATGAAAGTCTTGCACCCGACATGCAAAGCCATTAAATAACCGTCAATGCTAAAAAACTGGCAATTCCCGTCTGTTTTTGTTAGTTAACGAAGCCAGTGTATGACTGGATGTAAGATTGGGCCGCAAGATTGCGGCGCCCGGTCGGCATCGAGACAGAATTATGACAGCTATAGGAGAGTTACATAGCACGTCCACATAGTAATACGCCGCCAACAATTGACGGCCCACGCATCAATGGGGCCATTCGTGCGCCAAAGGTACGCTGTATTGACCCTGAAGGTGAGCAGCTTGGGGTATTAGACACATCAGAGGCCATTCGTAAAGCCGAGGATTTTGGTCTTGATCTGGTCGAGGTTCAGCCCAACGCCGACCCGCCAGTCTGTAAAATACTGGATTATGGTAAATTCAAATATGAAGCGCAGAAACGCGCCAACGAAGCCCGCAAAAAGCAAAAGATCATCGAAGTCAAAGAGATCAAGCTGCGGCCGAACATTGATGAGCATGATTATCAGGTGAAGATGCGCAATGTGCAGAAATTTCTGGACGCTGGCGACAAAGTGAAAGTGACTTTGCGGTTTCGCGGTCGTGAAATGGCACACCAGGATCTGGGTGCGAATGTCTTGACGCGGGTGCGCGAAGAAACCGATGAGTTTGCCAAGGTCGAAGCCATGCCAAAAATGGAAGGCCGGCAAATGATCATGGTGCTGGCACCAAAATAGGCGCAATCGCCGGGATGTGGTGCTGTTTTCAGGCTTGATTCTGCGACAATATCGCCCTATAAACACGTCACTTTGAATTCTGCCGCGACCGGGCCTGAAAAAACAGGGCATGCCCGGCCGGTTTACGCCAATATTTTTATTGGCCCCCTTTGAAGAAGAAAGAGGTCAAAATGCCCAAGATGAAGACCAAGAGCGGTGCGAAAAAACGCTTTCGCCTGACCGCCAGTGGTAAAGTTCGTGGCTCTGCCGCCTTCCTTAGCCACAATCTAAGACGCCGTTCCCAGAAAATGAAACGTCAAGCCCGTGGCACCATGATCTTAAATGATGCTGATGCGCGGATTGTAAAACGTTTCCTTCCATACGCTTAACGGAGGCTGGAACATGGCACGCGTTAAAAGAGGTACCACGACACATGCTCGTCACGCCAAGGTTATCAAGGCGGCAAAGGGCTATTATGGACGTCGTAAAAACACATTCAGAACGGCAACGCAGGCGGTCGATAAGGCCCGCCAATACGCTTATCGTGACCGCCGTGTCCGCAAGCGCGAGTTTCGGGCTTTATGGATTCAGCGGATCAATGCAGCGGCACGTTTGCACGGGTTGACCTATTCGCAAATGATGGGTGGGCTGATCAAAGCCGGGATCGAAATTGATCGGAAAATGCTGGCTGATCTGGCGGTGCATGAGCCGCAAGCGTTTGAAGCCTTGGTCGAACGGTCAAGAGCGGCAAGCTAGGGATTTTCCCGCCACATGAAGAAACGCCAAGCCGTTGCTTTGACCTGTGCCCGCCCGAAATGGAACGGCACAAGCCAGCAGCGGCTTGTTTTTTGCGACTTTCTATGCAACCGGCAACTTGCCGACAATTGTGACTATTGAGGGTGAAACAACATGCAAGGCCTTGATGCCCAAAGTCTAAGCGCTGTATCGGATGAAATTTTGCAGGCTGTTGATGCGGCGCAAAATCTTGATGATTTGGAAAATGTGCGAATAAATGCGCTTGGCAAAAAGGGCCGTATTTCACTGTTGATGCGGGAATTGGGGGGGATGGATGCTGATGCCCGCAAAGTCGCCGGGCAGGCTCTGAATCTGGTCAAAGACGCGGTGGCGACGGCGCTTGAATCCAAACAAGCGGTGCTGGCACAAGCCGCGCTAAATGAAAAGCTGGCGACCGAAGCGATTGATGTCAGCCTGCCAGCCCGACCGGTTAGCGAGGCCCGTCTGCACCCCTTGTCACGCACCCTTGAAGAGGTGCTGGCGATTTTTGCCGAGATGGGTTTTGAGGTGGCTGAAGGCCCCGATATTGAGTCAGATTATTATAATTTCACCGCATTGAATATTCCGCCCGAGCATCCGGCCAGACAGGAGCATGATACCTTTTATCTGCCGCCAGATGCCGATGGTCAGCGCAAAGTGCTGCGCACCCATACCTCGCCTGTACAGATCCGTACAATGGAGGCAAATGAGCCGCCTATTCGTATTATTGTGCCGGGGCGCACCTATCGCTCGGATCATGACGCCACCCATTCGCCGATGTTTCATCAATGCGAAGGTCTGGTGATTGGCGACGGTATTCATATGGGGCATTTAAAAGGCTGTCTGATTGATTTTTGCCGGGCGTTTTTTGGGGTTGATGATCTGCCGGTGCGATTTCGGCCAAGCTATTTTCCCTTTACCGAACCATCTGCCGAAGTTGATATCGGCTGCACCCGTGATGGCGGTGGCCTAAAGATCGGCGCTGGCGATGACTGGCTGGAAATTTTGGGATCAGGCATGGTCAATCCGCGGGTGCTGGAAAATTGCGGCTATGACCCGGAAAAATACCAAGGATTTGCGTTTGGCATGGGGATTGAGCGCATTGCGATGCTGAAATATGGCATCCCTGATTTGCGGACATTTTACGAGAGTGATTTGCGCTGGATGCGGCATTACGGCTTTTTGCCATTTGATGCGCCGTCGATTCACGCTGGTTTGGTTGGGGGAGCGAGCTGATGAAATTTACCCGCGACTGGCTATTTGATCATCTGGAAACCGACCGGTCTCTCGAGGATATTCTTGAGGTTTTGCCGATGCTAGGCTTGGAGGTCGAGTCAGTTGTCGATCGGGCCGCTGCACTTGCCCCCTTCACCATTGCCGAAGTGCTGTCAGCCGCGCCGCATCCGAATGCTGACAAGCTGCGTGTGTGTATGGTCGCTACCGGTACAGGCGAGCCGGTACAGGTGGTGTGTGGGGCACCGAATGCGCGGGCCGGGATGAAGGGTGTGTTTGCACCGGTCGGGGCGTATGTGCCGGGCATTGATC
Organism: Candidatus Puniceispirillum sp.; assembly: GCA_016780525.1. Lineage (GTDB taxonomy): Bacteria > Pseudomonadota > Alphaproteobacteria > Puniceispirillales > Puniceispirillaceae > UBA3439. The sequence goes on from JADHLR010000062.1 coordinate 7,820, forward strand.
TGAAATTAAAAGCGGGTGAAATCCGCGGCGAAGCCTCGAACGGGATGTTATGCTCCGAACGCGAGATGCAATTATCGGATGAACATGACGGCATTATTGATTTGCCGGTCGATGCACCGGTTGGTGCCGCATTCGCCCCTTATGCCGGGCTTGATGATCCGGTCATCGAAATTGCGATTACCCCAAACCGGGCCGATTGTCTCGGGGTGCGCGGTGTCGCACGTGATCTGGCGGCTGCCGGTTATGGCCGCCTGAAACAGCTTGATACAACGCCGCATGTTGGTGATTTTGACAGCCCGGTGCGCTGGCAGCTAGAGCTTGCCGGACAAGATCATCTGTGCCCGTCAATCACCGGTATTGCTTTTGAACAGGTGACGAATGCCGCCAGCCCGGACTGGATGGCACAGCGGCTGACAGCCGTTGGCCAGCGTCCGATCAGTGCGCTTGTTGACATCACCAACTATGTGATGATCGACCTTGGTCGTCCACTGCATGCCTATGATATTGATAAGATTAAGGGTGATGCATTGGTTGTGCGGCATGCCAGAGATGGTGAAACATTTACCGCGCTGAATGAAAAAACCTATGAATTAACCGCCGATATGCTGGTCATTGCCGATGCTGATGGGGCCGATGCCGATGGGGCCGATGATCTGGCGGGGGTGATGGGTGGCGCGCGTTCCGGCGTGAGCGCCGATACCACACGCATGTTTCTGGAAATTGCCATTTTTGATCCGATTTCAGTGGCGACCACCGGGCGTCAGCTGAATCTACATTCAGATGCGCGCTACCGTTTTGAACGCGGGCTGGATGCCACCGCCCCGCAATCGATGGCCGGGCATATTGCGCGTTTGGTAACCTCGATTTGTGGCGGCAAAGCCAGCCATCCGGTGGTGGCGGGAAGCGGCGTTGACTGGCAGCGCCAGATAGAACTGGCACCGGACAAACTGTTGCGTCTGACCGGTATCGACCTGCCAGCCGCCGATCAGCAAAGCATCCTTGAATCGCTTGGCTTCACGTTGGACAGCGTTGCGACCGGCTGGCTGGTGACGCCGCCATCATGGCGTGGTGATATTGATGGTGCAGCCGATCTTGTTGAAGAAATTGCCCGGATTCACGGGTTTGAGCATTTGCCGGTCACCGCATTGCCGCGCAAGCATGCGGTATCACAACCTGCGGTCAATGCCGCCCAGTTGCGCCCCTTGCAATTACGGCGGGCGCTGGCTGAAAATGGGTTGATGGAAGCTGTGACCTTTTCCTTTTTGGCGGCAAAGGAAGCCAGCTTGTTTGGCGGTGGGGCGCCGCATCTGACGCTGGTCA
>JADHLR010000063.1 GCA_016780525.1 Candidatus Puniceispirillum sp.
AGCATCATAGCTGGCAATCAGCAGCTTTATCGCCGCGGCGATTTTGGCTGTCTGGTTCTGATCGCTATTTTGGTCTTGCGGCTGCATGCAGTGCTCCTTCACTTAAAGGCATCATCATCATGCCTGATCTGCCCATTATTGAGGGGCTGAACAAAAAGCACAAATCATAAAATCACCCTCACAGGGCGTAATTATCGATCAAGCGCGTTGTGCCAAGCCAGATGGCAGCGAAAATCCGACAATTCGGCACGAGTTTTTCTGCTGGCTGCAGATTGACTGAATGGCGTAGGTCAAAATAGTCAATCTTGCCAAAGCCAGCTTTGACCAGCCTTGTTTTGGCACTGGTCAAGGCCGCATCAACTGGCGTGCCTTTGGCAATCTGATTGGCGGTTTTCTGCATTTCGGCATAAAGCGATGGTGCTAATTTGCGGTTGGCGGCGCTTAGATACAGATTGCGCGACGATAATGCCAAACCATCGGCTTCGCGAATTATTGGCTGCGCTAGAATTGTGATGTTCAGATCGAGATCGCGAACCATTTGCCGGATTACCGCTAGCTGTTGGTAATCTTTTTCACCAAAAATCGCGAAATTGGCAGGGATGTGGGTGAATAGTTTCAAAACAATTGTGGCAACGCCGGTAAAAAAATGTGGCCTTGTCTGGCCTTCCATGGCCAGCGCAACACCAGCTGGAACAATGCTGGTGGCATGACCATCATCATACATATTGGCAGGCGCATAAATGGCATCACAGCCGCCAGCCGCAGTGATCGCCGCGCAATCGGCATCAAGCGTACGGGGATAGTGATCAAAATCCTCACCAGCACTAAATTGCGTGGGGTTTACATAAATGCTGACAATCACGCGATTGGCGGTTTTGCGTGCTGCGGCAATTAGCGCAAGATGACCTTGGTGAATGCTTCCCATTGTTGGCACAAGACAAACCGTTTCACCCGCCGCTTGCCAGGCAATTGTGGCGGCGGTCATTTCGGCTTTGCTATGTAGAATCTTCATCAATATGCCCTGCCTGAGATCAGGTCGTTTTCGGCCAGAAAAGATGATCCTTGGTTGGAAAGCTGCCATCAATTACCGCGGCGCGATAGCCAGCCGCAGCGGTGCCAATATCATCTTGAAGATTGGCAAATTTCCGAACGAATTTCGGGGTAAAGGCGTCATATAGCCCAAGCACATCTTCGGTCACAAGAATTTGCCCATCACAAACCGCCGAGGCACCAATACCGATTGTTGGCACGGCGCAAGATTGGGCAATTGACGCGGCCACTGGTTCGATTATCCCCTCCATAACGATGCCAAAAACTCCGGCCTCGACGAGAGCATTAGCATCTTTATGAAGCTGGTTTGCTTCTTCCTCGCTGCGACCGGTAATGCGAAACGCCGCCCCTGCAACAGCGTGCTGAGGCAACAGGCCGATGTGACCAAGCACTGGAATGCCCGAATCCACAAGACACTTAACATGGGGAGCAAGATCAGTGCCGCCTTCCAGCTTCACCGCGTCAGCCCCGGTCTTTGACATAATTTCGTTAGCACTCGCCAATGCCTGCGCTGGACTATTTTCATAGCTGCCAGCAGGCAGGTCAATTACGACAATTGATGATTTGCGCCGCCGCATGACGGCTTCACCATGCCGGATCATCATATCAAGATCAGCATTTTGCGTTGTGTCCATGCCGTAGATCACCATCGCCACAGAGTCACCAACAAGAAGCATATCACAATGCGGATCAAGTGCATGCGCCATCGGAGCGCTATAGGCGGTGAGGCAAACGATTTTGCGCTGGCCCTTTAGAGCCATAAAATCAGCAATTTGAGGTTTTTCAGGCATGGCGGTCGGTCTCGTAGCAGGCAGCATGTGTAATATATCGCCAACAGCGCCCAAGGAAGGAACAGTTAATTGGGGCAAACCCAAAGCAAAACAATGGGAAATAACTAGCATATATTTGTGGGACGGGCGATAGCTTTTTAAAAGATGCCGTACACGGGTAGCCGCTTGACCTGTCTGTTGTCGATGCCTAGCATCAACCCTGTATTATCGTCTAGATGCGCTTGCTCTAGCGCTGATTTATTTATTGTTTTTTTCGAGGATAACAATGACCCGACCAACAATCATCATGGTGGCACCAAACGGCGCACGCAAAGTGAAAACGGATCACCCCGCTGTGCCGGTAACGATTGACGAGACCATTGTCACTGCCAAGGAATGCCATGCGGCTGGTGCTAGTATTCTTCATGCTCATGTGCGTGATGATGCGGGCAAGCACCTGCTCGATGTGGCGCGCTATAGCAAATTGCTAGATGGTTTGCGCCAAGAGGTGCCGGATATGCTGGTGCAGATTACAACCGAAGCGGTGGGTATCTATACGCCAGGTCAGCAGGCCGATCTGGTATTTGAGCTAAAGCCTGATTTTGTCTCGGTCGGTTTTCGTGAGATGATTGGCGATAATGGTGAGGCAGCGCGTGCGTTGGCCAGAAATTTCTATCACTCAAGTCTGGCCGAGCAGATCTGTGTTCAGCATATCCTTTATGATATTGATGACCTGGTTCGATTCCGTGCGGCGATGGGCGACGGTATTTTGCCAGATGCACGCCCGCACGTGCTTTTGGTATTGGGCCGGTATAGTGGAAATTTCCAGTCTGATCCGACCGAGATGAAGCCATTTATTGCTGATGGGCTGCCGGATATCGCGAGCTGGTCAATCTGTGCCTTCGGTCACCGTGAATTTGATGTGATGACGGATGCGATTGCGAATGGTGGCCATTGTCGGGTCGGGTTTGAAAATAACCTTTATTTAAAGGATGGCAGCCTTGCGCAAGGTAATGCCGATCTGGTGCGCCAGTTGGCCGAAACCTGTCAGCCAGCCAGCCGCGCCGAGACCTTGGCGCTATTCGCACTCTAACGGCTATTTTTATATCAGCTGATTATTCCGCAGCCTGCTGCTCCCAAAACTCCATTGGCGGGCAAGCACAAATCAATGCACGGTCGCCAAGGGCGTTATCAACGCGGTTTACTGGCGGCCAGTATTTGTTGGCCTGATAATTGCCGTCGGGGTCACCCGCTTGCCTGCGGCTGTAGGCATGCGTCCAATCATCTGCCATAATGTCATCGGCAGTGTGTGGCGCATTAACCAGAGGATTATCATCACGAGGCCATGTGCCATCGGCAACAGCGCGGATTTCTGCAGCAATAGCAATCATCGCATCACAAAACCGGTCAATTTCGGCGCGTGATTCAGACTCGGTTGGTTCAATCATTAATGTGCCAGCAACCGGAAATGACATGGTTGGGGCATGAAATCCATAGTCAATCAGCCGTTTGGCGATGTCTTCATTGCTAATGCCGGTGGCATCCTGAATTTTCCGGATATCAATGATACATTCATGCGCAACGCGGCCATGGCACCCGGTATAAAGCAATGGATAGCTATCATTCAGCCGCTTGGCGATATAATTGGCCGATAGAATGGCTGTAGCGGTGGCGTTGGTCAGCCCATCTGGCCCCATCATGCGGATGTAGGCATAGGTGATCGGCAAAATACCTGCCGAGCCAAACGTGGTCGCACTGACCGCACCGACACCATCAATTGGTGATCCGGGCAGGAATGGCGCCAAATGTGCCGCAACCCCGATCGGGCCAATGCCCGGCCCACCGCCACCATGCGGGATACAAAAGGTTTTATGAAGGTTCAGATGGCTGACGTCCGCGCCAAATTCCGGTGGCGCGCAATGACCGACAAGTGCATTTAGGTTTGCACCATCGACATAAACCTGTCCACCAGCAGCATGGATGATCGCACAAATATCGGCAATTGCTTCTTCAAACACGCCATGGGTTGACGGATAGGTCACCATCAAAGCGGCAAGATTTTCCTCATATTGGGCGGCTTTGGTGCGCAGATCATCAAGATCAACATCCCCCGATGCATCACATTTCACCACAACAACTTGCATGCCGGCCATTGCCGCTGAGGCTGGATTGGTGCCATGCGCGGATGAGGGGATCAGACAGATATTGCGGTGATGATCACCGCGCGACTGGTGATAACGTGAAATCGCCAACAACCCAGCAAATTCGCCCTGCGCGCCGGAATTTGGCTGCAGTGACATCGCGGCATAGCCGGTGCATTGGCATAGCATCTCTTCCAGCCGTTCGATCATCTCACGATAGCCAACGGTCTGATCATCTGGTGCAAAAGGGTGGATATTGGCAAATTCTGGCCAAGTAACCGGCATCATTTCGGCGGTGGCGTTCAGCTTCATCGTGCAAGACCCCAGCGGAATCATGCAACGGTCTAGCGCCAGATCACGATCTGATAACCGGCGCATATAGCGCAGCATTTCAGTTTCTGAACGGTAGTTGTGAAATACTTCATGCGTCAGAAAGCGGCTTGTCCGGCCAAGCTCGGCAGGTAGGCTGTTTATCTGATCATCGCCATAGTCGCCGCCAAGCGCCTTAATAATTGCCGTCAAAGCCGCATCATCGATGGTTTCATCAAAACTTGCGGCTATGGCGCCATCAAGCGGGCGCAGGTTAAACCCAGCTGCAACTGCCGCAGCCATCAATTGATCGCGGTCCTCTGCCGCCTCAATGACCACAGTGTCAAAGAAAGCCTGATGCCGCAGACTGTGGCCTGCCTTGAGCATGGCGGCAGCAAAGCGGCGTGCCTGACGGTTGCTATGCGCAGCAATATTTTGCAGTCCTTCCGGCCCGTGCCAGATCGCATAAAAACCTGCCATAATCGCCAGCAATGCCTGTGCTGTGCAAATATTCGAAGTGGCCTTTTCGCGGCGAATATGCTGTTCACGCGTTTGCAGGGCGAGCCGATAGGCGGGCCTGCCACGTGCGTCGCGTGAGACCCCAACAAGACGGCCTGGGATCGAGCGTTGTAATGGCTGGCTGCAGGCAAAATAGGCTGCATGAGGTCCACCAAACCCGAAAGGAACACCAAAGCGCTGGGTGCTGCCAACCACAATATCGGCGCCCATTTCACCCGGCGGGGTCAGCAGGGTTAATGCTAATAAATCGGCAGATACAACGGCCAGCCCGCCGCAGTCATGGATCGCGTTAATATCGCCGCTGAGGTCACGGATTGCGCCGGTAGTGCTGGGATAGCTTAAGAGGCCGCCAAAGCAATCGGCCGCGACTGGCCCGTCTATAACTTTGATATCAATGATGATGCCAAGCGGCTCAGCGCGGGTTTTCAAAATCGCAATGGTTTGCGGGTGCGTGTCAGGGTCAACGATAAAACGGTTGCCTTTGGGTTTGTGCATCCGGTGCGCCAGCGCCATCCCCTCAGCAGCAGCAGTGGCCTCATCAAGCAGTGATCCATTGGCGATATCCATTCCGGTGAGATCCATAACCATTGTCTGAAAATTCAAAATGGCTTCGAGCCGCCCTTGCGATATCTCCGGCTGGTAGGGCGTATAGGCCGTATACCATGCCGGGTTTTCCAGAATATTACGCTGGATCACTGGCGGCGTGTGGCAATTGTAATAGCCCATCCCTATCAACGAGGTTTTGATCTGATTCTTGCTGGCAAGCACCTTTAATTCGGCCAGCATTTCATGTTCCGATAATGCCGGTTGCAACGCCATTTTGCTCTGGCGCCGGATATTTTCGGGAATCACTGTATCCAGCAATTCGGTTAATGACGAGACACCGACGCTATCAAGCATGGCGTCAATAGCAGAATCATTAAGGCCAATGTGACGGCTGGCAAAGGCAGCTTGCGGTGGGGGAAGTGGTAACATGATGCGTCCTTTCAAAAATAATGGCCGGCCAGAAAAACATGAGCCATTAGTGATGGGCGGTGTTCCCAAATATGCCATTACGCGGCTCAATTAAGCCGCTTGGTAGCGCGGCGATTATGCGTCTCTGTCTAGCCAATCAATGCGTTATAAGCGTCTTCATCCATCAGTGACTCGAGATCGCCAACATCGCTGACCTTGATCTTGAACAGCCAGTTCTGCATTGCGTTTTCAGGCGTGATTGCGGCCAGATCATCTAGCAATGCGCTATTCACCTCAGTTATATCCCCGGCAGCAGGGCTGTAGATGTCTGATGCCGCCTTAACCGATTCGAACACCGCCACCGCATCGCCCTTGCTGACGCTGGTGCCCGTATCGGGCAGTTCGACAAAGACGATATCGCCCAATTGTTCAACAGCATGGGGCGAAATACCAACTGTGCAGATGTCATCATCTAGCTTGGCCCATTCGTGATCTTCAGAAAATTTCAACATGATTTGCCTCCTTGTGGCTGAGATGGGTGTTTAACCGCGAAAATAGCGATGTGGAACGATTGGCAAACTAGCCACAGTCATTGGTGTTTCATTGCCCCTCGTGGCGGCAGTTATGATGGTGCCAGTGTCGGCAAGTCCTGCATCAACCAAACCAAGCGCGGCTGGCCGGTCAAGGCTTGGCGAAAAGCCGCCAGATGTAATTACGCCAACCTCAACACCGTCATTCAACAGGATGGTACCGTCACGCACTGGCCGTGCGCCAGCCGCCAACAGGCCAACAAGGCGCCGCTTTGGCCCATGCGTGAATTCGTCAAGAATGACATCAGCGCCGGGAAAATCGGCCGCCTCACGCCGTTTCTTTGACAGAGCGAATTTCAGCCCGGCCATCGTCGGGGTAATGGTCTCATCCAATTCATGCCCCCATAGCGGCAGACCAGCCTCAAGCCGTAATGTATCGCGGGCGCCAAGACCTGCAAGTGTGACCTTACCCGTTGCAATTAATGTCTCAGCGATTTTGACGGCGGCGGCAGCTGGCATTGAAATTTCAAAGCCATCCTCGCCGGTATAGCCTGATCGCGTTATCACAAGCGGAATTGAATTAAGCTCAAATCGCCGGATATCCATAAAGTGCAGACCGTCCAGATCAAGGCCGAGGCTGCTCAGCACAGCGCCAGCTTGGGGGCCTTGCAGGGCCAGCAGGGCTTTGTCGTGATGCACATCTATCTTGGTGCTGGCCGATTTGGTTTCGGCGCCTAGATTCTGGCGCAAGTGATCAATATCATGCTGCGCCCGGCCCGCATTGACGACAAGGTGAAGATTGCCATCGAGGCGAGCCACCATCAGATCATCAAGCACGCCACCCGTATCATTTAAAAACAGTGAATAGCGCACCCGCCCTTCGGCAACCGCGCTAATATCGGTTGGTGTTAACCTCTCAAAAAAGGCGTCTGCACCCGACCCTGATAATTCGACCTGAACCATGTGCGACACGTCAAACAAGCCGGCACCATTGCGGGTCGCAAGATGTTCGGCCTTAATACCTTGCGCATATTGAACGGGCATATCCCAGCCAGCAAACGGCACCATTCGGGCGCCATTGGCAATATGAAAATCATAGAGTGGGGTTTGTTTTATATCCACTGGTCTAATCCCTTGCTCACACGATAAAAGATGAATACCGATCTGTGGTATTCGCCCCTTCTGTCGCGGAACCTGAGAGATTAGCTGTTTCCAATCACCGGCCATTTTGACCTGATTGGCTGATCACCTGATCCCTTTGTCGTTGCCGACTGGTCCAAACGATCACCAGTTTTCCCCTTCGGTGGACACTGCCGTGTCGCTTTCCAGAGTGCTCACATGAAAGTGTACTTTTACCTGAGAGTTTCTGGGGGTTTGCTCCTTCGGTGTTGCCGTTACCGCGTTGCTGCGGCAAGCAATCTCTCCCCTCTCATGTATCGAGCAAAATCACGCTAACGCATTTTTTATTTTTCGGCAAGTCGGATGAATTTCAGGCTGGTCGAAGCCCGAAAAGGGTGCCTTTGTTGCGGTGAATTATCCAAAAAGGTTTTTAAAACGCACTTGAGAATGTTCTTACCTATGCTCATATAACAAAAACGATCAAATGCCCGTGCCCCTACGCTGTTCGAAAAGTGAAGCTTTGCAATGCCCGATTCCTGTCCGATTTGGAGCCTGAGTGACCTCTATGATGGCGTTGAGGCGCCAGCATTACAAACCGATATTGCGGCTTGCCGTGAGGCGGCTAGCATGCTGGCGAAAGACTGGCAGGGCAAGATTGGCACAATTTCAGGCGCGCAATTGGCTGATGTGATTATCGCTTATGAGGCAGTGCTTGAACGGCTTGGCAAGGTGCAAAGCCACGCGCAGCTATTATTCGCCGCTAATACGAATAATCCGGCGATTGCCAAACATCATCAGTCGATTCGTGAAGTTGGTGCAGAAATTGGCGCGTCGCTTTTGTTTGTTGAACTTGAGCTTGCACGCCTTGACGAAGGTCATATTCAAAAATTACTGGGCGACGCTGGTTTGGCGCGGTTTTCACCCTGGTTACGGCGGGTGCGGGCAATGGCACCGTACCAATTATCTGACGAAATTGAAAAAATGATTGCCGAACGCGCGCCAACAGGTGCCGGAGCTTGGGTGCGATTATTTGATGAAACCACAACGGCAATGCGTTTTGCCTTTCAAGGCACTGATGTAACTGAAGCGGAAATTCTGGATGCGCTATCCAGCAACGATGCGGCCAAGCGCAAAGAGGCAGGCCAGTCTTTATCGACAACTTTGAAAGATCATCAAAGATTGCTGTCGCTGGTTATGAATACCATCGCCAAGGACAAGCAGATCGAAGATGGCTGGCGCGGTTTTGCGCGGCCAGTGTCATCGCGCAATCTGGCAAATGATGTTGATGATCATGTTGTTGATGCGCTGGTGCAGGCAGTGAATGACCGCAATGCTGATCTGTCGCATCGCTATTACAGCCTCAAAGCTCGCTGGATGGGTAAAAAGCAAATTGACTGGTGGGATCGTAATGCGCCATTGCCCAGTGATGATGACCGGCATTATGACTGGGGTGAAGCAAAGCAGATTGTGCTTGATGCATTTCACGGCTTTGATCCCGAAATGGCCAAGATTGCCTTGCCGTTTTTCGAGCAGAACTGGATTGATGCGGCACCGCGGGCGGGCAAAAGCTCGGGCGCATTCTCGCATCCGGTTGTGCCATCAGCGCATCCCTATATTTTGATGAATTTTGCTGGAAAATCGCGCGATGTGATGACTTTGGCACATGAAATGGGGCAT
>JADHLR010000003.1 GCA_016780525.1 Candidatus Puniceispirillum sp.
GATCTCCACTATCTCTGACCGGGCGTGCATAAGACGCACCAACGTCTGTATTTGATCCAATATCGCCTGCCGTGAAACAGCTGGCCCGCCGCGAAAGCCACCAAGCAGACGGGCCATGCGCAAACTATCCAGGGTCGCCAGCACGGATAGATCATCGGCCGGGACAAGCAGGGTCGATGCATCCTGCAAAATTTCAGTCAAAACGCCGCCACTGGCAATCGTCAATATCAGTCCAAATTGCGCGTCACGCCGCAGGCTGACCATCAATTCAGCGATAGGGTTTTCGATCATGGACTCAATCAAAATGCCTTCAAGTCGTGCATCCGGTGCATGGCGCTGAACGTTGGTGAGTATATCGGCAATAGCGGTGCTTAGCTCACGCTTTGATGTAATGTTCAGACGCACCCCGCCAATTTCAGTTTTATGGCCAATGTCAGAACTGCAAATTTTAGCCGCCACCGGATAGGCCAGATCAATGTGATTAAGCGTGCCGGCTCTTGCCTCTGGCATCTTTAATTGGTGGAAGGACGGCACGCTTATCGCCGCCCCTGCCAATATGGTTTTTGCGCTTGCCTCATCTAGCTGTCTAAAGTTGCCATCCATTAAAGGGGTGGTAGAAAATGGCTGTGAGGGATTAGCCAGAAGGGCGGCACGTTTTTTCCCATAATGCGTCGCGGCGCTGATCGCCTGCATGCATGTCTCAATACCCTGCATGGGCGCGATCCCGGCCTGCAAAATATGACCGCGTGTTTCTGCGTCCAGATTTTCCGGCAGGGTGCTGCAAATTGCGGCCGGTATGCTGGCTGTTTGGCAAGCCGTAATGAAGCTGTCGCTGTCAGCGCGATAGAACGGTTTGCTTTCGTCAAGTCCGGCCGATGGATAATCCTGTACCAAAACAGCACTGTCATACCCATCTTCCAGAAGACATTTAAAGACCGGCAATGTCCGTTCATAATCGCCCCAGATTGGCGTAGTATAATCAAGCGGATTGGTCACCGTGGCGGTGTGCGGCAAAAGCTGGGTGAGTGCGGCGGCGGTGTGGCCGGACGGTTGGACAAAATCAAGTTCAAGCGGTGCCGCGTAATCTGCCAGCATTGTGGCGCCGCCCCCAGAACAGGTGAATCCAGCAATTTTTTGGCCAGCTGGCACACCGGCAATGGTCAAAAATTTCAGTAACTCAACAAATTCAGATGGTGTCGCAACGCGGCAAATACCAAGTCGCTTAAAAAACGCCGAATAGGTTGTGTCGGTTCCGGATAGTGACCCGGTGTGGCTGGCGGTGAGACGGGCCCCGATGTCTGATATACCTGTTTTCAGCGCAACAATAGGAATATTCTTTTCAATGGCCCGCATCGCCGCGCTGGCAAATTTTTCGGTGTCGCGAATCGCTTCGATATGCAGGCCGATTGCCCGCACATGTGGTTCTTCAAGAAAGATATCAATGAAATCTTCAAGCCGTAATGATGCCTGATTGCCAACAGAAACCATATAGCTTAACGGCAAATGACGCTGGCTCATGGTGAGGTCAGATGACAACATGCCGCTTTGCGTGATGATGGCCGCGCCAAACCCCGGATGCATCCCACCATGCGCAAATGGCCAAAGCGCTAATCGGTCATGATAATTGATCAGCCCGTAACAATTTGGCCCCAGCAAGGCCATATCACCAGCCGCCTCCACCAATTCAGCCTCGGCCTGTTGACCGGCAGACCCAAGTTCAGAAAACCCCGCTGTATAACACACAACCCCCCCAGCACCGCGTCGTGCCAGCCTGGCCGTAATGTCAATTGCCGCTTGTTTTGGTACCGCTAAAAAAGTTGCATCCGGAGCCTCTGGCAGTGCCTCTATATCGGGGAAACAGGGAATGCCAGCAATATCTTTGCGTTTTGGGTTAACCGGCCATAATGCGCCGGTATAGCCAATACGCCGACATTCATTAATCACCGTTGCCACATCGCCACCGCCAACAAGGGCAACATGACGGGGGCGAAGAAGGAGCCGTAAATTTTGTCGGCGTTGTGCGGTCATGCACCAAGTGGCCGCAACAGGTTGCGGGTGATGATATGACGTTGAATTTCCGAGGTCCCATCCCAGATTCTTTCAAGCCGCGAGTCGCGCCACAGGCGCTGGACTGGCAGATCATCCATCAACCCCATGCCGCCATAAATCTGCACCGTATTGTCAGCCACTCGGTTCAGCATTTCCGAACAATAGAGCTTGACCATGGCTGCGTCACTGTCTGTCATCACACCTTGATCAGCCTTGCTGATGGCGTCTTTCACCAGCAAATCAGCCGCGCGCAGTTCTACCGCCATATCGGCAAGCTTAAATCCAGTGGCCTGAAACTTGCCAATAGCCTGACCAAATTGTTTGCGTTCTGCGGCCCAGCTTGTTGCCATCTCAAACAGACGTTCGGCCTTGCCACAACAGGTGGCCCCAACCCAGATACGTCCCATGCCAAGCCATTTGCCGGACAGTTCAAGGCCGCGGCCTTCCTCGCCAAGAATATGATTCGGGCTGAGCCGCACATTATCAAAATCAAGCTTGAAATTCAGATAGCCGCGATAGCTCACACAATTATAGCCAACCTGTATGTCAAAGCCGGGCATGCCAACATCAACCAAAAAGGCGGTGATTCTGGGGCGCGGCCCACGCGGTGTTTCATCATGGCCGGTTATGGCAAAAACAATCGCAAAATCGGGCATCAGCGGGCCGGATATGAAATGTTTTGACCCGTTTAAAATCCAGTCGTCACCGTCGCGTTTGGCATGACTCTTCATCGACATGATGTCTGAACCAGCTTCGGGTTCGCTCAGGGCAAAAAGCTCGCGTTTGGCACCGGTGACGCATGCGTCTAGGTAGTGTTCCTTTTGCCCGCCCTCGGTGGCAAGAAGCAGTTCAGTTGGGCGCGCAACCCATGCGTGAAGCGCGTGGCTGGTGCGTCCAAATTCACGTTCAATGACCGCCATGCTGGTATAATCAAGACCGCCGCCACCAACATTTTCTGGCAAATTGGCGGCAAACAGCCCGACTTCCTTGGCGCGGGACTCAATTTGTCTGCCAAGCTCAATCGGCACATGCCCCTCGCGATCAACAATGTCTTCATGGGGCAGCATCTCTTCATCAACAAACCGCCGCGTTGATTCCTGCAGCATCTGCTGCTCATGTGTTAACCCATCAAGCATCGCCGTGTCCTCTCTTTTATTACCTATATCTTTTTCAGATTAAGTTTGGTACGCGCTTCGGCTGCGGTCAGCACGCGCCCCCCCATTCGTTCAATAATACCAACAACGCGTTCAACAAGTTGCTCGTTGCGCGCTGGCACCCCGCGATCAAGATAAATGTTATCTTCCAGACCAACGCGCACATTGCCGCCCATGGCCACTGCCGCGGCGGCCATCGGCATTTGCATACGTGAAATGCCAAAAGAGGCCCAGCTTGCCTCATCAGGTAACTCGTCTTTCATAACCTTCATATTATCAACAGACTGGTCAGCGCCCCATGGAATACCAAGGCAGATTTGAAACATGGGTGGGGCATCAATAATACCCTCGGCAATCATTTGTTTGGCAAATCTGATATGGCCAAGCTCAAACACTTCAAGTTCCGGCTTAACCCCAATTTGCTGAACCATTGCGGCCATTTTGCGCAAATAGGGCGGCGTCGAAATATAAATTTCATTGCCGTTGCCAAAATTCATTGTGCCACAATCAAGGCTACAAATTTCAGGCTTGCACGCGATCACATGGGCCAATCTTTCTTCGGGTCCTATCATATCTGTGCCGGGTCCGGGCAAGGCCGGATCAGTCTCGCTCGGCACCCAGTCACCACCCATCCCCGAGGTCAGATTGATCACAACATCGGTATCGCTGTCGCGGATCAGATCGACGGTTTTACGAAACAGATCGACATCACGTGACCCTTTGGCTGTGTCCGGGTCGCGGACATGGATATGGGCGACAGCCGCGCCAGCCTTTGCCGCGGCAATGGCCGAGTCAGCAATTTCCTGAGGAGTCACAGGTACATGTGGGTTCTTGTCGCGGGTATCGCCGGCACCGGTGACGGCGCATGTTACAATAACATCATAATTCATTGTTGCTTTACCTCCTCAATAGACACGTTATCGTCCGATCATCTGACCAAATTTTGCAAGAAATTTATAAATTTTCGACAGAAAAATCATTTTTTCGACGGATCATGCCGATTAAAAAAACGCCCGGTGCCAGGCGGCAGGTGCCAGATGACGGGTGCCAGATGACGGGTGCCGGGGCTTTAGCCCTTTTGCCGAACGACCTTTAGAATACGGGCGATTTTCTGGTCGCGCTCGGCGGCCATTGTCTTAAAACTTTCGCTTCCAGCCATATCACGACAACCATCAACCATTGCATTACGCAACGCGGGTGTGAGTTCTGGCGCGTCTAGCCGTGTCCACGGTAATTTCAGCGCTGGCCCAAACTGGTCAAGGTTTTTGGCCATGCCGCCTTCGCCGCATGCCACATGAAAGGCCATACATTGGCCTTGAACGGCCATTCTTGACGCCGGGCCGAAGCGGAGTGCCCGGTCAATATCCTCGGGACTGGCCTCGCCATTGGCGACCATATGTAATGCCTCGCGCCACAGTGCTTCTTGTAGACGTGTTGCTACAAAGCCGGGTATTTCCTTTTTCAACCGCAATGGTTCTTTGCCAGCATGCTGGTAAAACGCCATCGCCCAGTCAATGCTGTCTGTCGTGGTTTTAGCACCGCCGACAACCTCGACAAGCGGTAGCAGGTAAGGCGGGTTAAACGGGTGTCCGACAAGCGTACGTGCTGCAATGTCACACCGCGCCTGAATATCACTCATCAGTAAGCCGGATGTGCTGGAGGCGATAACAATATCTGCACCAACAATCTTGCCTAATTTGTGATAAAGGTCCTGTTTTTCGTCCAGCCGCTCTACCGCGCTTTCCTGAATAAATGCGGCGCCTGCCACCGCATCTTCCAGATTGCTGGTGATATATAGACGTTCAAGTGATGCCGTATCCGCCAAGCCAAGTTCAGTTAAACAAGGCCAGGCGGTTTCGATAATCTCGCGAAATGCTGGTTCTTCTGCCGGGTCGTGAAGATACGCCCGTACATCAAAGCCGCGTGCCAGAAAATGCGCGGCCCAGCCACCGCCAATCGGCCCGCCGCCAATGCTGGCAACTGTAGACAAAGAGGATATATCTGGAAGCGTCATGCCGGTCTCCTTTTTGGTGATTGTGGTCTATTTACCTTTAAAGACAGGTTCACGTTTTTCGACAAAGGCGCGCACGCCCTCTTCGGCATCTTCGCTTTTCAGCATTGCCCTATATGTTGGCAAATCGCCGCTACGCATGATGTCAAAAGCTGTGGGCAGGGGTTGCTGGTCAATATGCCGCAAAACCTCTTTGATTGACTGCACAGCAAGCGGTGCGTACCAGGCGATATCATCTGCCCATTTGCGTGCTGTTTCCATCAATTTGTCGCCGGGGACGACTTTATTGATCAGCCCGTAATGCGCGGCTTCACTTGCTGGCATGCGGCGTCCTAACAACAGCATTTCCATCGCAATATTATGCGGAATTAACCGCGGTAGACGTTGGATCGCACCAGAATCGGGGATGATCCCAAGCGGCATTTCCGGCAAGGCAAATTCGACATGATCGGCCGCAATCAGAAGATCACAAGCCATCGCAATTTCAAATCCACCACCAATCACAAGGCCATTCAGCGCCACGATCACTGGTTTGTTCATCGTCCAGTTTTCGGTCAATCCGGCGAATCCACCATAGCCATAATCACCATCATCCCACCATTCATCCAGCTTGGCATCACCGCGGTCCAGCGCTTTTAGATCCCAACCTGCAGAAAAGATGCGATCACCGGCGGCTGTCAGAATGGCCACGCGCAGATCATCATCCTTGTCAAATTCCACAAAGGCATCGGCAACGGCCTTGCTCATTTCATGATCGATGGCGTTTACTTTGGGCTTGTTCAGGGTGATTTCCATCACATGCCCGCGTCGTTCAATCAGCACATGTTCCGACATGTTGCTTTCTCCTGTTTTGTTTTTCGTTCAATGTGGGTGAAGGCATAGGTCGTTCCCGGCCAATTTGGCGCCTGATCCTCATCTGGCCACGCTCGGCGGTACTGGCTGGGTTTGCGGCCAAAGGTGCGGGTGAAACAAGATGAAAAATAAGACATAGAATTGAATCCGGTGGCCACTGAAATTTCACGGATGGTCATATTTGTGCTGACAAGAAGCGTGCGTGCATATTGCAGTTTCATGAGTCGACAAAACTGCACAATGCTACAGCCGACATATTTGTTAAAAAGCCGCTCTAATTGACGCTGGGGTATGCCAAGCTTTTTGCAAATATCAGGAATCAGGATGCTATCTTCGATCCGCTCTTCAAGATAGGAGATAGTTTTTTGAATGACCGGGTGTGTTTCGCCAGCCGTGGTATGCGGGCCCGGCCGTTGTGGAAAGTGGCCCTCACATCGAAAATGATGCAGCATCTGAGAGGCCACCTCTGATGCAAGATTATGATCATGGGTTTGTTCGATACAGTGCAATATCAGATCAACCCCGGCCATGCCGCCAGCACAGGTCATTATGTGTCGGTCAATTGTGAACATTTGTTCTGCTGGCTCAATTTGCGGAAAGGTCTCGGCAAAGCCGGCAAATAATGACCAATGCGTGGTGGCTTTCTTGCCTGTCAGCAACCCGGCACGGGCGAAAATATAGGCGCCAATTTCAACGCCAACCAGAAAAGTGCCATGCCGGGCCTGATCACGTAACCAGCTTGTCAGCTTTTCGTCTGAATAGCGTTCGGCTCCCCAGCTACCAAGCAGGACAATATAACTGGCCGGGCTTTTGCCACGGTCAATTTTGCCAAAGGCAATTTCGTTACAGGCAATTTTGTCACAGGCAACCGTCATGTCATTGCTGGCCTGAACCAAGCCGCCATGGCGTGACAAAAACTGCCACTGATAAAGCGGGTGCGTGCTGAGGTAATTCGCAATCCGCATTGGCTCAATCATCGTTGTCAAACTGGCCATGTTGAATCGTGGCAGTAAAATAAACTGCACCAATTCAGTTTGTTTCGATGCGGTGTTGTTAATTGCCACTCGGCTATCCTCTTGTCTGCGTCAATTTTGTGGGGTCAGCGCATAACAAAGGGGTTGGTTAATGGCGCATCGGAAATATTCAGCCACGCGGTCTTTGGTCGGGTGTAATCATAAATCGCCTGCATGCCGCTTTCGCGTCCATAGCCAGACTCCTTGAACCCGCCAAATTCAGCAATTGGCGATACCACCCGGTAGGTGTTAACCCACACAATGCCAGCACGCAGTGCTTTGGTCATGCGTAACGAACGCGCGCCATCGCGGGTGAACACACCCGCCGCCAGTCCAAACTGGCTGTCATTGGCAAGCTGCAACACCTCATCTTCATCATTGAAACGTAAAACGCTTAAAACCGGGCCAAACAGCTCGGTGCCAACAATGGTCAAATCCTGACGCGGGCATGCAATAATCGTTGGCGGGTAATACCAACCGGTAGCGGGGGTATCGCCGCGATGACCACCGGTGAGAATGGTGCCGCCTTCGGCTTTTGCCATTTCGACCTGACGCTCGATATGTTCTATCTGTGCATAGGTGGCCAAAGGCCCCATCTGCGTGGCGTCATCGAGCGGGTCTCCCAGTTTAATGGTCTGTGCCTGTTGCAGCATCTTATCAAGAAATTCGTCAGCAATGCTGTTGTGCAGATACAGCCTTGAACCGGCCACACAGCTTTGACCGCTGGCGCCAAAAATACCAGCGATTGACCCATTTACCGCACTTTCGATATTGGCATCATCAAAAACAATGAATGGCGATTTGCCGCCAAGCTCAAGTGACACTTGGGCAAAGTTTTCTGCTGAATTCCGCACCACATGACGCGCCGCTGTGGTACCACCGGTAAAGCTGATCCGCTGGACAAGCGGGTGCGATGTCAACATCCGCCCGCAAGGATCGGCATGGCCGGTGACAATATTTACGACGCCTTCAGGAAAGCCAGCCTCTTCCACCAGCTTACCAAATTCTAACATCGCTGCCGAGGCATGTTCAGATGCTTTCAAAACAACTGTATTGCCAGCCGCCAATGCCGGGCCAATTTTGACCGCGACAAGGAATAATTGTGAATTCCATGGCACCACTGCCGCAATCACGCCAAGTGGTTCACGCAAGGTTAAGGTGATCATGTCAGGTTTATCTATCGGCAGGGTTTGGCCGCTGACTTTATCCGCACAGCCAGCATAAAAGTGAAAAAATTCGGCAATATATTTTGCCTGCCACCGCGTTTCTTTCAGCATTTTGCCAGTATCAATCGTTTCGATCCGGCCAAGATGTTCCGACTTTTCATCTAGCAATTCAGCAAGGCGACGTAAATATTTGCCGCGCTCGGTCGGGGTCAGACGCGCCCATGGCCCAGATGTAAATGCTGCATGGGCCGATTCAACCGCCCTGTTGATATCATCCTCGGTCGATTCGGGTATGCTGCACCATGGCTGTTCTGTTGCCGGGTTTATGCTGTCAAATCTTTTGCCGTCACTGGCATCCTGCCAGATGCCGTTAATGAACATTTTATAACGAACGCTATCAGGCATGAGGCCTCCCTTTATCTTGCTGTGCTACACTAATTCCTACGATATCTGGTTAAAGACTATGGCTTTGATCGGCTATTATTTTCATATTTTAGTCATATGGTGACGAAAATTTTAAAATCTGTATAGGCGGAATATTACTTAATTGGCTGGGGTGAGGCCGGCAGTGAAGAGGAAAGCGAATGACAAAGCAAATAATTGGTGATCCGTTGGTGATCAACGGTCGGCGTCTGTCGCTGTCACGGGCGGTTTGGGCAGGCGATTTTGTGTTTCTCACCGGTCAGGTGCCGATGCAAAATGGCGCAGTGATGACGCATGGAAGCATAGAGGATCAAACCCGTGCGGTGCTTGATGATATAACGGCGACACTGGCAATGGCTGGCTGTGATCGCAATGATGTTGTCAAATCCATGGTGTGGTTGACGTCGCGTGAGGATTTTCCCGGGTTTAACGCGGTTTATGCCGAATATTTTCCCGAGCAGCCACCAGCCCGCTCAGCCATTGTGAATGACTTGCTGGTTGATGTGAAAGTTGAAATCGAGGTGATTGCCTATAAGCCTCAGGGCTAACCATCACAATATGTCTTTCTTGCTTAGTCATCTATGCACAGGCGGGGCACAGGCGGGCAGCTGGCGCTTTGCCCGGCAATCAGAACGGTTAGCGAAAAGCTGGCATCACCTTGTCACAGAATAATTCCAAAGATTTGATCTGTTCATCATGTTCAAGCCCCATAGAGGCGTAATAGATAAATGAGTCGACGCCCAGATTCTGATACCGTTTGAGCTTTTCGATGGCTTGATCAGGCGATCCAAATAGCAGATTTTCTTCCAGCATATCGGCGTTATATTCATCCCGGTTGACCAATTCAGCAAGCGGTGTTTGTGCGGGGAACCCATTCGTGACCCCGCCGATATTGCGGAACAGATTTTCAAACTGGCCCAGCACGTTTTGGATAGCAGCAATGGCTTTGTCGCGGCCAGCTGTGGTCTCATAGATAGCTGTATGACGCATCAGCGCAAAATTTGGCCGTCTGGCATTACTAAATTTCGCCATCGATTCATCAAAATGCTGCTTATAGAGTTCGGCCTCATCAAAGCTGCGGGTCAAAGGCCAGCACATGATATTGCAGTTATTTTTGATCGCATAATCATAGGTGATCGGTGACCGCGCCGCCACCCAAACAGGCGGATGCGGTGATTGCACCGGCTTTGGTACCGAGGTAGAGGTCGGGAACTGCCAAAAGTCGCCATTATGTTCATAATCGCCCTGCCATAAGGCCAGAACCGCGGGCAGCATTTCATTCATATATTGCCAGCTGTCAGATTGCTTCAGCCCCGGCTGCATGCGGTCAAATTCCCGCTGATAGGCGCCAGACCCAATGCCGAACTCAAGACGGCCATCGGTTAACAAATCGGTCATCGCGGCTTCGCCAGCGAGGCGAATTGGGTGCCAATAGGCGGCATTGACCACAGCGCATCCAAGGCGGATATTTTTGGTGTGTTCTCCCCACCAGGTCAAAAGCGAAAATGGATTTGGTGCAATGGTCATTTCAAGTGCGTGATGTTCGGCTGCCCAGACAATGTCAAAACCAGCCGCATCAGCCATTTTGACCATGCGCAATGTGTGATCACGCACCGCAGTCATTGATGTCTGCTCGTTCATGCGCTCAAGATTGATAGCAATCTGGAATTTCATTGTCAGCCTCCCCCCACTCGAATTAGGGAAAGGATGTCAAACGTAGCCAAATTTAACAATAGAATAATACTGATAGTTATTATCGAAAAAATCGAATTAAATATCGGGCATTACGCGTTAATCAAGCTTTGGCCCGGCGGCAACCAGTGCTTTGCCAGCGTCGGTATCGGTGAATTTTTCGAAATTTTCGATGAACAACCCGCCAAGATGGCGCGCCCGCTTTTCCCATTCGCCAGCATCGTCATAGCTTGAGCGTGGGTCCAGAATAGACTGATCAAGCCCGGCCAATGCTGTCGGCATCTGCAGATTGAAAATCGGCAATGTCTCGGTATCAGCAGTGTCGATCTCGCCAGAAAACACAGCATTGATCAGGGCGCGGGTGTTTTTCAGCGAAATACGCGTGCCCTGCCCGTTCCAGCCGGTATTGATCAGATAGGCTTTGGCCCCGGCATCCCGCATCCGCTTGCTCAGCACCTCGGCATATTTAGTCGGGTGCAGCGATAAAAACGCCGCGCCAAAACAAGCCGAAAAGGTGGGTTGATGTTCGGTCATGCCGCGTTCCATTCCAGCCATTTTGGCGGTAAAGCCGGACAGAAAATGATATTGGGTGGCGGCATCATCAAGAATCGATACAGGCGGCAGAACACCAAAAGCATCCGCCGTCAGAAACAATACATGTTTGGCGTGACCGGCTTTGGATACCGGGCGGACGATATTGTCGATATGGTAGATCGGGTACGACACCCGGGTATTCAGCGTCAGGCTGGTATCGCTGAAATCAATTTTGCCGTCGGCATCAACCATCACATTTTCGAGCAGCGCATCGCGGCGAATCGCCCGGTAAATTTCCGGTTCATTGGCTTCGTCGAGGTCGCTTGTTTTGGCGTAGCAGCCACCCTCAAAGTTGAAAATACCGTCATCGTCCCAGCCATGTTCATCATCACCAATCAGGCTACGATCAGCGGCGGCTGACAAGGTTGTTTTGCCGGTGCCAGACAGGCCAAAAAACAGCGCCACATCACCGTTTTCGCCACAGTTTGCCGAGCAATGCATCGATGCAATGCCTTTGCGGGGCAAGAGATAGTTCATCATCGAGAACATCCCTTTTTTCATCTCGCCGCCATACCAGGAGCCGCCAATCAGCTGCATCCGTTCGGTCAGATTAAAGGCAACAAAGGTTGGCGAATTCATGCCATGGCGTTCCCAGTCCGGGTTGCTTGTCATGGACGCATTGATGACGGTGAAATCAGGCTCAAAATCAGCCAGTTCGGCGTCGCTTGGCCGGATGAACATATTTTTCACAAAATGCGCCTGCCATGCCACCTCCATGACAAAGCGCACTTTTAAACAGGTATCTTTATTAGCGCCGCAAAACCCGTCGACAATATACAGTTTTTTGCCTGTCAGCTGCTTGCCAACCAGATCTTTAAGCTCGCCCCATACCTCTGGGGTGATTGGCTTATTGTCGTTTTTCGCGCCATTTCCATTCCACCACAAACTGTCTTTTGTGGTGTCGTCCATGACGATAAATTTATCCTTTGGAGACCGTCCGGTATATTCACCGGTCAATACATTGACCGCGCCAAGCTCGCTTAGATAGCCGCGCGCATATCCCTCAAGGCCGGGTTGCATCTCATCTTCAAAAAGCTGTTCATAAGACGGGTTATAAATGATTTCTTTCGGCTCGGTAATGCCGACTGAAGACAAGAATTGTTCCACGAAAATACTCTCAAAACTGTTTATTATAATGTCTTGTCACAGGGCCAAGGGGATGTCGACCCAAGATTGATTAGGTAATTCTTTAAGGCGTCGATTTGGCCTTGTCAATGACCAAGCCCGACGGGCAAAAACCGGTGCCGGACAGGCTATCGTCCGCGCCATACCGGGTCGCGTTTTTCGGCAAAGGCCCTAAACCCTTCAACCCCGTCTTCCGAGTTGTACAATCTGTCAACGGTTGGCAATTGCATCTTGGTAACCTTGTTTAAAATATCCTGAAATTTCATCGCTTCAGCTTCGCGGGCGACTTCCTTGATCGCGGCAAATACCAGTGGTGGCCCGGATTCGAGCAGTCTGGCCAGCGCCCAGGCGCGATCATAGAGCGCGTCCGCGTCGGCAAAAATTTCATTTACCAGCCCCCATCTGTGGGCTTCGGCAGAGTCCATCCAGCGGCCAGTCAGCAACAAATCCATCGCCACATGATAGGGAATGCGTTTCGGCAGCTTGATGGTGGCGGCATCAGCCAATGTGCCGGCTCTGATTTCCGGCAGGGCAAAGCTCGAAGCTGCGGTTGCCAGAATCAAATCACAGGATAAAGCCAGTTCAAATCCGCCGCCAACGCACATGCCCTCAACAGCGGCGATCACCGGTTTGTTCAGATCGCGCAGCTCTTGCAACCCGGCAAAACCACCAACGCCATAATCAGCGGTGACCGAGTCACCTGCCGCCGCGGCTTTCAGATCCCACCCGGCGGAAAAGAATTTCTCGCCAGCCGTGCGTAAAATACAAACGCGCAGCGCCGCATCATCACGAAAGGATTGAAACACATCGCCCATTTGGCGCGACGTTGCCAGATCAATGGCATTGGCTTTTGGCCGATCTAATGTGACCTCCAAAATACCGCCGTCAGTGCGGCTATGAATAACCTCGGTCATGCTGAAGCTCCTGTGTTTTGCCCGGCTGCCGTTACGGCATTTTCCGGCGTATGATACCGCCACAATAACGCATCAGCGGCAATGGCGCTGTTGATGGTTATGATCAGCGGGTTGATCTCTATCGCGGCGATGCTGTGATCATTTGTGATAAGCTGGCATAGCGCCAGAATCTGATCAATGGCGGATTGCTGGTCAGCGGTCGGACGGCCGCGAAACCCGTTCAGTAAAGCGGCAAATTGCAGCCGCCCCAGCGCGGCGGCAATGGCTGTACGGCTTGCCGGTAAAATCAGGCTTTGGCTGTCACGCCATAATTCGGTCATGACGCCGCCGCTGGCGATTGTCAGATGAATTCCATATTGCGGATCGCGCCGCAGCCCGACCAGCAATTCGGCGACCGGTGCGGTTACCATCTCTTCAACCAGAAACCTGTGCGCATCGGTCATCGCTTTGGCCTGCTGTGCAAGCTCGGCATGCGCCAGCCCCAATGCGACGAAGCCCTGTTCGCTTTTGTGCAGCGTTCCCATGCCCTTTAATGCCAGCGGCGGGGTAAGCCGGGCTGCCTGATGCGCCAGTTCGCCAGGCGTATCGCCGGTGATTCCAGCCGGACAGGCAATGCCATTGGCGCGCAACACGGCCTTTGCCCCGGCTTCGTCAATAAGCGTCGTGGCGCTGTCGGTGATGGTGGCAGTTGTGATGCTGGAAGCGATGCTGGCAAGCGGCACCCATGGCGTTTCCTGCGACAGATTGCGGCCCGCATTGGCGGCAGATGTTAACGCGGCTAATCCAGCCTCAAAACCGCAAAGCGGCAGCAAACCTTCATCCATCAACCAGCTGGCGATATCATCTGGCATGCCTTCGGGAAGGCTGGCCAAAAGCGCGGCCTTTGTACCGGTCTTGCTGGCGGCGGTCTGCAACGCGGCAACGGCGGGCATCCAAGCGTCACGGCTACAGCGGTCAGCCCGCGGAAAATCAATAACCAGACAGCATAAATCAACCCAGTCGCCCATCATATTGGCGAAGCATTCGGTCATCGCTGCTTCGTCACCCCAGATAAAGGTGTGGTAATCGAGCGGATTCGCCAAATGCACCAGCGGGCCTAATTTATCAGCCAGTCTGGCTGCATTATATTCCGGCAGCTCTGGCCAGCTCAGATCCTGGGTGACCGACATGTCAGCCAGCAGGCCAGCCTCTCCGCCGGAACAGCATAAGGCGCTGATACGGTTGCCGGGCAGGGCGCCAAACAGATGCAGTATTTTCAAGGTTTCGATCAGCGCATCGAGACTATTGACTTCGATCACACCGCATTGTTGCAAAAAAGCCGAGGAAGCGGCGGCGTCGCCGGCAAGTGCGGCTGTATGCGCGCCGGCGGCCTGTTGCGATGCGGCTGTTTTGCCGGCCTTGATGGCGACAATATATTTGCCATTTTGGCGGGCGGCATATGCCATTTTGGCAAATTCGCCGGCGTCATGAATGCCCTCAATATACAGCCCGGCGGCGGTGATTCGCGGATCCGCCAGCAACGCTGCTGTCATATCGGTGAGGCTGGTCTGCGCCTGATTGCCGACACAGCCGACATACCCGACCGGCAGACCACGCGCCTGCATACCCAGATTGATCGCAATATTCGACGATTGGCTGATCAGTGCCACACCGTTTGTACAGCGACGACCGCCATGCTGGTCAGGCCATAGCAATGCCCCGTCAAGATAGTTGATAAAGCCGTAACAATTCGGGCCAAGTAACGGCATATCGCCGGCCGCGGCGACCAGCTGTTGCTGCCGGTCAAGCTGGCCTGATTCGGCAAAACCAGAGGCAAAGCACACCGCGCCACCACAGCCGATTGCTGCCAGTTGCCGAGTGACTTCGATAACAGCGTCACGATTAATGCCAAGAAACGCCACATCGGGAACCCCCGGCAGTGCCGCAACCGACGCAAAACAAGGCACCCCGGCAATGGTTTTGCGTTTCGGATGCACCGGCCAGATATCCCCGGCAAATCCCATTTTCTGGCACTGGGTGATCACATTTTCAGCCCAGCCACTGCCAAACACAACAATCGAGGCTGGTTGGAATAGCCGTGACAGCCGGGGCAACTGCCTATCCCCCTAATGGCCGCAACAAATCACGGCTGATGATATGTCGCTGGATTTCCGAGGTGCCGTCCCAGATTCGTTCCACCCGGGCATCGCGCCAGAACCGCGCCAGTGGCAGATCATCCATCAAACCCATGCCGCCGTAAATCTGGATCGCCTCGTCGGTTACCCGTGCCAGTAATTCGGTGGCGTATAATTTGGCTGATGCGATTTCACGATTGGCTGGCAAACCTTCATCGAGCCGCCATGCCGCCGCCAAAGTCAGCCAATCAGCCGCGTCAATTTCCGTGACTAAATCAGCCAGCTTGAAACTGACACCCTGAAACTTGCCGATCTGTTTGCCAAATTGCTGGCGTTCAGTGGCATAATGCAGGGCGTAATCGAATGCCCGACGGGCGCGGCCAACGGCCATGGCGGCAACGGTAATGCGGGTGGCATAAAGCCAGCTATTCATCACCTCAAACCCGCCATCGACGGCACCCAGAACCTGCTCATCCGGCACCCGGCAATTTTCAAATTTCAAAATCACATTGGGATAGCCGCTATGCGATACCGACTGATAGCCGGGCAAAACAGAAAAGCCGGGATGACCGCGATCGACCAGAAAACAGGTAATCCGTTTTTTCGGGCCATGCGCCGTTTCATCAACGCCGGTGGCCACAAAAACGATAAAGAAATCGGCATGATCCCCGCCGGAAATGAAATGTTTGGTGCCATTGATCAGCCAGTCACCAGCATCGCGTTTTGCTGTGGTTGTCATGCTGCGCACATCGGATCCGGCATCTGGTTCGGTCATCGCCAGCGCATCCATTTTTTCACCACTGACGGCAGGTGCCAGATAGCGTTCGATCTGCGCCCCCTCGCAGGCCATCAGAATATTTTGCGGGCGGCCAAAAAAATGTGTCAGCGCCATCGACCCGCGGCCAAGCTCGCGTTCGAGAAGGGCAAATTCAACATGATTGAGACCGCCGCCACCAACTGCTTCGGGAAAATTCGCCGCATAGAATCCCATCGCCTTGACCTTGGATTTGATGTCATCGGCAATGTCTTTGGGTACATAGCCAAGCTTCTCAATTTTATCTTCAAGAGGATAGATTTCCTGTTCGACAAAACTGCGCACGGTTTCGACGATCATATCCTGTTCGGGTGTTGCACCAAATTGCATCTTCAGAAACCTATCAGCTGTTGCGTTTGTTGTGTCTATCGCGTCATGCCAACAGCGCGGCCCGCCGCATCAGGCATTGCAAGCGTGGCATGACCAGCTGCCATTTTAGCCAGTTTTGCGGCCACCAATGCTTTTGGCTGGCTGGCCCGCCGCTGTGTCATATCCACATGCAGCAGCATATGTTCACCAGTGGCGAGAAGCGTGCCGGACGTATCATAGAGCCGGTGAAACAGTCGCATTTTTTTGCCAGCGACAGCCAGAATTTGGGTGTCGACATAAATCGGCGCGCCAGCCATCACCTCGTCGATATGGCAAATATGCGTCTCTACAGTGAAAAAACTGCCACCGGCGGCGATATAGGCATCGTCAACACCGGCTTGCCGCATAATTTCATCAGTGGCATGGGAAAAACACTCAAGATAGCGATGCTCGGTCATGTGACCATTATAATCGACCCAGTCCTGTGGCACCGTTGTTTCATAGCTGCGGATCAGCGGCGTTGGATCAGGCATGCTGCGGATGGCGCTTGCATTTAACTGCTCCTGCCAGCTGCGGACAGTTTGTCCGGCACCCCAGTTACGCTGTTCCAGCTGCCGCAAAATGGCCACCAGATTATCATCCCTGATCTGTTCAAGCTGGCGTATTGAATAGGCTGCCGATTGGGCATCCGACTGATCGGCAATCCTATTGACCAGTTCGTCTGTCAGATCCGGCACATCGGTTAATTTTGTCCATGGCCATTGCAGGCAGGGGCCAAATTGCGCGATGAAATGCGCCATGCCTGCCTCGCCGCCGGCCACCCGATAGGTTTCAAACAGCCCCATCTGCGCCCAGCGCAGGCCAAAGCCATATCTGATGGCGTCATCAATTTCCGCTGTTGTGGCAACGCCGTCATTGACCAGCCACAGGGCTTCGCGCCACACAGCTTCGAGGAAACGATCGGCAATAAACGCCGGGATTTCGGTGCGGACATGAAGCGGGTGCATGCCAAGCTGCCGAAACATCTGACTGGCCTTGTCAATCGCCGAATGGCTGGTTTTGGCGCCGCCGACAAGTTCAACCAATGGCAGCAGATAGACCGGATTAAACGGATGCGCCACAAGCAGTCTGTCTGGCTGCGCCATATGCGCCTGTAAATCACTGGGAAGGATGCCGGATGTTGATGACGCAATCAGCGTATCAGCCGCCGCCGCCTCAATATCGTGATAGACGGATTGCTTGATATCCAGCCGCTCGGGCACCGCCTCGATGATCAGATCGGCGCCGTCAACGGCACTGGCGATCGAGTCGGCAAACCGCAGCTTGCCTTCGGGCGGCACCAGACCATCAACCAATTTGGCAAACGCCATTCTGGCATTGACCATGATCGCATCAATTTTGCGCGCGGCGTTCGGGTCCGGATCATATAAATTGACGGTGATTCCGTTTAACAGGCAGCGTGCCACCCAGCCGCCACCAATCACCCCGCCGCCAATCACCGCAACCCGCTGTAAATCATTTGTTGATGTCATGTGTGTGATGTCCTCATGTCATCGCTTTGAAAAAAGCGTGTTGGCTACTTTGCGGCGATCAGCGTGGCTTTGGCGCCTGTTTCACCAGCCCGAGCTGTTGACGCACCGCCTCCGGGCCAATCAATGACGCCCCCATATTGGTGGCAACCGTTGCGGCGCGCTCGACAAGCTGGGCATTCGTCGCAAACACACCGCGCGAGAGATAGATGCTATCTTCCAGACCAACGCGGATATTGCCACCAGCTAAAATCGCGGCTGCCGGATAGGCGGCAGCATTGCGACCAATAGAAAAGGCAGAAAACACCCAGTCTTTCGGCAGATTATTAACCATCGCCATTAATGTATTCAGATCGTCCGGTGCACCCCAGGCAATCCCCATACAGAGCTGTACCAGAGCTGGCCCTTCGATCAATCCATCCTCGACCAGTTTTTTGGCAAACCATAAATGGCCGGTGTCAAAAGCCTCAATTTCTGGTTTGACACCAAGTGCCCGCATTTGTGCCGCCATTTCGCGCAACATGGCCGGGCTGTTGGTCATGATGTAATCGCCATGGCCAAAATTCATCGTGCCGCAATCAAGTGTGCAAATTTCCGGCAGACAATCGGCTATATGCGCCAGCCTTTCGGTGGCACCTGCCATGTCGGTTCCGTCTGCATCCGGTGGCAATGGGGTTTCGACGCCGCCTAATACCAGATCGCCGCCCATGCCCGCTGTCAGATTCAGCACCATATCAATATCGGCGCTGCGGATGCGGTCGGTGACTTCACGAAACAGCGCCGGATCGCGCGATGGCGCGCCGGTTTCCGGGTTCCTGACATGGCAATGCACGACGGCGGCGCCAGCTTTCGCGGCGGCAATGGCTGCATCGGCAATTTCCACCGGTGTGATTGGCACTTTATCTGATTTAGACGTGGTATCGCCAGAGCCGGTAATGGCACAGGTGATAAACACATTTTGATTCATTTCCAGCGGCATTTTCGTCTCCCCAGCCCACATTTCCCCCGGGTGCTGCCTATGTTAGCAATGAGGTCATTTATGACGCAGAAATCCGATTACGATCAGCGTCAATAGGGCTACTGTTGGCGATGATGATGGAATCAGTCAAGCAAAACCATAATGATGGAAATGGCCAGCAAAGCAATCGCCGCAAATTCGACCCGGCTGATGCGTTCTTTAAAATACAGAACCGAAAATCCAACACTGAATAACAGCTCAATCTGCCCGACAGCACGCACCGGCGCAACGCTGTGCAAGGCAAACCCGGCAAACCAGAAAATACTGCTGGTAGCGGCCCAGATACCGGCCATAGAACATTGCCGCCAATGCGTAAAACTGGCAATAAATTGGCCGCGGCTGACGATAAAAATATAGATGCCGAAACACACAGCCTGAATTGTGGTACCGATGGCCGCGGCGTAAATTGCGTTGCCGATGACGTCGCCACCATTCATGGATTTGAGCGCCGCACCGTAACATACCGTGCAGAATCCCAAAAAGGCACCGGCCCCCAGACCAATCGCCACCTGCCGACTGAAAATGGCGGCGCGCAAATTGCCCAGTGCCAGCTTGGCCTTGGCAAAGCTGAGAAGGACGGTGGCAAAAACCCCCAAAGCAATGGCAAAGCCCGTTTGCACAGTCACGATAACACCGAGAATCAACGCCTCAAAAATAGCGGTTTGCAAAACCTCGGTTTTCGAAAAGGCGATAGCGGCAGCGAATGACCGGTGACTGAAAAGCTGACCCAGTAAAATTGTGAAAATAACCTGCGTCAGGGCTGCCAAATTAATCCAAAACCAGAATCCGGTTGGCAGTTCCGCCACGGCGGCGCCAGTGCTGCTGATATAGATATATAGAAATAACCAGGCCAGCGGGAAAGCATAGGAAAAGCGGATATAGCTGGCACCTAAATTGCCAAGTGTCGGCGTCATGCGGCGTTGCACGGCGGTGCGTAATGCCTGCGTCGCGGCGGCGGCTACTGCAAAAACAACCCAAAGTTCCATGCCTAGTTATAACCGGTCTTGCGCTATCGCCAATATAAGATTTAACGGTTTTTGTGTTTCCGATCACAACAATGGTCATTTTACCAAGCTGCCTGGTCTTGCGCCTGTGCCAAAATGCGTTAATCTGGGTAAGTGTTTTCATGGAAAGCAATCAAGGGTTGGGGGCGGCCGCCGCCAGCCAAATGGGGTAGGCGATGACCGACATGCATTTTATTCAAGGCGCGACTTTGGCAGGCACCAGCGGCCGCTCACAGGACGTGTTCAATCCGGCAACTGGCGCGGTGGTGGGAACCGTGCCACTGGCGAGCACCGGCGAAGTTGATGCCGCCATCGCCGCTGCGAAAGCCGCACTGCCGGGCTGGGCGAATACGCCGCCGGCGAAACGGGCGCAAGTTATGTTTAAATTCCGTGATCTGATTATCCAGGATTTGGATAAGCTGGCCGGGCTGATTTCGGCGCAACATGGAAAAACGCTTGATGATGCCCGTGGTGAAGTGGCACGCGGGCTAGAGGTGGTTGAATTTGCCTGTGGTATCCCGCATCTGCTGAAAGGCGAATATTCGGCGCAGGTGGCGAATGCGGTTGACAGCTATTCTTTGCGTCAGCCGGTTGGTGTGGTCGCCGGCATTACCCCGTTTAATTTTCCGGCAATGGTGCCGATGTGGATGTTTCCGATGGCGCTTGCCTGCGGCAACACATTTATTTTAAAGCCGTCGGAGCGCGATCCGGGTGCGCCTTTACATCTGGCGCAATTGCTCAGCGAGGCAGGCCTTCCGGACGGCTGTCTGAATGTCGTCAATGGCGATAAGGAAGCTGTCGATGCCATTTTGGATCACCCGGATATTGCGGCTATCAGCTTTGTCGGTTCAACCGCAATTGGCAAATATATCTACAGCCGCGGGTGCAGTAATGGCAAACGTGTGCAGGCGCTATGCGGTGCGAAAAATCATATGATCATCATGCCTGATGCCGATATGGGGCAGGCGGTTGATGCGGCGATGGGCGCCGCTTACGGGTCTGCTGGCGAACGCTGTATGGCGGTGTCGGCGGTATTGGCGGTTGGCGACGACACCGCAGATCGTTTCGTTGAACAGCTGGCGCCAAAAGTGCGGGCATTGAAAATTGGCCAGTTTGACGAGCCGGGTGTTGAGATGGGGCCGGTGATCACCAAAGACGCGAAAGACCGTATCATTGGCTATATCGATCAGGGCGAATCAGATGGCGCCAAAGTTGTCGTTGACGGGCGTAATCTGTCGCTGCAGGGATATGAAAACGGGTTTTTTGTCGGCGGCACTTTGCTTGATCATGTGACCCCGGATATGTCGGTTTATCGCGACGAAATTTTTGGCCCGGTATTATCGGTTTTGCGGCCGCAATCTTATGACGAGGCGGTGCAACTGGTGATGTCGCATGAATATGGCAATGGCACCGCTATTTTTACCCGTGATGGCGATGCGGCGCGTGAATTTGCCAGCACGATAAATATCGGCATGGTTGGGGTGAATGTGCCAATACCAGTGCCGGTGGCCTATCACAGCTTTGGTGGCTGGAAGGCCTCGATGTTTGGCGATCATTCGATCCATGGGATGGAAGGCGTCAGATTTTACACAAAGCTGAAAACGGTCACTGCACGCTGGCCAAGCGGTATCAAAGATGGGGCGGTGTTTAACTTCCATTCCGGATCTGAAACCAAATAGCTTTTTGCCAAACTAAAATGCTCACATAACATGATGGTCGAAAATGACCAGTGATCAGCAAACGGCGTTGCCCCCCAGCAGCGCCGTTTTTGTCAGCCCTGTGCCATCAATATATTAGATATAAATTATTAATTGCCCGAAAGATGCTGCTCAAACGATTGTAACAACAGCCAAATAGGGCGATCAGGTGCGAATCAGCTGCCGGTTTATCGGGGGGATATGCGGGGTGATCATGCCGGTAATAGTACCAGCGGTTCCTGGACAAGCAGCCTGCAGGGTCAGACATTTGATGGGTTGGTGATGCCTGTAGCGCGCCCGGGGTTTGTGTCTTTGCGACACCCATTTCAGGTCAGGTGGCTGGCATTGACAGCCGCACCTGTACCGGCAACGGCGGCGGATGCAGCACGGATAATCATCCAAGCGTGGCGATCAGCCCGGAAATTGGTCTGCAGGCGAAAACCGTAACGGCAAATGCGGCGACGGCAACGCATGCTCTTTTCGGGCGCACCGCCATTCGTGATGCCCGTGCGACCACGCCAGCAGCCATACAGGCAGAAGACAGCGATCAGCAATTGCTGGTTGCACAATAGCAACGCTGCGCTTGCCGGCATCATCAGCCTATCCGCTAAAGCCGGATTTCTGCATCAAATCGGTGGTCATCATCTGGTGGTTTCGCAGGAGTGCCGTCGTATCCATGGTCTGCAACTTGCCATCTGCCACAACCACCCGGCCATTGATGATTGTATAGGCGGCTTTGCCGGGGCCGCAAAATACCAGAGCGGCGAGCGGGTCCCAGGCGGCACCGGCAAAATCAATGCCGCGGCAATCAAAGGCAACAATATCTGCGGCATAACCGGGTGCCAAAACACCAATGTCATCCCGCCCCAGAACCGCGGCACCACCGCGCGTTGCCACCGCCAAAGACTCGCGTGCGCTCATCGCGTCACCACCCTGCATCACCCGTTGCAACAACAT
Source organism: Candidatus Puniceispirillum sp. (assembly GCA_016780525.1). Taxonomy (GTDB): domain Bacteria; phylum Pseudomonadota; class Alphaproteobacteria; order Puniceispirillales; family Puniceispirillaceae; genus UBA3439. The sequence goes on from JADHLR010000003.1 coordinate 22,436, forward strand.
GGCCTGTCTGGCCTCGTTCAGCATATGGCCGCTGTCGTTGGACGCCGACCCGTCAACCCCAAGCCCCACTTTGACACCGGCATCGAGCATCTGTCGAACCGGGGCGATGCCGCTGGCAAGCCGCATATTTGAACAGGGGCAATGCGCAACGCCGGTGCCGGTGCGGGCAAACAGATTTATTTCTGCCGCATCCAGCTGCACACAATGGGCATGCCAGACATCCGCGCCAACCCAGCCAACCGCCTCGGCATAATCGCCGGGCCGCATACCAAAGCTGGCGAGACTGTAGTCGATATCTTCGCTATTTTCGGCAAGATGCGTGTGCAAGCCGACACCATAGCTGCGCGCCATTTTAGCCGTTTCACGCATCAAATCCATGGACACCGAAAACGGTGAACAGGGCGCCAGCGCCACCCGTGTCATGGCATAGCGGCCGGGGTCATGATGCGTTTCAACAAGACGCTGACAATCCGCCAGAATCACAGCTTCGGACTCGGTCAGGTAATCCGGCGGCAAACCGCCTTGTGATTCGCCAATGCTCATGCTGCCACGGGTGCCATGAAACCGCACCCCAATGGCTTTTGCCGCGGCCAGTGAATCATCCAGCCTGCTGCCATTTGGAAAGATATAGAGATGATCAGATGATGTGGTGCATCCGCTCAATGCCAGTTCGGCCAGACCCAGCGCTGTCGACCAATAAATATGATCCGGGCCAAGATGCCGCCAGATCGGATAGAGTGTTTGCAGCCATCCAAACAAAGGCGCATTTTGTGCCGCCGGCACAACCCGGGTCAGATTTTGAAACAGGTGGTGATGCGTATTCACCATGCCGGGAATGACAATATGCCCGCTAAGGTCAATGACCGTGTCAGCATGGCGTGGCAATTCCCGGCTTTTGCCGATTTTTTCGATAATGCCATCACGCGCAAAAACACCGCCATCGGTAATTTCCGCGCCGGTGACCTGATGCGATGCTGCCGCATCCATCGTGCATAACAGTCGGACATTTTTTAAAAGCAGTGTTGATGAGGCCATGAACCGCCCGGCATATCCTTTTGGTGTTTTTCACAGCATGTCTGACATGACCGAAAATTTTGCATCCGGCGGGTCAGCTTAGCTGAAATCGGTTCGGGGCAAAAGTGACGAAATTTTTAAGATGGCTATGGCGATACAAGCTATCTTGTGACGGAAAAATACCGTGTTGTGAAAATACTGGCATTTCACCGCAGGAATCATTATCTGCATAAGGTGGCGAGGTCAAAAACACGCGGCGAAGAGACTTATTTTCGCTGCCCCAAGCTGGCCAACGATTTTTACCAAAAGGAGATGAGCATGCGATATGCAATGGCGGCTGCCAAACCAGGTGGTTCAGAGGTGATTAGAAAAATTGAACTGGGTGACATGGCCCCGGCTGCCGGAGAGGTGTTGATCCGGCATGAGGCAATCGGCATCAATTTTCTGGATATTTATATCCGCAATGGTCTGTATCCATGGCCAGTCGAAACAGATCATGTGCTGGGATCCGAAGGTGCCGGTATTATCGAGGCGGTTGGCGATGGCGTCTCGGGTCTGGCGGTTGGCGACCGGGTTGGCTACACGCTGGCCAATGGTGCCTATGCAACGCATCGGGTGATTGACGCTGGCTATGTTGTCAAGCTGCCGGATAATGTGTCGAGCGAACTGGCGGCATCAATCATGCTGAAAGGCCTGACGGTTGCCTATCTGATCCATGATAGTTTTAAGGTCGAAGCCGGCCATACAGTATTATTCCATGCCGCCGCCGGCGGTGTTGGGTTGATTGCCGGGCAATGGCTGAACGCGCTGGGCGCGACGGTGATCGGCACGGCCGGTGGTGCGGAAAAATGTGCATTGGCAAAAGCCAATGGCTATCATCATGTGATCGATTATACATCGACTGATTTTGAAGCCGAGGTGATGCGGCTGACCGATGGCAAAGGTGTCGACGTCACCTATGATTCGGTTGGCAATGACACCATGGCGCGCAGCCTGACATCGACCAGACGTCATGGGACGATTATCGCATTTGGCCAGTCTTCCGGTGCCTATCTTGATTTCAAGATTAGCGATCTTGCCAAAGGGTCATATAAATTGAGCCGGCCGACTTTGTTCCATTTTGTGGGTGAGCGCGACTGGCTTGAGGCGAATTCGGCAAAGCTGTTCACCGCGGTGACCGATGGTACGGTGGATATTTCGATTAATCAGAAATTCCCGCTTGCCGATGTGGCCAAAGCGCATGACGCTCTAACCGGTCGTGCCACAACCGGCAGCACGATTCTGACGGTGTAGCCGGTTTGAAATCGAGGTCAAAAAAAACAGCCGCCCGGGGGCGGCTGTTTTGTTATCTGATAGATCGGCCGATCAGGCGCTGGTTTGTGGCCGCATATCATTGCGATCAATGCCGGCAACACTGACCGGCTTCTTCATCGCATCGCGGCGGAATGGTTCGCCCAGCTCCTGATTGAGCATGACTTCGATAAAGGTTGTCACACCATTATTCATTTGTGCATCAACAGCTGTTGCCAGTGCGTCGGTCAACTCATCCATGCCATAGACAGCCACACCCTCAACGCCGCAGGCCTTGGCAATGTTTGCATATGACACTTGTTGATCCAGCTCGGTGCCAACAAAATTATCTTCAAACCACAAGGTTGTGTTGCGCTTTTCTGCGCCCCACTGATAGTTGCGGAAGATAATCATCGTGATCGGTGGCCATTCATTCCGGCCAATGGCTGACATTTCATTCATCGAAATGCCAAAGGCACCATCCCCGGCAAATCCAACAACCGGAACATCGGGCTGTCCGATTTTGGCACCCATGATTGATGGCAGACCATAGCCACAAGGTCCAAACAGACCCGGGGCCAGATATTTACGGCCAGCTTCAAATGTTGGATAGGCATTGCCGATGGCGCAATTATTGCCAATGTCCGATGAAATAATGGCATCCTTTGGAAGGGCTGACTGAATCGCCCGCCAGGCCATACGTGGCGACATTTTCTTTGGTTCCCGGGTGCGTGCCCGCTCATTCCATGTTGTGCCGGGATCATCATCCTCATGGTCAAGCGATGTCAGCTCCTGTGCCCAGGCTGATTTTGTTTTGGCAATCAGCTCTTTGCGGGCGGCGCGTCCAGTATCGCCAGCTTTTGGCCCAAGCTTGCTCAAAATGCTGGTAGCGACTTTTTTGGCGTCGCCAACAATACCCACCGTCACCGGCTTGGTCAGGCCGATACGGTCAGGGTTGATATCGACCTGAATGATTTTTGCATTTTTCGGCCAATAATCGATGCCATATCCGGGCAGCGTTGAAAATGGATTCAACCGTGTGCCTAGCGCCAGCACAACATCCGCCTTGGCGATCAGTTCCATACCAGCCTTTGACCCATTATAGCCCAATGGCCCGGCAAATAACGGATGTGATCCGGGAAATGCGTCATTATGCTGATACCCACAACATACCGGTGCATCAAGACGTTCGGCCAATTTCATCGAGGCGTCGATGGCCCCGCCAATGACCACGCCGGCGCCATTCAACATCACCGGAAACTCGGCGTTGCTGAGCATGTCGGCGGCGGCGGCAATGGCATCATCGCCACCAGATGGACGCTCAAATTCAACGATGGCTGGCAGTTCAATATCGATCACCTGTGTCCAGTAATCACGCGGAATATTGATCTGCGCCGGCGCTGAGGCGCGTTTCGCCTGCAGAATCACCCGGTTTAATGTCTCAGCGATTCGTGACGGGTCACGCACTTCTTCCTGATAGGCCACCATATCTTCAAACAGCGCCATCTGCTCGACTTCCTGAAACCCGCCCTGACCAAGTGTTTTATTGGCGGCTTGCGGGGTCACCAAAAGCAATGGTGTGTGGTTCCAGTAGGCTGTTTTCACCGGCGTTACGAAATTTGTGATGCCCGGGCCGTTTTGCGCCACCATCATCGACATTTTGCCGGTGGCACGTGTAAAGCCATCAGCCATCATGCCAGCGTTACATTCATGCGCCGCATCCCAAAAGGTGATACCCGCCTGTGGAAACAAATCAGAAATTGGCATCATGGCGGAACCAATGATACCAAACGCATGTTCAATCCCGTGCATTTGCAGAACTTTTACAAATGCTTCTTCAGTTGTCATTTTCATTGATGTTCACCTTATTAAAAAAGTCTTCATTCGGTTTCAGTAGAAAGTCGTCACTCAGACGGGCCGCCTGACGCGCCTCGAAGACCCTTTATGTACTATCATTTTTCAGCCAAGCCAAGCCAACTTTGGAACCAGTTTTGGTGAAAAATGGGTCCACTTGGCCGGGCTTGCATTTTTGCGCCATCTGGTGAAGATATTTTTGTGAAGATAGTTTTGTGGCTGTATCGGGCTTGGGGCGCCGCCATGCCAGCCGGGTCGGCACCAATTGGTTAAAGGGTCAGGCAAAGAGCCGGCAAAAGGATCGAGTATTATGAAAGTAACGGCTTTGGCCCCCAGCATGGGCGCTGAAATCACCGATATTGATCTGGCCGCCTGTTGTGATCGCGCCACCGGCAGCATCGACAGCGCGGTAATCGCCGAAATCAGATCAGTATGGCTGGCGCATCAGATGGTGGTGATTCGGGCGCAATCCATTTCCCCGGCAGAGCAATTACAATTTGCCAAAGCCCTTGGTGAGCCGGACATTTACCCGTTTCTAAAAGGTCTGGACGGGTTTCCGATGATCACTGAAGTGCTGAAAAAGGAAACGGAAACGGTGAATTTTGGTGGGGTCTGGCATAGTGACACCACCTATCAGCCATGCCCGCCGGTGGCGACGGTTTTGTATGCGAAAGAATTGCCGCCATTGGGAGGCGATACGCTATTTGCCAATCAATATGCCGCCTATGCGCAGCTCTCAGATGGGCTAAAACAGAGCCTTGCAACTTTACGTGGGGTAAATGTGGCTGGCAAAAAACAGGTATCTGCGACCCGCAGCGACCGGGTCAAAGAGGCCGGAAGTGGTTTGTCAGCCGAACAAATGCAGGGCATTCATCCGGTGGTACGCACCCATCCGGAAACCGGCCGGCAGTCGCTGTTTGTCAATCCGGCTCATACAATTGCATTTGACGGATGGAGCGAAGCGGAGAGCGAAGGGTTGCTGAGTTTTTTGTTTACGCATCAGATCGCTGCAGAATTTCAATGCCGGCTGAACTGGCAACTTGGCGATGTCGCAATCTGGGATAATCGTTGTACCCTGCACTATCCGCTGAATGACTACCATGGGCACCGCCGGCTGTTGCACCGGATTACGCTGAAAGGCGACTCTCCGGTCTGACACGCCAAAAATTACATCATAAGGTGGGCTAGGGTGCCAATCTGCGTCTACCAACCTGCGTCTAATTGTCACTGAAAACTTCACTATCAAGTTAAGGCTGCCGCAGGTTTTGCCGCCGATAATGGTATTTTAGATAAATATAATAAGCAAAAACTTTGTCGCGGGGTTGCTTATGGCAAAAAACTTTACTCTAATACGAAAGCGACATTGCCTGCTCAGTAGTTGCGAAAAATCACTTGCGTGCGAGCAGGCTTTAAATCGATGATTCTGGGAGGAATTAAGAATGTATAAAAAATATTCGATAGCCTTTGGCGCAGCTCTTGCAGTCAGCGTCGCCGGCGTGTCAGGTGGTGCGATGGCGAAGGTTGAGGGTGACACCATTATCCTTGGCTCAGCTTTGTCACTGACTGGTAAATACTCAACAAACGGTTTTCACACCCAAAAAGGGTATGATTTCGCAGTCGACCGTATCAATTCGATGGGTGGCGTTAAAGTTGGCGGCAAATCATACAAGCTTGCCATCACTTATTACGATGACGAGTCGACACCATCACGTGCGTCGCAGTTGACCGAGCGCCTAATCCAGCAGGATGGCGTTGAATATATGCTTGGCCCATACAGCACAACCATGACCAAGGCGGTTGCGCCGGTGACGGAAAAGTTCAAAGTGCCAATGGTTGAGGCAGAGGGCGCGTCGCGTTCACTGTTTACACAAGGCTACCGCTACATGTTTGCGGTGCTGTCAACCTCTGAATATTATTTGGCGCCAGTTCTGGACATTATGGCTGACAAGGCCAAAGCCATGGGTAAGAACCCAGCAGATTTGCGGATTTCAATGGCGTTTGAGAATGATGGATTCTCACTCGACGTGCGCGCTGGTGTTGTTGAAAAGGCCAAAGAATATGGCATGAAAATTGTGATCGATGACAAGCTGCCTGCTGATTTGTCAGACATGTCAGCCACATTGACCAAGACCAAAGCACTGAAGCCGGACATCCTGTTGGTCTCTGGCCACTCAAAAGGTGCCGCAACTGCAGCCCGTCAGATTGAAGAAATGAAAATCGATGTCCCGTTGATTGCTTACACACATTGTGAAGCCGCAAAGGTACAAGAGAAGTTTCCAAAGTCAGCACAGGGTGTGATGTGTCCAACACAGTGGCTCAGCAATTTGCCCAAAAAAGATGACTATTTTGGTGACGCTGCTAAGTGGAACGCCGATTTTAAGAGAGCTTATCCGGAATATAAGGTCGTACCATATCAAACGGCACAGGCATCTGCAGCAGTTTTAGTGTTTAAAGATGCTTTCGAGCGTGCAAACAGCTTTGATCGCGATAAGGTGAGGGATGCACTCGCAGCAACTGACATGGAAACCTTTTACGGAGACATAAAGTTTGCACCTGAGGGCAATAACATCGCCAAGCCGATGTTCTACCGTCAAATCCAAGCTGATGCTTCTTACAAACCAATCATTACGCATGAAGATATGGTTTATCCACGGAAGGCCAGCTACTAAAACAGCGACGTTTCACTAATTGCTAGGGAAGCTCAAAAAGAGCTTCCCTACTTCTATTTTCCAAAAAAAGGCTCACAGCGATGTTGGATAATCTTCAACTTTTATTTGTTTTTGCGCCGGTGATGAATGTCCAAATGATATTGGATGGCATCTTTATCGGTGCTGTTTTTGCGCTCGCCGCTTACGGTTTGGCGCTGGTTTGGGGCGTGATGAACGTCAAAAACCTTGCTCAGGGTGACTTCGTTATCATGGGAGGATATTTAGCGTTTTCACTTTTCAACATGGGCGTGGGTCCAATCGCTGCGCTGCCAATTGTTGCGGCGGTGATGTTTGGATTTGGCTGGATATGTTACCTGCTTATTATTAAGAGAGTGATCGACAATGATATGTTTGTGTCGTTGCTCGCAACGTTTGGTCTGTCCTTGTTTCTTCAGCAGGTCATGAATTTGATCTATGGGCCTGAGGTGCAGACGATCGATTCGAAATTTCCAATCCTCACGATGTTTGATAGTTTTGTAACTGTGCCGATGGCGAAAGTCGTGTCGCTATTACTGGCTGCTGGTTTCGCCGCAATCATAATTATCTTTATGAAAAAGAGCCGAACCGGTCAGGCCATACGCGCGACCGCGCAGGATGCACGCGCCGCCCGTGTGCTTGGTATCAACACCGACCGCATTTACGCATTTACATTCTCATTAAATGCCGCGATCTGTGGTGTAGCTGGCGTTTTGGTGTCTATTATTTGGGTTCTGCAACCATTTTATGGCATCGTATATTCACTCAGAACTTTCGCGATTGTCACCGCCGCCGGTCTTGGCAACCTGCCTGCTGTTATCGGGGTGAGCTTTGCGCTTGGTTGGGTTGAACAATATGCGGGCATCATAATGGGTGCAGAATGGCAGATTGCTGCGGCAGTGATGGTTCTAATTGGCGTGTTGGTGTGGCGACAAATCCAACTTCGTCGCCAAAGACAGGTGGTACGGTAATGATTAACGAAAAGCTTGTATATTTAGCTCTGGCAATATTGGGCCTTGCTGGCCCGTTCATCTTCCCGGATTACACCATGCAGATAGCGGTGTTGTGGGTGATGGTGCTGATGGCGTCGACATGGGACATCATGGGCGGTCAGATGGGGTATAATTCCCTTGGGAATATCACCTTTTTTGGTGTGGGCATGTATATCTCGGCGGCAATCCAAGTGTCGATGTTTTATGATTTGGGGCTTTACACCGCATCATACGGTGCGATTAAGCCGGTCTTTACTGAAACGCAATATTATACTGGCTTTATCATGGGTGTGATCGCAGCTGGCCTCGGATGTGTTGTTCTGGCTGTTTTGCTCGGCTTGACCATGTTTGGTCTACGCGGGCCATACTTCGCTATTGGCACCTTGGGTGTCGCCGTGGCGGCCAGAGAAATTGCTGGAACAATAGAAGTTATTGGTGCTGGAGCCGGTATTGCGATGCCCTTTTTGCCACTGCCAATCGAATATCGTTCGCTCTTCTATTGCATGATATTTTTCGCCCTGGCAGCACTAGCACATTTTGTCATTCGCTGGATGTTTGCGCAGCAATTTGGGCTGGCAGCTAATGCGATCCGCGATGATGAAGACAAGGCCGAAGCAATGGGCATACCAACACTTAAGTATAAGCTCGTCGGGTGGTCTGTTGCAGCGTTCTTTATGGGGTGCACTGGTGCTGTGTTTGGCAACATGGTTGGCTATATCGAGCCTTTGGAAGTGGCCTTTCCGGTCGCAACTTTCGGTATCTTTATGGTGGCGATGTCATTGCTTGGTGGCAAGGGCACATTATGGGGGCCGGTTTTGGGCGCTATTTTGTTCCATATTGTGAAAGAAACAACCTGGACCTATCTGTTGGGTCTGCAGTGGGTTGTTCTTGGGTTGATCCTGATTGTCAATATTGTCTATTTCCAGCAGGGAATAATGGGATGGCTACAAACCAAATATCCTGAAAAATTTGGTATTTCTGTTGATCCCTCATTGACGAACCAGAAAGAGGAGGCGTAGATGACTCAATCTATTATTACCGTCGACAACGTCTCAAAATCGTATGGTGGTGTTAAAGCAAACGTCGATATCTCGATGACGGTAAAAGCCGGATCGATTACAGGCATTATTGGCCCCAACGGGTGTGGCAAGACGACATTGTTTAACTCGATTGTTGGCTATCATCCGATTGATTCCGGATCGATACAGTTTGATGGTCAGGAAATATCGCATCTGCGGGTCGGCGATATAGCCCGGCTCGGCATGTTGCGGACTTTTCAGCAGACCCGTATCTATACGAAGATGGACTGTGTCGACAACATGCAGATATCAGTCTCGCACCGGCCTGGTTCAAAATCGTCAATGTTTGCCAGTCGGAAGGGTGAAATCCGCGACCGGGCTGAACATCTGCTCGAGTTTGTCGGGCTTTACTCAAAGCGGAGCCTGATCTCTGGTGATTTATCATTTGGTCAGCAAAAGCTGCTCGAATTTGCCATGGCATTGATGAATGAGCCAAAGGTGCTGCTGCTTGACGAACCAACAGCCGGTATTAACCCAACGCTTATCAATGGGTTGATTAACCGCCTGCGTCGTGCCAATGAGGAGCTGGGCATCACCTTATGCGTGATTGAGCATAATATGC
>JADHLR010000064.1 GCA_016780525.1 Candidatus Puniceispirillum sp.
GGCGATAAAATCTGATGTCCAAATCTCTTCATAAGAGGTTTCCGGATGCTGGTGCAGCAGGTGCCGCCAGCCCCGCATTTCACCCTGACGATCAGCTATCGAATTAATTACAGCCATTGTTTTATCTCCTGACCATATGGCCACATAATGGGCCCGGCTGATGCCACTGACGCCGGTGCCGTGGCGCCTGACCATGATTATCTACTGTGCCGCAGTTCAAGGCTGGCGGTCAACCCACCCACACCGACAAGGCGCGGCATCCACAACGAAAAAATTCGTGCGGATGCCGCGCCAAAAACGACACAGCGATGCGGCGCAAAAAGATCTGCATAAATGCGATAAAGCAGCCAGCAGATGATCGACAAACCGGCAGAAACCAGCTAACACAATGAGGTGTCGAATGAGACAAATGTAAGGTCGTTGCGAAGATAGGTTTTTGCCACCATCTGCGCATCATGAGGCGGTTATTTTATTGGATCAAAAGTGCCGGTGTGACGCTCTATATGCAGGGGCAGACCCACCGGGTGAGAGGGTAACAGATGGCAGACAATCAGCCAGACCGGGGACAACGCGGATTGCCCGGCGGCAAATCACGCTATTCAGCTTTTGCGATTGCCAAAAACGCGGCGTCTTACCATCAGGATTGGCAGCGCGCATGGCGTGATGCCGAACCGAAAGCCGAATATGATGCGGTGATTATCGGCGGCGGCGGCCATGGTCTTGCCACAGCCTATTATCTGGCAGCCGTGCATGGCATGACGAATATTGCGGTGATCGAAAAAGGCTGGCTTGGCGGCGGTAACACCGGCCGTAATACCACCATCATCCGGTCAAATTACCTGTGGGACGAATCTGCCGCCATCTACGAACATTCAATGAAATTATGGGAAGGCCTCAGCCAGGATTTGAACTTTAATGTGATGTTCAGCCAGCGCGGTGTTTTGACCATTGCTCATAGCGAGCATGAATTGCGTGAAATGTCACGACGGGTGCATGCGATCCGCTTAAATGGCATTGATTCAGAAATTCTCGGGCCGGATGAAATCAAAAAATTTGTGCCCACAATCAATATTGATCAGTCAATCCGCTATCCGGTGATGGGTGGTTTCCTGCAGCGCCGTGGCGGCACCGCCAGACATGATGCCGTGGCCTGGGGCTATGCCCGGGCTGCCGATGATCTGGGTGTTGATATCATCCAAAAATGCGAAGTTACCGGGCTACGCCGTCAGGGTCGTCGAATTGTCGGGGTCGAAACCAGCCGCGGATTCATCAAAACCAAAAAAGTCGGATGTGTTGTTGCCGGGCATTCCAGTGTGGTGGCGGCGATGGCGGGTATCCGTTTGCCCATTGCCAGCCGCCCATTGCAAGCGCTGGTATCAGAACCGATCAAACCGATTTTAGATACGGTCATTATGTCAAATGCCGTGCATATGTATATCAGCCAGTCAGACAAGGGTGAAATGGTGCTTGGGGCTGGCGTCGACAAATATAATTCCTATGCGCAGCGCGGCTCTTTTCCGGTGCCTGAACATATGCTTGCGGCGGCTGTTGAGTTGTTTCCGGTGCTGTCGCGGTTACGCATGTTGCGGCATTGGGGGGGCATTGTTGACACCTGCCCGGATGCCTCGCCAATCATTTCAAAAACAGATATTGAAGGCCTGTATTTTGACTGTGGCTGGGGCACAGGTGGATTTAAGGCAACACCGGGATCAGGTCATGTCTTTGCTGATTTGATCGCCAATGACCGGCCCAATAAAATTGCCGCTCCTTATGCGCTGGACCGGTTCCGGTCTGGATTACTGATTGATGAGCATGGCGCCGCTGGCGTTGCGCATTAGATGGTCTTTCAGGAGATTTTGCTATGATGTTAATTGAATGTCCATTTTGCGGCCCCCGCGATGAAACCGAATTTTCATGTGGTGGCGAGGCGCATATTGCCAGACCGCTTGCCGAAAACAAAATCAGCGACGCCGATTTTGCTGATTATCTGTTTATGCGGGACAACCCAAAAGGATTGTTTTTAGAACGCTGGCGGCATAGTGCCGGGTGCCGACGCTGGTTTAATATGGCACGCGACACAGTCAGCCATGATGTGGTCGAGGTTTATCCGATGGGCGCGTTGCCGAAAACCGCCGCCGCCAAATCTGTGTATAATACAAGCTGGCGGCGCGATACGGCTGCTGAACAGGCCGCCAAGCCAGCCCGTGCCAGCCAGAAACAAGCCGCGAAAGCCAGAGGACGTAAATAATGTTTAAACTTGGCAAACCGGCGGCGCAACTGGCCCGCCTCAACCGCGCCAGCCGTGTTGATCAGGCGCGCAGCATAAATTTTACTTTTGACGGCAACCCCTATACCGGATACGCCGGCGACACATTGGCATCAGCGCTATTGGCAAATGGGGTGCATCTTGTCGGGCGATCTTTCAAATATCACCGGCCACGCGGCATTTTATCGGCCGGATCGGAAGAACCAAATGCGCTGATCAGGCTGGGTCGGGGCGCCTATGCCGAGCCGAACCTGCGGGCCACGCAGATTGAAATTTTCGAAAACCTATACGCCGAGAGTCAAAACCGGGTGCCTTCGCTGGCATTTGATATTGGCGCCATCAATTCGATTTTGGCGCGGTTTTTCCCCGCCGGATTTTATTACAAGACCTTTATGTGGCCAGCGGCGATGTGGATGAAATATGAACATGTCATCCGCCATGCCGCCGGGCTTGGCAAAGCAGCGGATGATCACAATGACCCAGACCGCTATGAAAAAACCCATGCGCATTGCGATGTGCTGGTGGCTGGCGGCGGGGCTGCCGGATTAATGGCGGCGTTACAGGCAGCCCGCAATGGTGCCCGCGTTATCATTGCCGATGAGCAAAATGAATTTGGCGGTTGGCTGCTTGCCGAGGCCGGCATTGAAATTGACGGCAAACCGGCGATTGACTGGATCGGACAGATTGTAGATGAGCTAACCAGCATGCCCGAGGTAACGATGCTGCCGCGTACCACCGTATTTGGCTATATGGACGCAAACTATCTGACGTTGAACGAGCGCGTCACCGACCATCTGCCAGACCGGCCGGCGCATCTGCCACGTCAGCGGTTGTGGAAAATTCGCGCCAAACAAACCGTGCTGGCACAAGGCGCGCATGAACGGCCACTTGTTTTTGCCGGCAATGATCTGCCGGGGGTCATGCTGGCAGGTGCGGTGCGCAGCTACATCAATCGTTACGCAACGCTGCCGGGCCAACGCGCGATCGTCATGACAAATAATGATGATGCCTACCGCACCGCGATGGCTTTGCATGACGCCGGCGCCCGCGTCACCATTGTCGATTTACGCGCCAAACCAACTGGAGCCTTCATCCGTGAAGCCACCGCCGCAGGTATCGAAATACTGGCTGGACATGCGGTGATTGCGGCGCATGGCAACCGCCGGGTCGCGCGGGTTGAGATTGCCCCGCTTGACAGCACAGCCAGCGTTATTGATGGCGATATCATGCATCGTGACTGTGATCTGATTGCCATGTCAGGCGGGCTGTCACCAGCTGTTCATCTGCATTCGCAGGCGCGTGGCAAACTGCAATGGGATGACAAAAAGCTGTGTTTCAAACCATCGACAACACATGAAGCCAGCTTTAATGCCGGGGCTGGTAATGGCACCTTTGATCTGGCAGCAGCGATCAAAGAAGGCATCAGATGCGGCGCGCGTGCCGCCAAAGCTGCCGGATGTAAAAACAGCATGGCGGCGACCCCAGACAATTCCCTGCCAGACATTTCCCTGCCAGACATAAACCTGCCAAAACAGAGCTGGGCCCCATTGGCCGCATGGAAAATTCCAAATGGCCATGCCGCCGGAGCCGGCCCCAAAGCCTTTGTTGATTTTCAGAATGATGTCACCGCCAGCGATGTGAGCCTTGCCGCCCGCGAAGGCTATCAGTCGGTCGAGCATTTAAAGCGTTACACCACAATGGGCATGGGAACCGATCAGGGCAAAACATCGAATATAAATGCGCTGGCGATTCTGGCTGATGCTCTTGGCAATGAAATTCCCGAGGTTGGCACCACAACTTTTCGCATGCCCTATACCCCATCCAACATTGGCGCCATCGCCGGGCGTGATATCGGCGCTTTATTTGATCCGGTCAGACTCACCCGCATGGATGACTGGCACCGCGATAATGGTGCCACATTCGAGCATGTTGGTCAGTGGATGCGCGCCTGGTATTACCCGCAAGCCGGCGAAACCATGGCCGAAGCCGTTAACCGTGAGGTTTTGGCAGCGCGGACAACGGCGGGTCTGCTGGATGCCTCAACGCTTGGCAAAATTGATATTCGTGGCCCGGATGCTGCCGAATTTCTAAACCGCATTTATACCAATGGCTGGAGCAAGCTTGCCATTGGCCGGTGCCGCTATGGGCTGATGCTGAAAGATGATGGCATGGTCATGGATGATGGTGTCACCACAAGAATAGGCAAAAACCATTTCCATATGACGACAACCACTGGCGGTGCGGCTGGCGTACTGGACTGGCTGGAAGAATGGCTGCAGACAGAATGGCCAGATTTGAAGGTCTATCTCACCTCGGTAACTGAACAATGGGCCGTCGCCACATTGTCCGGGCCAAATGCGCATAAGATTCTGCAGGATGCCGGCATTGATATTGACCTGTCATCGGCGAATTTCCCGTTCATGTCGATGCAAAACTGTCATATTGGCGGTTTGCCTGCGCGTGTGTTCCGCATTTCATTCACCGGTGAATTGTCGTACGAAATCAATGTGGCGGCGCGGCATGGTCTGGCCTTGTGGACACATTTAATGAAAGCCGGCGCGGCGCATGGCATTACCCCTTATGGCACCGAGGCCATGCATGTGTTGCGCGCTGAAAAAGGCTTTATCATTGTCGGGCAGGAAACGGATGGGTCAGTCACGCCGCATGATCTGGGCATGGACTGGATCATTTCGAAAACCAAGCCCGACTTTATCGGCAAGCGGGCACTGGCCCGCAGCACCATGGCCCATGACGACCGCAAACAGCTTGTTGGCCTGAAAACATCCGACCCGCAGCAGGTCATACCCGAAGGCGCGCATGCTGTAATCGACCCAAACCAGCCACTGCCGATGCAAATGCTGGGTCAGGTGACATCATCCTATTATTCGCCAAATCTTGGACATTCGATTGCAATGGCGCTGTTAAAGGGTGGACATAATCTGCACGGCCAAACGGTGTTTTTTCCACTGCTTGATGGCAGCGTGATCGAGGCGAAAGTGGTTGATACAGTGTTTTTTGATCCAAAAGGAGAGCGTATCAATGGCTAGCACATCTAAAAAAGCCAGTATGTTGCCGGGCCGCAGCGCCCTAGCCGGCAAGCCAGCCACACGCCACGCCAATCCCTATGCCAGTAAGCCCGGTGACGGCAAGCCCGGTGACAGTAAGCCCGGCTTGGTATTTTCCGAAATGGTGCATCTTGGCAAATTAAACCTGCGCGCCAGCAAATCGGCAAGCACACAGGTCAAATCCGTCGTCGGCTGTGCGTTTCCAACGGCTGCGAACAGATCTTCGTCGGCTGGCGAACGCCATGTTGTATGGCTTGGCCCGGACGAGTTTTTGATAATCTGCGAGGCGGACAAGGACGCGGAACTTGCCAGCACGCTTGAAAGTGCACTGAAGACCCAGCATTGCGCCGTGACCAATATCACCGATGCGCTTGCCGCATTCCATCTAAAAGGCACTGCGGTGCGACAGGTTCTGGCAAAAGGCTGTGCGATTGATCTGCATCCCGGCAGCTTTACCTCCGGCGATGCGGCACAAACCCTGTTATCGCATGCCGCGGTGACCATGCTGGCGGTTGCAGAGAATGAGCTGATCGTTATCTGCCGCACCAGCTTTGCGCCTTATCTGCATGACTGGCTGTTAGACGCGGCATTGGAATATGGCGTCAAATTCACCAAATAAGCACGCATTGTAAGGCTTAGCAGATTTTTGTGCGAATGCTCGCTTGCTGTTGTTTGGCCGCTGTTATCATTTAATAGTCAGCGTCGGGCAGTTCTTCCATACGCTTGGCGATAAAGCCCCGCAACGCCTCGTCAACAGCCGGGTCAATTTCCGGTGCGACATAGCTTTCCAGCATATCGGCAAATTTCTTACGGGCGCGCCCGGCACTGTCAATACTGCCTTCTGACGACCATTGCTCATAAGTCGTGTTATCAGCCATTTCAGACCGCCAAAAAGCGTCCTCAAAATTAGCCTGCGTATGGGCTGACCCCAGAAAATGCTGCCCCGGGCCAGTTTCACGCAAAGCGTCCATGGCCTGAGCCTGTTCGGACACATCAATCCCATCGACCAGCTTCGGGATCATCGTTAACTGATCTGCATCAAGGATCAGCTTTGCGTAATCAGCGACCAGCCCGCCTTCCATCCAGCCAGCAGAATGCAGGGCAAAATTCACCCCGCCAAGCACCGTTGGGGTTAATGTATGGGCGGATTCATAGGCGGCCTGCGCGTCGGCCGTTTTCGAACCGGTCAAAGAGCCACCAGAGCGGAACGGAACGCCAAGCCGGCGTGCCAGCTTGGCACAGCCATACAGCACTTTTGCCGGTTCCGGCGTGCCAAATGTCGGGGCGCCAGTCTGCATCGACATCGAGCTGGCAAAACTGCCAAAAATCACCGGTGCGCCCGGGTTAACCGCCTGCGTAAAGGCAATGCCACTCATGGCCTCGGCCAGTGTTTGTGCCAGCGTACCAGCGACCGACACCGGCGACATCGCACCGGCCAGAATGAATGGCGATATGATAACAGCTTGATTGTTGCGGGCATAAACCTTGAGGGCGCCAAGCATGGTATCATCCCATGTCATTGGCGAATTGGCGTTGATCAGGCTGCTGATCACCGTATTGCTGGCGACAAATTCCTCGCCAAACAGGATTTTTGACATATCCACAGTGTCTTGCGCACGGCTTGGTGCGGTCACCGACCCCATATAGGGTTTGTCCGACCAGCGTTGGTGCGCATAGACCATCTCCAGATGGCGTTTTGTTACCGGCAGATCCACCGGTTCGCAGATGGTGCCCCCCGAATGGTGCAGCGCCGGCAGCATATAGACGATCTTCACAAAATTGCGAAAATCTTCCATCGTCGCATAGCGCCGCTCATTATTCAGATCACGCACAAAAGGCGGCCCGTAAACCGGCGCAAAAACCGTGTTTTTGCCACCAATCTCGACCGTTCTGGCTGGGTTGCGGGCATGTTGTGTATACTGGCTCGGTGCGGTGCTGCATAATTTTCGCGCCAGTCCACGTGGAAAATGCACACGCTCGCCCTGCACATCGCACCCGACATCGCGCAAAATCGTCAGCGCTTCCGGATCATCCCGAAAATCAATACCTATTTCTTCCAAAATAGTTTCGGCATTATTTTCGATAATTTCGGCAGTTTCGTCACTCAGAATATCGAATGGCTCTAAATTTCGGGTGATATAAGGCAAAGATGTTGCGGCGCTGGTTGCGCGCGCTTGCCGACGGGCATCACGCCCCCCACCCCGACGACCACGACGATCAGTTGCAGTTTCACTCATCACAGATTCCTATCTCAAAGCCACCAATTAGGCGCGCAAACGCTGATTATCCGGGTCATAGGGCGATTCTTCCAGGATTGTTGCCCGCAAGCGCTGATCAAGCACATCAATCATCAATTCAGTGCCGACAGTCGCCAGATCCGGCCGCACCATTGCCAGCGCCAGCGATTTACCAAGCCGGAATCCATAGCCACCACTGGTCGCCCGGCCAATCACCGTACCATCCGGCAACATGATCGGGTTGCCACCAATGGCGTCAGCATCGGTGGTGTCATGCACTTCAAGCGTGACCATCGCATTCGCAAATCCGGCCTCTTGCCATTCACTTAATTTTTGCCGCCCTTTAAAATCACCCTTATTCAGATGCACGAAACGGTGAAGCCCACTTTCCAGCGCGGCATATTCAATCGACAGTTCGGTACCAACAAGCCGGTATGATTTTTCCAGCCGCATGGCGTCCATCGCCCGGATGCCAAATGGCTTGATACCAAACTCGGCTCCGGCTGTCATAATCGCGTCGAAAATATGATTTTGATATTCAATCGGGTGGTGCAACTCCCAGCCCAATTCGCCAACAAAATTCATCCGAAACGCCATCGCCGGGGCAAGCCCGACTTCAATCAATTTGCCCGACAACCATGGAAATGCGGTATTGCTGACATCGCTGCGGGTAATTTTTTGCAGAATATCGCGCGATTTTGGCCCGGCCAGAACCAACACGCCAACAGCATTCGTCAGATTGTCAAAACGCACCGACCCATCATCCGGCAGATGTTTTTTGATCCAGTCATGATCCAGCCGCTGGCCAGCACCAGCAGAGACCAGGTAAAAACTGTCATCGCTCTCACGCTGGATGGTAAATTCGGAATGCACACCACCGCGGTCGGTCAGCGCATGGCACAGCGCCACCCGGCCAATTTTTTGTGGCAGCTTATTGGCCACAAGATAATCCAGAAATGCCGCCGCCCCGGGCCCTGAAATACGCGCCTTGGCAAAGGCAGACATATCAAGCAATCCCGCATTCTCGGCAACATTGCGCACTTCATTGCCAACATGTTCAAACCAGCCAGAGCGCCGGAATGACCAATGGTCTTCCTGTGCCACACCGTCCGGGGCAAACCAGTTGGCACGCTCCCAGCCAAATTTCTGACCAAACACAGCGCCCAGATTTTTCAGCCGGTCATAGCATGGCGCGGTACGCAGAGGCCGCGCCGCCGGCCGTTCTTCATCCGGATAATGCGTGGTAAACACATTGGCATAGGCTTCTTCATTCTTCACGATCAGATAGGATTCAGAGGTGTAGCTGCCATAGCGCCGTGGATCGACACCGAGCATATCAATCGTTGGCGCACCATCGAC
>JADHLR010000065.1 GCA_016780525.1 Candidatus Puniceispirillum sp.
CAGCAATCAAGCCGCATTATGGCCATTGATTCATCTCAGCGTTCTAACACCAATCGGCATCGCCTGTTGGTATCTGGTCAGCCCGAAACCGCCGGCATTAGAGGTGCAGACATGAGCCAGTTTGCTCCATTTGGCACATTATTTCGCTATTTCGCCTTCCGGTTTATTGGCTGGATATGTCTGTGTCTGTTCAGTCTGGTATCGATCATCAGTCTGATTCAGACCATCGAACTGGTGCGCCGGGTCAGTGTGTTAACCCGCGATGTGCCGGATGTGAATTACCTTGCTATGGCGCTTTTAAACATCCCGAATGTGATGCATATGATCCTGCCTTTTGCCATTTTGAGCGGCGCGATGCTGTGTTTTTCAGCGTGGAACCGTAGCAATGAATTTGTCGCTGTTCGCGGGTTTGGCCAGTCAATTTGGGCATCGCTTGGCCCGGCATTATTTGCCGGCTTTATGGTTGGCATGGCGTTTATCACGGTTATCAACCCGATTGGCGCGGTTACATCACGCGCCTATGAAGCCAAATTAGCCGAGATTTTTGGCAATAACAAAAATGACCTGACGGTATCAGAAAGCGGCATTTGGATTCGCGATAGTCTGGCCGATGGCAAATTGATTTTTCACGGTGACTCGCTGGATGCGGATGCGTCGCAAATCATCAATCCGGTTATCTATGAATTTAATCAGGCATCAAAATTGCGCCGCGTGATCAAAGCTGATTCCAGCCAGCTCACAAAAACCGGCTGGATGATCGAAAATGCGGTCAGTTGGCAATCGAACGGTGCCGAAACCGCACTTGGCCACATTGTTTTGCCAACCAGCCTTGGCGCGCTAAATCTGCAACAATCAAGCCTGTCACCGCAAGCCTTGTCAATTTTCCAACTGCCCGAGTTTATTATGTCGCTGGAACATGCCGGTATACCGGCAACAGCACATCGCATCCATCTTTATCAGCTATTAGCATTGCCATTGATGATGGTGGGTATCACCATGCTGGCGGCACGGGCAACATTGACAAATAGTTTACGCGGCAGCCGGTCTCGTCTATTCATACGCGGCGTGTTGTTGGCAACAGCGATTTTCATTTTCACCTATTTCATGCAAGTTATGGGTGTGTCGCTGCGTATTCCGACAATCGTCGCGGCATGGACACCCGCATTTACCGTGTTTTTAATAGGGGCGATTATTCTTGCCCGAGGTGACGAAGCTTAGACCGATAACCGCTCGATTAACGCGACAAGCCAATTGCCCCGTCAAAATGGCCCCGTCAACTTGGCCCCGTCAAAGTGGCAGCGTCAAAAAGGATGTTTACCCAGTGATTTATCAAAATGTGACACAGACATTCATCTCTGGCCTGATTTTTATTCTGGCACTCATGCAGCCGGCCGCTGCCGCTATTGAGATAGTGGCCAAGGTAAATGGCAAGCCCATCACAAATTATGATGTCGAACAGCGGGTCAATTTTCTGACCGCGATCACAAATATTCAATTGAATGACAGCAACCGCCAGCGCCTTGAAACCGACGCTTTGCAAATGTTGATCGACGAAAAGCTGAAACTGCAAGCCGCCCAGTCAATCGATCCTAATATTGCCGCACGCAGTCTGCCAACGGCACGCGGGCTTGTTGACAGCTCATTTCAACAAAATGGGAAAAGCGGCACTGAAATTTTGCGCGAACTGAATTTGGACACCGCATCGATTCAACAGAAATTTGTCACTGACCTGGCCTGGGCCAGTTTTATTCAGGCAAACTTTGGTGAGAGGCTTGGCGATCTTGACGCCAAAATTGACGCTGAAATTGCCCGCATAACGGAAAATGCGAAACAGCCGCAAATCCGGCTGAGCGAGCTGGTTCTTGTGCCAGAGCCAGACCGCCCCTTGCAAGACACCATCATGCTTGCCAACGAAATTGTTTCCGCGGTTACAATGGGGGCTAATTTCAATGCAATTGCCCAACAATATTCGGTGTCGGGCAGCGCACAGAACGGTGGACGCATTGGATGGGTGTTTGAAAACCAGTTGCCAGCCACTGTTGTTGACGCGCTTGCACAGATAGATATTGGTGGCTTGACACAGCCGTTGCAGCAAGATGGTGCGGTATTTATTTTCCAGAAAAATGGGGAACGCAAAAATGGTCAGATCGACCCCAGCCAGGACCGTGTTTGGCTCGCCCGTGCATTACTGCCGCTGACACCAGACGCAACAAATGCAGACCGGCTCGAAGCCGCCGCCCGCCTTGAGCGTGATGCTGGCAATATATCGAGCTGTCCGGATTTGACCAAATTGCATGACAGCTACGGATCAAACATGCAAGGCGCGCTCGAGAATATTCGCGTTGGCAGTCTCGCCCCGCAAATGCTGACACTGGTCAATGAATTGCAACCAGGCATCGCCAGTGCGCCATTATCATTCAGCGAGGGGATTGCGGTTTTCATGTTATGCAAGCGCGAAAAGGCACAGATCGCCCTGCCATCCCGCCGGGAAATCGAGCAGGTTATTGTCGAAAAATTCTTTGGGTCGCTTGGTGAACGCTATTTATTGCGGTTACGCCGCGCCGCGGTCGTTGAACGTTTCTGATATCATGCCAGATTCCCGTCCTTTAATTGTGACACCGGGCGAGCCCGCCGGTATTGGCGCCGAGATCGCCATCAAATCATGGTGCGCCGGACATCGCGACATCTGTGTGATTGAGGCGCCAGACCGTATGGCCGAAATCGCCGCCACGCTTGGCACCCCTATTGCCATCAAAACCATCACGCACCCGGATCAGTTCAACGCCGATCAGGACGTGTTACATATTATGCCGATTGACTGGCCGGTGCCGCCGATCGCCTGCTCACCCGATAGCCGCAATGGTCAGGTTGTGGTGGATGCAATTACCACCGCCGCCAAATTTTGCCTTTCCGGTGCGGCAAGTGGCATGGTGACAAATCCGATCCAGAAATCATCCCTATATGATGCCGGATTTGGCTATCCGGGGCATACCGAATTTCTGGCAAGTCTCGGTCAGGTTGATGCTGGTGGGCCGATGATGATGCTGGCTTGCGATGATTTAAAAGTGGTGCCGCTGACCATCCACATACCCATTTCCGCGGTGGCTGGCAGCTTGTCACAGGACATAATCATCGCTGCCGGACATTTGTTGGATGCCAACTTAAAACGGTATTTTGCCATCACCGCACCGCGCATTGCTGTTACCGGCCTGAACCCCCATGCAGGGGAAAATGGCAGCTTAGGCACCGAGGATCAGGACATTATCCAGCCCGCTATCACCCGTTTGCAGCAAGCTGGCATTAATATCACCGGCCCCCACCCAGCCGACACCCTGTTCCATGCAGAGGCCCGCAAAACCTATGATGCGGTTCTGGGCATGTATCATGATCAGGTTCTTATACCTCTAAAAACATTAGATTTTTTTGGTGGTGTGAATATTACATTGGGGCTCGATTTTATCCGCACATCACCTGATCACGGCACCGGGCTGGATATTGCCGGTTCGGGCACGGCGCGGCCTGACAGTTTGATGGCGGCGATTAAAATGGCGCGTAAAATGGCCGCTGCGGCACAGGCTTTGTCGACATGACATCCGAATCAAATGCCGCGCTGACAGCCCGTGTTGACGCCCTGCCAGCGTTACGCCAGCTTGTTGAAAGCATGGATATGCGGGCGCGCAAATCGCTCGGACAAAATTTCCTGTTTGATTTGAATTTGACCCGCAAAATAGCCCGCAGTGCCGGCCCATTAACCGGCACCACGATCGAGATTGGCCCCGGCCCGGGTGGTCTTACCCGTGCGCTGCTTCTGGAACATGCAGCGCATGTCATCGCCATCGAGAAAGACCGGCGTGCCGGCTCGATATTATCATCCTTATGCACGGCCGCCGGCGACCGCCTGTCATTGATCGAAGCAGATGCGCTGGAAAGTCCGATTTGGGAATTTGGCACGGCCCCGCGCCGCATTATTGCCAACCTGCCTTACAATATTGCAACGACATTACTGATCCGCTGGCTGGCGCATGCGACAGCGTTTGAATCAATGACGTTGATGTTTCAACGCGAAGTTGCCGAGCGCATAACAGCGCGGCCCGGCGACCCTGCCTATAGCCGCCTGAGCGTTCTGACCGGCTATTATGCCGACGCCGAAATTCTGTTTGACGTGCCAGCCGAGGCATTTGTGCCAGCCCCGAAAATAATTTCTTCAGTGGTGCAAATTGTGCCATTGGCGCAGCCACGCTATGACTGCTCGGCACAGGCACTGGAACTGATCACACGCACAGCCTTTGGCCAGCGCCGCAAGATGCTGCGCAGTTCGCTGAAAAAGATCAATGGTGAGCAATTACTGGCAGCCGCCGGAATCGATCCGGAAGCCAGACCGCAACAATTAGATATCGAGAGTTTTTGCAAATTGGCACGCCAGTTTGAGGCCGACGGCAAAGCTGCACCCTAATAGCCGGCGCGCAATTTCTTTACAAAATCTGTAAGCCCCAATTGACGGTCTCGCCGCAATCTCTCGGCCTGCAAAATCGCCTTGACCTGCGCCACGGCCAGATCAATATCGCGATTGACTAAGATATAGTCATATTCGCGGTAATGGCTGATCTCATCGGCAGCTTTCGACATGCGCGCCGCCACCACATCAGCACTGTCCTGCGCCCGCGCTAGTAATCTTTGTTCTAAATCACGCGTTGATGGTGGCAGAATAAAAACCGACACCAGATCTTCGCGGCTGGCATCAGCCAATTGCTGGGTGCCCTGCCAGTCAATGTCAAACAACATATCGCGGCCTTCGGCAAGCGCCGCCATAACCGGCGCTGAGGGTGTGCCGTAATAATTATCAAAGACTTTGGCATATTCCAAAAGCGCACGATCATTGATCATAATCTGAAAATCAGAGGTGCTGACAAAATGATAGTCTTTGCCCTCAACCTCGCCCGGCCGGCGTTGCCGCGTGGTGGCAGACACCGATAACTCCAGCCCCTCATCTTCGGCCAGAAGCCGTCTGGCAATGGTGGTTTTGCCAGCCCCGGACGGCGATGACAGCACCAACATCAAGCCGCGACGCCCCGCCATTTCCATAGATTTAGATGAGGCCGCGTTAGCTGCTGTCTTCATGGTTTTGATCCCTTTGGGTTTTGCCCTTCAACCTGACGATATAGTCTGACATTTTTATTGTGAACCTCCAAGGTTTTCGCAAACCGCAAGCCACCAAAACCATCAGAAACAAAATATAAAAAATCACTGTCAGCCGGATGCAATGCCGCGTCAATCGAGTCCAGACTTGGGTTGCAGATTGCCGTTTTCGGCAAGCCCGCGATCATATAGGTATTCCACGGGGTCTTGCGGCGCAGATCAGCCTTGCTGATAGGACGGGGCCGATCAATAGTGATGCCATAGCGCACTGTGGGGTCAGATTGCAACCGCATGCCACGCTTTAACCGGTTCACCAACACCGCCGCAACCAGACGCCGTTCAGCGCTGTTGGCGGCTTCTTTTTCGATAATTGACGCCATAATCAACGCCTCTTCCGGCGTGCTATAGGGCAAATCAGCCTGTCTGTTGACCCAGCCCGCAAGAAGACTCATCTGCATCTTGTCTTGCATGCGGGTGATCAGATCACCTCTTTTGGTCGCATAGGTGTAAAAATAAGTGTCCGGAAACAAGCTGCCTTCGGCAACGCCGAGGTCAATGCTGCCGGTCAAATGCGGCATCGCGTCAAGCGCCGCGATGATCTCGGCGCTGGTTTGGCCTTCGACAATCGTCAGGCGTCGCTGCAGGCTTTTGCCAGCATGCAGGATATCCATAATCTGCCGCAGATTTGCCGTAGCGGGCAGCAGAAATTCACCCGCTTTCGGCACAAATTTCTTGCCAGCCAACATCCGCGCCGCGTCATAATGATAGATCTGGTGCAAAACACCGGCGCGTTGCAATTCCCATCGGACAGTGGCGTGACCACTGCCAGCGGTAATTGTAACAACAGCATCATTGGAATGTGGGCCCGGACGATCAAGCGTTTGCGCCACCCACAGCCAGGCGGCGAGCATCATCAACAGCGCCAGCAGCCCGGAAAGAAATGCCGGCCGGATGATCAACCGAACGGCAGATCCGCGCATTACCTCACCTGACCGACAATCAATGAGGCGTTGGTGCCACCGAATCCGAATGAATTGGACATGGCATTGCGCACTTCGCGCTGGCGGCTTTTCAGCGGCACTAAATCAAAACCAGCCACATCATCTTCCGGGTCATTGAGGTTCAATGTTGGTGGCAACTGACCCGTTTCAACTGTTTTTATTGAGTAAATTGCCTCAATAGCCCCGGCCGCACCCAATAAATGCCCGGTCGCACTTTTCGTTGATGACATTGATATATTGCCAATGGCGTCACCAAGCAGCCTGGCGACGGCCTTTGCCTCGATCACATCACCAAGCGGCGTTGAGGTGCCATGCGCATTGACATAATCAATATCAGCGGCGGTCAGCCCGGCACGTTTCATCGCCGCCTGCATAGCCCGAAAACCCCCATCACCATCATCAGCCGGTGCGGTAATATGGTGGGCGTCACCCGACATGCCATAGCCCTTAACCTCGGCATAAATCTTTGCGCCACGGGCCTTGGCATGTTCCAGCTCTTCCAGCACAACAATGCCGGCGCCCTCACCCATGACAAAGCCATCACGTCCCTTGTCCCATGGCCGCGATGCCACTTCGGGGGTATCATTATAGCCGGTTGATAAAGCACGGGCGGCGGCAAAGCCAGCCATGCCAATGCGGCATACCGCGGCTTCGGCGCCACCTGCAACCATCACATCAGCATCATCCAACGCCACCATACGGGCAGCATCGCCAATGGCATGCGCACCTGTCGAACAGGCCGTCACAACAGCATGGTTCGGGCCACGAAACCCGTAGCGGATCGACACATGGCCAGAAATAAGATTGATCAGCGCCGATGGAATAAAAAACGGGCTTATGCGACGCGGGCCTTTTTCATGCATAAGCTGGTCTGTAACGACAATTGATTCGAGCCCACCAATGCCAGACCCGATCATGACGCCCGTGCGGTTTTGTGCCTCACGGTCATCAGGTTTCCAGCCGGAATCCTCAACCGCCTGACATGCCGCCGCCAGACCAAGCTGAATAAACCTGTCTTGCTTGCGCTGTTCGCGCGGCTCGATCCAGTCGTCTAGATTTAACCCGCCTGGCTGGCCAGCGCCGGGCACCTGACCGGCAATCCGACAGCTGATATCAGACACATCAAAATTTTCGATTTTGGAAATACCGCTCTTGCCGGCGGTAATCTCTGACCAATTATGGTCTACCCCCGACCCAAGCGGGGTAACCATTCCTAATCCGGTAACTACGACTCGACGCAAAGCAACCCTCCAGGATAATATGTTGGTCAAACAAAGGTTGTGTATCACCATCTACACAGCGATACACAACTATGTTCAGGCGTGGTTGTTAACCAGCGTTCTCTTCGAGGAAAGACACCGCATCCTTTACCGTCAGGATACGTTCTGCAGCGTCATCTGGGATTTCAACGCCAAACTCTTCTTCAAATGCCATAACCAATTCAACTGTATCAAGGCTGTCAGCGCCAAGATCATCGATGAAACTTGCGCCCTCGACGACCTTGTCAGCATCTACGCCCAAATGTTCAACAACAATATTTTTAACACGATCTGCAATATCGCTCATAAGTGCCCCCTCTTAGAAGCTTGGATGTTGGCCGAAAGTGGCCGGAGAAATAAAAGTTGGCGGCAAATACCATAGTTTTTCATGATATGCCAGCCTGTTTATTAACGATAGCGGTTTGAACACCGAAATCAAAGCATTGCCATGCCGCCATTCACATGCAGTGTCGCACCGGTAATATAGGCGGCCTCATCGCTGGCAAGGAACGCCACCGTCGCGGCAATTTCATCAGCATGCCCCAAACGTCCGACAGGCACACGCGTCAGCAATGCAGATTTTTGCGACTCGTCGAGCACATCGGTCATCGGTGTTTCGATAAAGCCGGGGGCGACAACATTAACCGTCAAACCGCGGCTCGCCACCTCGGCTGCCAGTGATTTGCTAAAGCCGATCATGCCGGCCTTTGAAGCCGCATAATTTGTCTGTCCGGCATTGCCAGTCACACCAACAACAGATGAGATCGATATGATCCGCCCGGTTCTGGCTTTCATCATGCCGCGCATCGCCGCCCGGCACAGACTCATCGACGCGGTCATATTCACCTCAAGCACCGAGTCCCAATCATCGTCCTTCATCCGCATCAATAGCCCATCACGGGTTATGCCGGCATTATTGACCAGAATCGATATCGGCCCTGCCAGCGCGCTAGCGGCATCTACCAGACCAGCGACAGCGTCACGGTCAGACAAATCGACAGCCAGCGCAAAAGCGCGCGCGCCAAGATCTTTCTGCAACGCTTCCAGCTTTTCGGCCCGCGTGCCATGCAGCACAACCGTTGCGCCCTGCGCATGCAGAGCGCGCGCGACGGCTTCGCCAATCCCGCCACTTGCCCCGGTGACAAGTGCCGTCTTACCCGTAAGATCAAACATAAATCAAAGTCCTTTTGCTGATACCGCCACGCGGTATGTCAGTTTTACAGTTCAGCCAGCAAGCTGTCCAGATCGTCAGGCCCATCCAAATTCACCATAGTGGCGGCATCAAGGCTGCGCTTGACCAGACCCGACAATACTTTACCAGTGCCCAACTCGATATAAAGACCACATCCAGCGGCCTGCATCGACAATAGAGATTCGCGCCAGCGCACGCGCGCCGTGACCTGCTCAACAAGATTGGCCCGCAGCTTATCAGC
>JADHLR010000066.1 GCA_016780525.1 Candidatus Puniceispirillum sp.
GATTTTTCAGCCCCCGGCAACCCGCTTGCCAATCATCCAAGCTGGAAACATACAAAATGCCCGAAATGTGGCGGTGCCGCCGAGCGTGAACAAGATACCTTTGATACATTTTTTGAGAGTTCATGGTATTTTCTGCGTTATGCTGACCCGGCGCATAAAGATGGGTTCGGCGCCGCGGCGGCGGCTTATTGGATGCCGGTTGACCAATATATCGGCGGGGTTGAGCATGCGGTGCTGCATCTGCTCTATTCACGGTTTTTTACCCGCGCATTGAGCCATGTTGGCTATCTCGATCTGGACGAGCCATTTGCCGGTTTGATGACGCAAGGCATGGTGTGTCACCAGACTTTTAAAGACAAGGACGGAAAATGGCTGTTTCCAACGGATGTCACGAAAGACGGTGATCACTGGGTCGAAACCGCCACCGGCGCCAAAGTAGACGCCGGCCGTATCGAAAAAATGAGCAAATCAAAGCGCAATGTCGTAGACCCGGAATTGATCATCGAGACCTATGGCGCCGACACAGCGCGGTTGTTCATGTTGTCGGATTCGCCGCCTGAGCGCGATATGGAATGGACCGAGTCGGGTGTTGAAGGGGCATCACGTTTCTTAAAACGGGTCTGGCGGATGGCGCATGATACAAATTTGCCACCAGCCGGCACAGCCCTGCCAGACCAGCTTGGCAATTCCGCGCTGGCGGCGGTGCGGATGGCGCATAAATCTATTCTGGCACTGTCGGCCGATATTGAGAACTTCCGCTTTAACCGTGCTGTGGCACAGCTTCACATGCTGACAAATGCCATTGCCGACATCAAAATGGACGAGGCCGGTGCTGGTGCGGCGAAAAGATTTGCGGTGGAAACATTAACCCGGTTACTCAGCCCGCTGGCGCCGCATGTGGCCGAAGATATCTGGCAGAAACTGGGATATGACACGTTATTGGCGCAATCCAACTGGCCCAAGGCCGGTGCCGCGCTGGCCATTGATGATGAAATAGAAATTGGTGTTCAGGTGAATGGCAAACTTCGTGATACGATAAAGCTGGAACGGGATTGCCCGAATGATATCGCCGAGACCACGGCGCTGGCATCTGCATCAGTCCAACGCTATCTGGACGGCAAAACCCCAAAGAAAATCATCGTCGTACAGAACAGGATTATTAATGTTGTTGCGTAGTCTCAAGACAGGTTTTTTTGCGAGCATACTGGTTATGCTTGCCAGCTGCAGCGGCGTCAGCATTGGTGCGCTTGATAGCCGTGTTGAGGCAGACATCAGCAGTGTCGCGGTGATTGACACGGGTGGGCGCGCCGGTCAGCTCTATAGCCGGGAACTACGCCGCGCCCTATATGTAAAAGGCGAAGCCAGTCCAGCCTATGACCTCACATCAACGATATCAGTGTCGTCAAGCAGCACCCTATCGGTCAGAGGGGTGACGTCAACCTTTAAAAAAATGACAATGACAGCCGTATTTACCTTGAAAAGACAAGATGATGGGGAAGTTTTGCTGAGCGATCGGGTCACCGCCGATGCGACCCTCGGCACGGTGTCTTCCCTGTTCGGTCAGGATCAGTCGGAAGCGCATGCACGCGACCGCATGGCAAGATTACTGGCACAGCGTGTTGTGCAGCAGCTACAACTCTATTTCCTGAAAAATTTGGACGCATAAGATCGGTCACAGCAAATGAAGATTGCGCCACGGCAAATTGCCAGCTTTCTTGCTAAACCACCAGATAAAATCCGCGCCATTTTATTGCATGGCAGCGATGCCGGACTGCGCTCTAGCCGCGCCCGTCAGCTTGCCACGCTATATAGTGACAATCTGGATGATGTGTTTTCTGTGACCCGCATCAGCGGATCAGCCCTGCATGGTGAAGCCGGTAAAATCGCCGATGCAGCCGCCGAAATACCCATGTTTGGCAGCAGATTGGTATTGGTCAAAGCCACGGGAACGGAACTGCTCGAAGCCTGCAAATTCCTGCTCTCTCGGCCAATCCATGATGCCATGGTGATCATTGATGCCAGCGATACCACCACCAAACATGCTGTGGTCAAGCTTTTTGAAACCGCCGACACCGCCGCTGCGATCGGATGCTACCCTGAGAATGTTGGTGATATCAGACAGTTAACAACCTCCATATTGCGAAAAGATAATGTGTCGGTTGACCGCGATGCGCTTGATCTGATCTGTGCACGACTTGGCAGCGACCATGCGGCGACAAGAGCCGAGCTGGAAAAGCTGGCGCTTTTGGCCGGGCCTAGCGGTCATCTGGATCTCGAAACCATATCTGCCGCACTTGGCGATAGCGCTCTATTAGCCATAGATGATGTCGCGAGTGCTGTCGCCAATGGGCAGGTGCCGGCCTTGTCTGCCGCCTTGCGCAAAGCTTGGCTCGAAGAGGCCAATTGTGTGATGATTATTCGCGGATGTCAGACCTATTTTAACCAGTTACGCATGCTTGGTCATGCCATCAGCGCCGGACAACCCGCGCAAAACGCCGTCCGCAGCCTGCGCCCACCGGTACATTTCAAATTACAAGATGCGTTGGTACGGCATGCCCAAAAATGGCAGCCAAACCGCTGTATGCACATGGTTAATCGTCTTCAAGACATTGAAATTAGTCTAAAATCTAAAACAATAGATGACCGCACACTGACCGCACAAAGCCTTCTGGGGCTGTGCTTACGCGCCCGCCAATAATTTTTTGCCAGTGATTTTTGGCCAGTGATTTTTTGCTCGTGATTTTTGGCCAGTGTTTTGCTCTAATGATTTTGCGGTTAATGCGACAGACCAAGCTTTTCAAGTATATCGGTCATTTGCTCCAGCGACTGACACTCTATCTGCAATTTTCCCGTTTCGGCCTGCATATTCCAATCGATCGACATGGCCAGCCCTAATTCTCTGGCAGCCCGTTGTTCGAGTGCTTTGATATCGGCAGATTTTTCAGCTTGTGCCGGCATTTTTGCTGTTGGCGCGGCGCCGCTGATCACGGTTTTTGTCAACGCCTCGGCCTGACGCGCCGACAGGCCTTTGGCGACAATCTTTTGCGCCAATATTTCGGCTTGCGGATGCCCCACCAATGGGCGTGCCTGACCCATTGTGAGATGCCCGTCACGCAGCAGGCCCTGAACCGTAACCGGCAACCCAAGAAGCCGCAGCAGATTTGCGATATGGCTGCGTGACTTACCGATAATTTTGGCTAATTGATCCTGTGTATAGCTGTTAATTTCCAGTAGTTTTGCATAGCCTTGCGCCTCGTCAATGACCGACAGATCCTGCCGCTGGATATTTTCGATCAGCGCAATTTCATAACATTCGGCTTCGGTGAGTTCACGCACAACAGCGGGTATTTCATGCAGTCTGGCAATTTGCGCTGCCCGCCAGCGTCGTTCACCGGCAACCAGCTGAAACCGACCCGGCTGATCCGGTGTTGGCCGCAATAAAACCGGCTGAACAATGCCTTTTTCGCGGATTGAACTGGCCAGTTCTTCAAGCTGCTCACGATCAAACTGGCGGCGCGGCTGCCAGGCGCCGACATTGATCCATTCAACCGGTATATATTGAAACTCGCGTGAGTCTGGCGGTGCCGCCTGACCAGCCGTAGCGGCGATGCCACTGTCACCAAGCAATGTTGACAGGCCGCGGCCAAGGCCCCGCGCCGTTGATGGTGATTTAAGGGATGATGATTTGCCGGATGGTGATTTAGGGGCAGATGCCGGTTTTTGCGGGGATTTTGACGCCATCAGGCTGCTTCCTTTTCCTGCGATAATAGTTCTGCAGCCAGCGCCACATAGGCTTGCGCACCGGCACATTTGAGGTCATATATCAATACCGGCTGGCCAAAAGATGGGGCTTCTGAAATGCGAACATTTCGTGGAATTACAGTTGTATAGACAAGGTTGCCAAAATGTGACCGCACATCATTAGCCACCATTTCAGACAATTTATTGCGGCTGTCATACATGGTCAGCACAATGCCCTGAATAAGCAGATCCTTGTTTAAACCCTGCTGCACCATATTGATTGTTCGCATCAATTGCGACAGCCCCTCAAGCGCATAAAATTCACATTGCAGCGGCACAACAACGCAATCAGCCGCGCATAGCGCATTCACCGTCAGCAGCCCCAGCGATGGCGGACAATCGATAAAAATATAATCATAATCCGACGCCACCTGTTGCAAGGCATTGCGTAACCGAAACTCACGCGATTCGACCTCGGCAAGTTCAATTTCAGCGGCTGATAAATCAACCACCGCCGGCAACACATGAAGACCTGCAATATCAGTTTTATAACAGGCTTCAGCGGCGCTGGCTTCGCCGGTCAATAGCCGGTAGCTATTGGCATCACGCGCCTCAAGATCAATGCCAAATCCGGTGCTGGCATTGCCTTGCGGATCAAAATCGACCAGCAACACACGTCGCCCGCAAGCCGCCATGGCGGTTGCCAGATTAACCGAGGTGGTGGTTTTCCCGACACCCCCTTTTTGGTTTGCGAT
Source organism: Candidatus Puniceispirillum sp. (assembly GCA_016780525.1). Taxonomy (GTDB): domain Bacteria; phylum Pseudomonadota; class Alphaproteobacteria; order Puniceispirillales; family Puniceispirillaceae; genus UBA3439. The sequence continues at coordinate 4,497 of JADHLR010000066.1, forward strand.
GGCAATGATTCGAGCAGTAGATATCATATGAGTCATTCCCTAAGCAAATGATTTGGCCCTAAGCAAGCAATGTGGGCGAATTTAGGTTAAACCGAATAGACTGGGCATCTACATATCATTGCGGCATGGTCAATTTCACGATCACACCATTCGCCTCACCATCTGCACGCGACAGGCTTGGATAAAGATGCGGTGTCATAGTGGAATAAGTTTGAAAATTGGTCAATTCTTCTTCCACTTTTGCGCCTTTCAAAAACAGACAGGTCAGGCCGGGGTGGATTTGTGCATCAATTAATTGCATCAGTTTTGGTAAGGGTGCCAGCGCCCGCGCGGTAATGATGTCAGGCTGGCAGGCCGGCAGGGATTCTATGCGGTGATTGACAACAGTGGCGGATAATCCCAATTCGCGGATCACCGTTTGCAAAAACACCGATTTACGCTGGTCGGATTCGACAAGCTCTAGCTGACCCGCACCAAGAATGGCCAAAACCAGCCCCGGAAAGCCAGCCCCACTGCCAATATCCAGAATCCGGCGCGGCGCATCCGGTCGCATCTCTGGCATATGCGCCAGCAATTGTGCCGAATCAAAAACATGCCGCTGCCAGATATCCGGCAGGCTTGCCGGCGAGATCAGATTAATGCGGGGCTGCCACTTCTCTAATAGCGCAACATAGGCGGATAACGCAGCTAATGTTTCACGTGAAACATTTAGTTGTTTGGCAAAATCTTCCGGCGTCACGATACGACTACGGCTTTGTGGCGGCGGCATGTGCCACAGATTGCTGGCGTTTGACATGCCGCAACACGGCGACAACGGCGGCTGGAGTCAGCCCCGGCAGCCGATTCGCCTGGCCAATGGTCTCGGGCTGATATTTCCGCAAAATATCGCGCGATTCGGCAGACAAGCCGCCAACCGCTGAAAAATCAGTATGTGGCGGGATCGTCGCTGCCTCATCACGGCGGAGCGTATCAATATCCGCCTGCTGCCGCCCCACATAGCCGGCATAGCGGCAATCAGCCGCCAGCTGGGCATGTAAATGAGCCGGGATCGCTGCCAGTTCCGGCCATAACGGCAGAATCTCAGCAAACCCAACCGATTCGAGTGACAACATATCAGCCGCACAGCGTTTGGCACCATCACGCGGTGCTGGCAGCCCTGCGGCTGCGACCGCTTTTGCCGCCGCTGTCGCGCTCTGCAACAGATCGCGCGCCATTTTCAGCTGTTCGGCTTTATCACGCCAAGCGTTTTGCCGCACCGCCCCAATACAGCCAATCTGCATGCCGCGTTCGGTCAACCGCTGGTCAGCATTATCCGCCCGCAACAGCAACCGGTATTCAGCCCGCGAGGTGAACATACGGTAAGGTTCCGGCGCCCCTTTGGTGACCAGATCATCAATCATCACCCCGATATAGGCTTCAGCACGATCAAGGCTAAAGGGCGTTGTATCGACATCACCGCCTGCCATCAGCGCCGCATTAATACCGGCAATCAGCCCTTGTGCAGCCGCCTCTTCATAGCCGGTTGTGCCATTAATCTGTCCGGCCAGATACAAGCCCGGCAAATTTTTCAGCTCTAGCGACCGGCGTAATGCGCGCGGATCGACAAAATCATATTCAATGGCATAGCCATATTGCAGAATTTTCGCCGTTTCCAACCCCGGAATCGTTGCCATCATGGCGTCCTGAACCGAACGCGGCAAGGATGTGGAAATACCATTTGGATAAATTGTCGGGTCGTCCAACCCCTCTGGCTCAAGAAAAATCTGATGCGATGATTTATCGGCAAACCGATTCACCTTGTCCTCAATCGAGGGACAATAGCGCGGCCCGGTGCCAGAAATCTGTCCATTATAGACAGCCGACAGATGCATCGAATCGGCAATGATTTTATGCGTTTTTGCCGTGGTGCGGGTAATGCCACAGGAAATTTGCGGCACCGTGATCCGCTCAGTCAATGTCGAAAACGGAACCGGCGGATCGTCAGCCGGCTGCATTTCGAGACTGGCCCAATCAATGCCGCGCCCATCGAGCCGGGCTGGCGTGCCGGTTTTTAACCGGCCGAGTGGCAAATTATAAGCGGCCAACCGCGCCGCCAACATATTTGACGGGGCTTCGCCAATCCGGCCGGCGGCGGTACGCTCATCACCCAGATGAATCACACCGCCCAAAAATGTGCCGGTCGTCAGCACCACAGCGCCTGCCTGATACACCTCGCCGGTTTCGGCAATCAGCCCGGTAACCCGCTGGTTTTCGATCAACAGGTCACCAACCGCCGCTTCGATAATGGTCAGATTCTCATATTCCGCCAGAATATCCTGAATAGCGTCGCGATACAGCGCCCGGTCAGCCTGCGCCCGTGGCCCATGCACCGCCGGGCCGCGTGATTTATTCAACATGCGGAACTGAATGCCCGCACGGTCAATGGCCCGCGCCATAATACCATCAAGCGCGTCAATCTCGCGCACAAGATGGCCTTTACCAAGACCACCAATAGCCGGGTTACATGACATTTCACCAATACGGTCACGGCGCATCGTCACCAGCGCAACCGACGCACCCATACGCGCCGCCGCGGCAGCGGCTTCACAGCCCGCATGGCCACCTCCGACAATGATCACATCATATTGTTCGCGCATTTCGATTTATGCCTATTGGTTTTATGTTTCGCGGCGTTTGCCGATCAACTGGCACCCTTATGACCTTTTATAGGTTATTTTCCAATACAAAAACTGGAAAAAATCTGTCCAAGCAGTTCTTCGACATCGACATCGCCGGTGATCCGGCCAAGCGCCATGGCCGCCTGCCGGAAATCTTCGGCTGCCAGTTCCGGTGCATGATGAAAATCATGCTGCAAACCGGCCGATAGCGACTGATGCGCCTGCTGTAACGCATGCCGGTGCCGTACACGCGTGATCAGGGCGCTTGTCTGCGCCTGATTATGCGGAATGATGATACGGCCAAGCCGTTGCATCAAATCTGTGATATCGGCATCTTTTTGCGCTGATATTTGCATCGCTTCGGCTGGGGCTTCGGCTGGCGCGCCTTGATCCACCTTGTTCAATATAACCAGATCAGGCTGGTTTATATGGCCGCCAAGCTGTGCAATCTCGCTTTGCCAATGGCCAGCCGCTGCATCGACAACGAGAACCACCACATCGGCATGCTGCGCCGCATCCAGCGTGCGGCGGATGCCTTCCGCCTCAATCTCGCCGGCCGCGTCACGAATACCGGCGGTATCTAAAATTGTCACCGGCACACCGTCAATATCGAGCCGCACCGAAATAATATCGCGTGTTGTGCCGGCCTGATCGGAAACAATCGCCGCCGCACGGCCAGCCAACCCGTTCAAAATTGTCGATTTACCAGCATTTACCGGCCCAACGAGGGCCACAACAACACCATCGCGCACCAGCTCACCGGCGCGTTGATCATCCATAATAGCGGCGATATCACTAATCAGCAGCGCTGTTTGCTGGCGTAATGTCGTTTCGACATTTTCTGGCAAATCTTCATCGGCAAAATCAATCAATGCCTCTAGCTGTGATGCCAGGGCGATCAGATCTTCCCGCCAGCGTGCCACCGGGCCGCGTAAATACCCATCGATCTGCGCCCAAGCCTGATGCAGCTGTTTTGGTGTTTCGGCATCGATCACATCGGCCAGACCCTCGACACCTAACAGATCGAGCTTGTTATGCATAAAGGCGCGGCGGGTAAATTCACCCGCATCTGCCAGACGAAAGCCGGGTGCATCGCCTAATATCTCCAGCACAAGGCCAAGCACAGCGCTGCTGCCATGACAATGCATCTCGCAGACATCCTCACCTGTGCTGGATCGTGGCGCCTGCATAAACAGGATTAACGCCTCGTCAATGACCTGACCGGACGCCAATAAACGCGCCAGCTTAAATCGGCCAGCCTCGGGACAGGCCGCACCAAACAGAGCTGGTGCCTGCGCCGCTTGCGGCCCGGATATGCGCACCACCGCAATCGCCGATCGCCCGGGTGGTGTGGCCACCGCAAATATCGTGTCAACAGACGTCATTGGTTCAGACTTTGCAAAATTGAAACGCTCTGACTGTTTGTGGTAAAGTGAAACGCTGTCTTCAACAAGAGCCTATTTTGCAGCATCGTCCAGAAGTCGGCTGCTTCATTCCCAACCCACCACAAGCCTGCCCAAGGGGAACGGTCACAATGCGCAAGTCAGACACCACGATTCACAGACAAGGCGGCCTTTTTAGCTACCGCACGCAGACGTCGCTCGGCTGGATACGCGCCATTTCAGACGGACAGCATCTGATCTATCTCGATTGGAACCA
>JADHLR010000004.1 GCA_016780525.1 Candidatus Puniceispirillum sp.
TTGATCTGCGGTTGAACGAGCCACGCTATGCGTCGCTGCCGAACATTATGAAAGCCAAAAAGAAGCCACTTGATAGTCTGACGGTTGATGATCTGGGTGTAGATATCACCCCGCGTCTGACCATTGTCAAAGTTGAAGAACCAGCCGCGCGTGAAGCCGGTATCAAGGTGGCCGACGTTAAAGAGCTTGTTGAAAAACTTAAAAATGAAGCAAAGGTGATATAGCCATGAGCATTCTTGTTTTTTGTGATCATGATAATGGTCAATTGGGGGCAGCAACATTGAATGCTGTAAGCGCCGCCACACAGATTGGTGATGACATTCACCTGTTGGTGGCTGGTGACACCACCGGCACAATTGCCGCGCAGGCAGCAGCCATTGCCGGCGTCGCCAAAGTGCTGGTGGCTGATGGCGCTGAATATGCCCACAGCCTGGCGGAAAATCTGGCGCCACTGATTTGTGACATGGCCAGCCAGTACAGCCACATTCTGGCACCGGCAACAACAACCGGCAAAAATATTATGCCGCGGGTGGCCGCGATTCTGGATGTCATGCAGATATCTGACATTATCAAAATTGAAGATGCCAACACATTCCAGCGGCCGATTTACGCTGGCAACGCATTGTCAACTGTGCGGTCAGACGAAACTGTCAAGATCATCACCGTGCGCAGCACAGCCTTTGAAGCGGCCGCTGCCGAAGGCGGATCAGCCGCCATCGAAACAATCGGTAATAACGGCGATGCGGGCTTGTCATCCTATGTCAAATCTGAACTGTCCAGTTCCGAACGCCCTGAATTGACCTCGGCACCGATTGTCATTTCCGGTGGGCGCGGCATGCAGGATGGGGCAAATTTCGCCATGCTTGAAAAAGTTGCTGATAAGCTGGGGGCGGCGGTTGGTGCGTCGCGCGCCGCTGTTGATGCCGGCTTTGTGCCAAATGATTATCAGGTTGGTCAGACCGGCAAGGTTGTTGCTCCTGATCTGTATGTCGCGGTTGGCATTTCCGGCGCGATTCAGCATCTGGCCGGGATGAAGGACAGCAAAGTGATCGTCGCCATCAACAAGGATGACGAAGCACCGATTTTCCAGGTGGCAGATTTTGGACTTGTCGCCGACCTGTTTGATGCTGTTCCAGAACTGGAAGATGAACTCGGCTAAACCAGTGACCATTATGCGTTATAACTGAACGATTAAAGGCAGCATCACCACGCTGCCTTTTTTTATGCGGCTATATCATCAAGCGGAGTCGCAAGCTTGGCGACAGCGAATCGCGCCGATGTCAGCCGCTTTGCGGCACCGCGCCATAAGCGCTGGCAAAATCGCGGATTTCGCGCAACATCGCCGCCTCATGCCATTCCCGCGGCCCGACATAAACCAGACAATGCTGCTGATCAGCCGATAATAAAAAACTTGTTGGCAGACCAGCCACCCCCATTTCGCGCGACAATGCCGCCTTTGGGTCAAAACCAAAACGCGGTGCTGTCACGCCCCTCGATTGCAATACCGGCACGGCTTTTTGCCGGCCGCCACGATCAATCGAGATCAGCAACACATCAACCCCATCGGGGTGCAATTGTTCGGCTGCTTTTTGCAATGACGGCATCTCGGCGATACAAGGCGCGCACCAGCTGGCCCAGAAATTAATCAGCAGTGGACGCCCGCGCAGGGTCTGTAGCGTGAAAGATGCGTCATTTTCATCGGTTATCGCATGCGTCATCGGCGGGGCGGCACGCGCATCCGGCGAATTTGACGCTGCCAGCGCCGGAACCATAGCGAGACTGTGACAACTCGCCCAGGCAGCCAGACCAGCCGATAAAAACCGGCGCCGTGGATATTGTGCGGTTTTTGGCTGAAAATTCATCGAAAGCCGCGTATAAGACATGAGCCAGTCCCAATCATATGGTTGCAAAAATGACGAAACATGAACCTACATCAAATAAGGGTGCAAAATCCAGCATCTGGGGCGGTCGTTTTGCATCTGGCCCGTCGCAACTGATGCAGGATATCAATGCATCGATCAGCTATGATCAACGGCTGTACCGGCAGGATATTGCCGGATCAAAAGCGCATGCCACAATGCTGGCAGCGTGCGGCATCATCACCGCCGCTGATTGTGAAGCCATCCATACAGGTCTGGCGCAGATTGCCAGCGAAATTGAACAAGGCGCATTTGCCTTTTCGGCAGCACTTGAAGATATTCATATGAACATCGAATCGCGGCTTGCCGAATTAATTGGCGAGCCAGCGCGACGGCTGCATACCGCACGCTCGCGCAATGATCAGGTGGCAACAGATTTTAAATTATGGGTGCGTGATGCGCTGGATGCTGTCGATCTTGCCCTTGCAGATATGCAGGCCGCACTTCTTGAAAAGGCAGAGACTTATGCCGACACCATTATGCCGGGCTTTACCCATCTGCAAACAGCACAGCCAGTCACCTTCGGATTTCATCTTCTGGCCTATGTTGAAATGCTGGGGCGTGACCGCGGCCGGTTTGCCGATGCCCGCGCGCGGCTGAATGAAAGCCCGCTTGGGGCTGCCGCATTGGCCGGCACATCATTTCCGACAGACCGGCATATGACAGCCGCCGCGCTTGGCTTTGACCGGCCATCAGCGAATGCGATGGATGCGGTGTCTGATCGTGATTTTGCGCTGGAATTTCTGGCCGCTGCCGCCATCTGTGCGGTTCATCTGTCGCGCTTTGCCGAAGAATTGGTGATTTGGTCGTCAGACCGGTTTGGCTTTATCACCCTGTCCGACGCCTTTACCACCGGATCATCGATCATGCCGCAAAAGCGCAATCCGGATGCTGCCGAACTTGTCCGCGCCAAGCCTGGCAGGATTATCGGCGCGCTGAATGGCTTGTTGATTGTGCTGAAAGGTCTGCCGCTGGCTTATGGCAAGGATATGCAGGAAGACAAGGAAGGGGTGTTTGATGCGGCCGATTCGCTGGGCATCGCCATTGCCGCGACCACCGGCATGATTCGCGATATGACACCGCAGGCCGAGGCCATGCTGGCCGCCCTCTCCACGGGCTTTCCAACCGCCACTGATCTGGCCGATTATATGGTGCGCGAATTGGGCATGCCGTTCCGCGAAGCGCATCATGCCAGCGGCGCCATTGTTGCCGCTGCGGCCGCCAAAAATGTCGATATAGAGGCCCTGAGCCTGGCCGAATTACAGGCCATCGAACCGCGTATCAAGCCCAACATTATCGGACAGCTTTCAGTCGCAAGTGCGGTGGCGGCACGCACCAGCTTTGGTGGCACCGCCCCGGATCAGGTGCGGGCACGTATTGCTGACGCGAAAAAACGGTTTGGTCTGGCGTAAATGACCCAGATCATCCGCACCCATCAACCCGTATGACCATCTACCCGTATGGCCATCAACCAGTATGACCATAAACCAGTATGACGGGCAGCCAAGGAGACCGTAACATGCGAAGCAAAACTTTAATGGCCGGCCTGTGTGCCCTGCTTGTCATTGCCGGATTAACCGCCTGCGGCAAACGTGGCGACCCATATCGCCCCGCGGAAATTCCAACCCAGCAAACCAGCAGCTAAGCTGTCGCTGAAACCGTCATCAGCACCGCATCATCCGCATAAAGGATCTTTGACATGTCTGCATTCTTTCGCGATGCCCAGCATCATCTGACCATTGATGGCGTGCCACTCGATCGCCTGATGACAGAGTTTGGCAGCCCGCTTTATGTCTATTCCGGCGCCGGGTTGCAGCGCGCTTTTACCGCCTTTCAAACCGCCGTTGCGCCGGTTTCGGGCAAGCTGCATTTTGCCCTAAAGGCCAATTCCGCCCTCGGTGTAATTGCGCTTTTGGCGCGTTGCGGTGCCGGTGCTGATATTGTGTCGGCTGGCGAATTGGCACGCGCCCTTGCCGCTGGCATTGCGGCAGGCGATATCGTCTTTTCCGGCGTTGGGAAAAGCGCCGCTGATATCCGCGCCGCGCTTGCCGCGGGCATCGGTCAGATCAATGCCGAATCGGCTGCCGAAGTGGCGCAAATCAGTGCCGTTGCTGCGGCCATGGGGGTTGTCGCGCCGGTTGCTTTGCGGGTCAATGTCGATGTCGATGCCGGCACCCACGCAAAAATTTCAACAGGCCAGCGCGACACCAAATTTGGCATTTCCACCAACCAACGCGAGGCCGCAACACTCTATGCGGAGCTTGCCGCCGACCCCCATATCAAACCGATGGGGCTGGCTGTCCATATTGGTTCGCAAATTTGTGATCTGGCGCCGTTTGAACGCGCCTATACGGCACTTTTAGATGTTGCCAACGGGTTGCGCGCCGAGGGGCTGGAAGTGCCATGCCTCGATCTTGGCGGCGGTGTTGGCGTCGATTACCAACAGGCTGGTGACACCGATTTCAGCGCCTATGGTGCGCTCGTCACGCGGCTGTTCAAAGACAGCGGCTTTCACCTTGGATTTGAGCCCGGCCGTGCCATCACGGCAAATAACGGCGCACTGCTGACCGAGGTTATTTATGTCAAAGCAGGCGACAATAAGCGATTTGTCATTGTCGATGCGGCGATGAACGACCTGTTGCGCCCGACGCTGTATGAGGCGTATCACCCGATTGTCACACTGGCCTCGCCACAACCAGCCATCGGCAAGGCCGATATCGTCGGGCCGGTATGTGAAACCGGTGACTATCTGGGGCTTGACCGGGATATGCCAGAACTGCGCGCAGGTGACCGATTGGCGGTATTATCGGCCGGCGCCTATGGCGCGGTGATGGCCTCGGCCTATAACACCCGACCACCGGCAGCCGAACTGCTGGTGCTTGACGGCACCGCCCATCTGTTGCGCCCGGCACGGTCTATCGACAGCTTGCTCGCCGAAGAAACCATACCAGTTTTTGACTAATGCCTAGCGCCTAACGATACACCCGGTTGGCAAGCGGCGTCACCGTCACCTGCATTTCGGTATCGCCAGCAAATGCAAGCTGCACAAAAAAACCACTCTCCGCCTTGGCATTGATGATGTCATGATCCGGCGACAGGGTGATTTCATGCAGCACCGCACCATCTGCACCGCGCACCGTCACCCGCAGATCTGCCGCATGATTGCGCCACATGCCAATATTGCGCAGGCCACCCGATAAGCGCATCGTATCGCCCGTATAGCTGGCATTCAGCCGGACCACCTGTAGCTGTGACAAAGCCGGCCGTATGGTCAGGCCAATCGCGTTAAACCCATTGATCAGAAACGGCGCATAGGCCGTGATCGATCCGCGATGAAGGATCACACTGCTGAGCAGCGCCGCCGCAAGCAGCACCGCAAAAAACGGTTTCCACAGTGATTTGAGACGATTCTGCGCTACCGACAGGTCGGTGGCCGGCATCGATATTGATGTCGAGATTGATGTCGATACTGGTCTGGATACGGGTATCGATATTAATGTCGATATTGGTGTCGCCGTCCAGATATGATGGCACATTGAACAACGCACGCTTTGCCCCTGCATCGAGATCAGTTTGCCATCCACCCGAAAAATCGTTGCACAATGCGGGCATGTCAGAAGCATGCAATCACCTTAGTAAATAAGTATAATCTAATTGAACCTAGCGTGATCAACCCGCAATGCCAAATATCATTGTCAGTTGCGGGTAGAATCTGGATTTCCAGCTTGGTAAGCTGGGGCATAATTGACCAACATCTGCACGGTAATTTGCGGAACAGACAGCAATGCGCACAACACAAAACACCAGACAAATAGGCCGGCCGGCGAAAGCTGTGGTCATTGGCTGTGCGATGCTGACCGCCATATTTATATCCGGTCTGCAATATTTTGTGTTGAATCTGCCCGACTATAAAGCCGCGCAAACCAAGCCAAGCGATGGCATTGTTGTGATCACCGGCGGCCAGCAACGTCTGGATGCCGGACTGTCACTTCTGGCGAATGGGGCCGCGTCGAAATTATTAATTTCCGGGGTGGGCACCGGGTTAAGTAAGGCAATTCTGGCAAATGATCTGCAGCTCGATCCGGCGCAACGCGATTTACTGATGTGCTGCGCCGAATTGGAATTTGCCGCAACTGATACGCGGGGCAATGCCCGTGCCGCACGCATATGGGCTGAAACCAACAAGCTTTCATCGCTCTATCTGGTGACGGCGAATTACCATATGCCGCGGGCACGGCTGGCATTTGAACGTGAAATGCCGCATATCAATTTGCAATATTGGTCGGTCAGTCCGGATGATTTACGGCTGGCAAGCTGGTGGAAAGAGCCCGGGTTGGTCAGGCTTCTGGCACGCGAATATGCAAAATTTCTTGCCGAATTTATCCGGCTGTAATCACCCGTTATGCGCGGTCAATCCTGCCCGGCGTCAATGATTGACCGGCGGATGTCACGTGTGCGCGAAAATAAATCTTCCAGCTTATCGCCTTCCTGCCAGCGAATAGCACGTTGCAGATAGGACAAATCCTCGGAAAACCGTTGCAACATCTCCAGCACGGCCTCGTCATTATTCAGAAATACATCACGCCACATCACCGGGTCTGACGCCGCGATCCGGGTAAAGTCGCGAAAACCCGAGGCGGAAAACCGGATGACGTCATTTTTCAACTGTTGTTCCAGATCAACAGCCGTGCCGACAATCGTATAGGCAATCAAATGCGGCAAATGCGACGTCAGCGCCAGCACCTTATCATGATAGTCCGGTGCCATGCGCTCGACCACTGATCCCAGCCCGGTGACAAATGCCTCAAATTGCAAAACCGCCGGTTTGGGTGCATCCAGCGGCAGCACAATCCAGTAACGGCCGTCAAATAAATCCACAATCCCGGCCTGTGGCCCGGAATGTTCGGTACCGGCCAGCGGGTGCGACGGCAGCCAGATAATCGAATCGCTCAGATGCGGCGCCACATCGCGCAACACCGATCGTTTGGTTGACCCGGTATCGGTCAACACCGCCCCCGGCTTCATCGATGGCACAATCATTTCGGCAACGGCGCCAACCACGCCAACCGGCACCGCCATTATCACCAGATCGGCATCAACCACTGCCGCCGCGGCTGTCTCTGCCAATTCATCAACAAGACGCAAATCAGCAACATCAGCCATCGCGGCCGAATCGGCATCATAACCGGCGATCACTGTCGTCAGTTCAGCCCGCCGCGCAGCTTTGGCAATCGATGCACCGATCAGCCCCATGCCAATAATTGCAATCTTGTTATAAATCACCGCCATTTTGTCCATACCTGTCGTTGTGAGGCTGCGTTAACGCGCATAAATGCCAAGCAGCCGCGCCGCGGTGCCACATGCCTCGGGGATATGGTCGGCAATATAGCCGTCAATGGCCATAATCTGCACGCTGTCATCTGCCTGAGGCACAGCAAACAGGCTTATGTCATCTCCTGATTCATCTGGCAAGTAGTCAGCCAGAATATAGGCGGGTGTAACGGTTTCGATGGGGAATAGCGGGGTACGCGCGATGATATATAGCTGCCGACTTGCCAGCAGCGCCTTTGCCAAAGCCGCATCTTCGGTTGCCGGCACAAACCCATACCGACAGGATGACGCGTCAAGCAATGCCACAACAGATGCATAATCATCACACATACGCGCCTGCAGGGCGCTTCCCATATGCCAGATCGCTGCCGGTGCTGCCGCCTGATGCACGGCAAATGATAAATCTTTATTCTGCCGGCTCAGACTGGCCGCCATGATTTGTCGCCAGATGCCTAACAGCATGGCTGGCGCAATATCACTATCCATCGCCGCCAGCCGCCGGATCAGCGCCGCTTCACGGCCCGGCCGGAAAGCGGCTTCACCATTCTTTGCCGCGATGACCTCGTCCGACAACGTCAAACGCTGTGAGATCAGCTTCAAAATATCCGCATCCAATTGATCAATGGCGCCGCGTAATCTGCGCAACTTATCACTCATTCACATACATCCTTTACGAGGGCCATTAACGAATGTCGCCAGCGCTGGTGCTATCTCGGCATGCCGGTGGCGCAGCTTACTGGTGTTTCCCGCCGCAGCATAGAGCATTTTCGTGGCTTCGACCACAAGCACACCGCCCAGCGCAGGCCACCAGCGCTGACCAAGCCGCTCAACACCGACAGCGAACCGCATCAATACCCGGTTACGCAATGGCGGCAGAAATACCGCATGATAAACCCGTTGCGGTTCAAAACCATGATGTTCCAGAAGCTGGCAAAGCTGGCGCTTGGAATATGGCCGGCCATGCCCAAAAGGGGTATGTTCAAGCCGCGCCCATAAACCGCGCCGGTTCGGCACCGCCACCAGCAATTTGCCAGACCCATCCAACACCCGCCAGCATTCATCAAGAAGCCGCCCCGGCCGTGGATCAACCTCCAATGCATGCGCCAGTAATAACCGGTCAACATGCACATCGGGCAATGGCAATGCGTGGCCATCGACAAGGCTGCTGCGTCCGGCAGACGCTGGTGGCCAGTTAATCACGCCAGCGCGTGCCAGCATCAATGACAGCAGATTTGGCGGGACATCGGTGAGGTTGTTTTCGTCTGGCAACCATCCGATGCCATAACCAAGCATCACATTACAGCTGTAGTGACCAGACTGCCAAAATTGGGCAATATGCGGTTGCATTTGACCTGCCAGATGCTGGCCAAGCGGGGTTTTGTAGAACTCTCCTAATGCGATCACATCATCATACATATGACGGTTGGCCTTTTGCGCCGGGTTGTGTCTCTGCCACCAGATGATAGCGCAACCTTGTGCAAAAATGAATTGCGCATCAGCCAGAGATTATCCCAGAGATCAATGCAGAATTTAGCATGTCAGATTGCTCAACTCATAAGCAATCTGTTGACAATCATCATAGGCGTCTGGCTTGGCGGTACGCACCCGTACAGCGGCAACTTCGGGCAATGCCTGCAACGCATCAAAAATGCGGCGCGCCAGCGTTTCCTGAAGATCATAATGCTGCATCCCGACAAGCTGGCGAATGGTGTCGCGGATCACATCATAATCAATCGTCGTATCAACGGTATCATTTTGCGGCTCGGTGCCATCACGCAACAGCAATTCTGCATCAATCAATACCGTTTGTCTGGCTTGTCGCTCGGCCTCATAAATGCCAATCGACGCCTGACAGCTTAGCCCTTGCAGTATAAAACGACGATTCATGGTCATCAGTCACAATCCTTATTTGCTGTTGTTCGGCCTTATACCCGCGAGTCTTATATCAATCCCGGCACAATCCAGTCAGGCTGAATCCCCGACGCCGCGATATAATGCGTCGCACCACCATCGCGAAACAGCCCGGCGTCGGTGATCAGAACCGTTTGCAGGCCAGCGGCACCCCCACCTAAAATATCGGTATGCAAGCTGTCACCAACCATCGCGACGCGGCGCGTGTCGAGTTTCCGGCCAGCCAGCTGATGCAGACGCTGTAACGCCAGATCAAAGGCCGGGCGATAGGGCTTGCCATACCAATAGACCGGCATATCTGCCGCCTGCATGGCGCGTGCCATCCAATAGCCGGGCTCGGCTGAGAACTGGCCAATCTGCGGGGCCGCGACATCGGGGTTGGCAACAAATACCGGCCGTGGACGCGCGATCAGTGCGGATTCAAAATCAGCCTGATCGCCCTCTGTCCAATCAATCGCCCCCAACAGCGCAAAGGCGTCAGACTGCTGCCAGAAGTCTGCCGTCTGGCCATAAGCCAGCGTCGGCGCATGCGCTAGCGGTGTCACCACCGCGCCAAGACATCCCATCACATCTGTGGCTGGCACGACACCATCAGGCGACGCTGTATCACCCAGCGCCGCGATCAACGCATCACGGCTCGACACAACCGCATCAGCCGCGATCGGCAATTGCCATTTCGCATATTTTGCTGCCGCCTGAGACGATTCAAAACTGCCGCCATTTGTTAATACGACAACCGGTATATTTTGCGCGGCGGCACGCTGCAAAAGCGCCTCTATGCCGGGCACCAGCCCGTCACCAACATTGATCACCCCAAACCCATCAAGGATCAGCCCGTCAAATTCATCAAGAATGTCAATCAGGCTGTGACGCTGACGGCCCGCCCCGGCGGCGGCATCGGGCATCATCGGACGCTGGCTTTCATAGATATCAATCACCGCCGGCAAATCCAGCGCCGTTGGCGCCGGCAGTTTATGTTGCGTCTTCATATCCACAGCCACACCCTTACTGACCGTTACATAACTTTATCGCGGCCCTGAACTTACTATAGCCTTGCATTTATTGCAGTCTTGCTGCGGTGATAAATTGTCCAAACGCCTCGCACCAGATCAGCACTGCCGGAAAATTGCTGACCTCAACATCTGCGGGGATATCGAGCGCAAAATTTTCAAACGCTTTAATCGGCCCGATTTGGGTTGAAACGGCCTTGATCTGCAGAAAATCTGCGCCTGTTTCAACATATTTTGGGATCAGATACAAACGATAATCCGGGCCGGGTGAAATCTCACCATCCAGCCAGATTTGATCGGCATTCGCCATGATCACCCCATCACCCCAATGCAGCCCATCTGACCCGGGCAAATCGCGGACAAATGTGCCCTGCCGCAAGGCGCTCTGCGACAATGCCTCGATTGCCACTTTATCAAGGCCTTTTTCGGCTGTCAGAATCGGCAGGAAATACACCCCTAAACCAAACCCGATCACCAGACCGGCGCAAAATTTTACCACACCAAACAACAGAACATAGCGGCGAATGAAAGCCATAAGAGACGTCATCATCCTTCTCTCCTCTTATTTGCATGCACCTGCCGCTGAATACACGCGGCCTGGCGCATAATGATCTTTTAAAAAAATTGAAAAACATAACAGCCAGAACATCTTATCACAGTTTATGCTTGTTTTTTGTTGGTATTTTGCGCAAAGCTTGCGCACCGGCAAGTGACCCGTGACGCAGCTATGAAGCGGCGCATTTTGCCCATCCTTGTTAGGAAAGACATGCCATGAAGCTTGCAACGCTGGACAGTTTTATTGTGAAAAACCCACCCCCTGGCTTTGGCGGGCGTTATTTTATTTTTGTGACACTGACAACATCCTGTGGTGTCACCGGCACCGGTGAAATCTATGCGGCGAGCTTTGCGCCGGAAGTCATCACCGCCATGGCAGATGATATTTTTCAGCGTTATCTCGAGGGGCAGAGCCCGTTCCAGATTGAAAAATTCTGCCGGCGTGCGCATGGCTCCGGCTTTTCGCATCGTCCGGATCCGTCACTGCATGGCGTGGTGAGTGGGTTGGAAATGGCCTGCTGGGACATTGTTGGCAAGGCGCTCGACCGACCGGTTTATGACTTGCTTGGCGGTCAGGTACAGGACAGGCTGCGCAGCTATACCTATATCTATCCGGCGGCTGATCAGGATGCCGGGCAATTTTACAATGACCCGCTTGCCAGTGCCGAAGCCGCAGCGGCCTATGTCAAACAAGGCTTTACCGCATTGAAATTCGATCCGGCCGGGCAATATACGGTATTTGACGGGCGCATGCCGGATCTGCCGGCACTGGATCGGTCAGCCGCCTTTTGTGCGGCGATTCGCGACGCTGTCGGCACGAAAGCCGATTTGCTGTTCGGCACGCATGGCCAGTTTACCGCGGCTGGCGCGATCCGCATGGCCGAACGGTTAGCGCCCTATGACCCATTATGGTTTGAAGAGCCAACACCGCCAGATATGCCAGAAGAAATGGCCAAGGTTGCGGCACGCAGTAGCGTTCCCATTGCCACCGGCGAGCGGCTTTGCACCAAATATGAATTTGCCCGCGTATTGCGCTGTGGTGCGGCGGCGATCCTACAGCCGAATCTGGGACGCGCAGGCGGTATTCTGGAAGGCCGGAAAATCGCCGCCATTGCCGAAACCTATTACGCGCAGATTGCACCGCATCTGTATTGCGGGCCGGTGGTGGCAGCCGCCAACATCCAGCTGGCAACGGCCATCCCGAATTTCCTGATTCTCGAATCAATTCAGAAAATGGACGGGTTTCACGCCACATTATTGGAAACACCCTTATGCTGGGAGGATGGCTATATCATTCCGCCGACCAGCCCGGGGCTGGGCGTTGCATTGAATATGGAGGTTGTCGCCGCCCATCCGTGGGACGGCGATACGCTGCATCTGCAGATGGGACAAAACCCCTATGATCCGGTGCGCGATGGCGATTTTGCCGGCGGCTAACGTCCGATAACAGGTCACAACAACAAAAACAGCCGGTAAATTGCTGTTTTAACCCGGCCGGGCCCTATGCAAACACTTGACAGTTCAGCCGCAAAGCGTATATTCCGCCGCACTATCGCGCATTGATCATCGAATAGGCGTATATCGGCATAGATAAGGTATACCGCATCGCATGATTGGCAATTGTCGCGAAAGACGAATTACACTGACGACAACGGCATCTACATAAAAGCCAATGGCTGGGGTGCGCCGGGGTCAAACTGTTATGATAAGGAAGATCGCCATGTATGCTTTGGTGAAAACAGGTGGCAAGCAGTATCGCGTCGCAAAGGATGACACCATCCTGGTTGAGCGGATTGCCGCAGACGAAGGCGCCGAGGTCATTTTGAATGACATTGTTATGCTGGCTGATGGCGACAAGGTGACGATTGGCACGCCGAAAGTTGAAGGTGCCGCCGTCAGCGCAACGGTGATGCGCCAGACACGTGGCCCGAAAATCATTATTTTCCGCCGCAAGCGTCGTAAAAACCATCGCCGGACACAAGGCCATCGGCAGGATCTGACTCTGCTGAAAATCAATGATATTGCCGAAGATGCGAAAAAACTGACGCCAGCGAAACCAGCAGCCAAAACGGCAGCGAAAAAAGCCGCGACCACGACCGAAAGCGCCGCGAAAAAGCCAGCAGCGAAAAAAGCTGCGGCGAAAAAGCCAGCGCCAAAAGCCGCCGCCGCGAAAAAGCCAGCCGCAAAGAAAGCGGCAAAGAAAGACTAAATACCACGCCGCACTGCGGCATGAACAAGATGAAGGGTGTTGAATTATGGCACATAAAAAAGCAGGTGGTAGCTCCAGAAACGGTCGCGATTCGGCTGGTCGTCGTCTTGGTGTGAAAAAATTTGGCGGCGAATCAGTTCTTGCTGGTAACATCATCATGCGCCAGCGTGGCACAAAAGTGCGCCCCGGCGATAATGTTGGTATGGGCAAAGACCATACTCTGTTTGCGCTTATCGAAGGTCAGGTTGCGTTTCGGGAAAAATCGGGCGGCAAAATGTTCGTAAATGTTGTGCCGATGGCAAAGGCCGCCGAATAGGCCTGTTGGGTCTCGCCGTCTGGTGAGATGACCAATCAAGGCAAGTTTCAACTGGCCTAAAATATGACACAGGGGAATGACAGTTTTGTTGTTCCCCTCTTGTTTTTTTGGAACAAATGTTTTGCCAGACATACGAACCGCGCAGTCTGAATCGGAAGCACCACTATGAAATTTCTAGACCAAGCCAAGATTTACACGCGTTCCGGCAGTGGTGGGCCGGGCTCGGTGAGTTTCCGGCGCGAAGCGCATGTGCCATTTGGCGGCCCGGACGGCGGTGATGGCGGGCGTGGCGGCGATGTTGTCGCGGTGGCGGTCAACGGCTTAAACACATTGATTGATTACCGCTATCAGCAGCATTTTAAAGCTGATTCGGGTCGTCCGGGTGCCGGCCGTGACCGCAGCGGCGCATCTGGCAAAGATGTCACCCTCCGGCTGCCCATTGGCACGCAGATTCTGGCCGATGATCAGCAGACAGTGTTGGCCGATCTGACCTATGAGGGCCAGACCATCATCCTTGCCAAAGGTGGCATTGGCGGCAAAGGCAATGCCTTTTTCAAATCATCGACAAACCGGGCACCGCGCAAATCACAACCCGGTGAAGCCGGACAGGAAATGTGGGTGTGGCTGCGGCTGAAGCTGATCGCCGATGCCGGCCTGCTTGGCATGCCAAATGCCGGAAAATCGACATTTTTAAGCGCGGTATCTGCTGCCCGCCCGAAAATTGCTGATTATCCTTTTACCACATTGCATCCCAATCTTGGCGTTGTCGGGGTTGATGGCAAAGAATTTGTCATGGCCGATATCCCCGGACTGATCGAAGGCGCGCATGAAGGCGCCGGTCTTGGTCACCGGTTTTTAGGGCATGTCGAACGCTGCCGGATTTTACTGCATCTTGTCGATGCGACCGGCACCGACCCGGTCGAAGGCTGGCAAATGTTACGGCGGGAATTACAGGCCTATGGCGGCGGCTTGGCTGACAAGCCGGAAATTGTCGGCCTGACCAAACTTGATGCGACACCAGATGATTACGCCGATGAATTGGCCGCGGCACTGCGCCATGCCGGGGCCGAGCATGTCATGGCTTTATCCGCTGTCACCGGCCGTGGCGTGACCGATATGTTGCGGCAATTAATAGCTGTCATTGAGACAAGCCGGGCGAAAGAGGCGGAACCTGAAGAGGCAGAGCCATGGTCGCCATAACCGCACGCAGCGCCCTGCCAGAGGCCCGCCGAATCGTCATTAAGGTTGGATCAGCCTTGTTGGTTGATGAAGCGAAAAACACCATCAACACAGCCTGGCTGGCCGGTATAGCGCGGGATATTTCGCGGTTGAAAGCTGCCGGAAAAGATGTGGTGGTGGTATCAAGTGGGGCCATTGCGTTGGGCAGTCGGCTGTTGAAAATTCATAATAAAACGCTCAGCCTGCAGGAAAAACAGGCAGCGGCGGCGACCGGACAGGTGATTCTGGCGCATGCTTGGATGGATGCGCTCGGCGCTTATAATGTGCAGACAGCGCAAATTCTGCTATCGCCAGATGACACCGAAACCCGCCGCAAACATCTGAATGCACGCGCAACAATGGCGGCGTTGCTGGATCTTGGTGCGGTACCGGTGGTGAATGAAAATGATACCGTTGCCACCGCAGAAATACGCTTTGGCGATAATGACCGGCTGGCAGCACGCGTGGCGGCTATGGTTGGCGCCGAATTGCTGATCCTGTTATCCGATGTTGATGGGCTCTATACAGCCAATCCCAGCGATGATGCAGCAGCCACGCATCTGCCACGAATTGAGCAGATTACTGATGAGATTATGGCAATGGCCGGCACCGCCAATGCGCAATATGCCTCGGGCGGTATGGTGACCAAGCTCGAAGCCGCGCGAATCAGCACGGCGGCTGGCTGTCACATGATTATTTGCGATGGCCGTGATCCTGAACCGCTGGCCAGCCTTGAAGCCGGCGCGCGTTGCAGCTGCTTTATGGCAACAGAGTCACCGCATGCGGCGCGCAAACAATGGATTGCCGGCGCGTTGACACCGCGTGGCACAATCTGTGTCGATGCCGGGGCCGCCACCGCCCTGCGCAAGGGAAAATCACTTTTGCCAGCCGGTGTGCTGGCGGTTGACGGGCAATTTGACCGGGGCGATCTGATCGCTGTTACAGACTCGTCCGGCAAAATTATCGGCCATGGATTATCCAGCTATGGCGCCGCCGATGCGGCGAAAATCAAAGGCCATAAAAGCCGTGAAATTGAGGCCATGCTGGGGTATCGTGGACGTGATGAGATCATTCACGCTGATAATCTGGTGGTGACCGAAAGCTAGAATATTCGGCAGCCAGAGTAATCGGCAGCCAGAATAACCGGGGCATGGCGTGCCGGCCTGCCAGACTGGACATAAAATGACACAAACCCATGCGAAAACCGATGCCGCAACAGCCATGATTGATGGTCTGGTGCGCGCCGCACGCAGCGCCCAGACAGCGCTGGGTAGCAGCAGCTTTGCAACCCGGCAAAAGGCGCTGCACGAAGCTGCCAAAATCATCCGCGCACGAACCAATGATATATTGGCAAGCAATCAAAAAGATCTTGCCGCAGCGGCCCAGTCCGGCCTGACAGAGGCGTTTATTGACAGGCTGACCCTGACCGAATCGCGGATCGAGGAGATGGCTGTTGGGCTCGAAACAATTGCCGCCCAGCCTGATCCCATTGGCGCCGAACTGGCGCGATGGCAACGTCCGAATGGTCTCGACATCACCCGCCAGTCAACGCCTTTGGGGGTGATTGGGGTGATTTATGAATCGCGCCCCAATGTCACTGTTGATGCAGCTGGTCTGTGCGTTCTGGCAGGCAATGCGGTGATTTTACGCGGTGGCAGCGACAGCCAACATAGCGCCTCTTTGCTTGCCGAGGCCATGGTCGAGGGGCTGCAGGCAGCTGGCCTGCCGGGTGCCGCCGTGCAGATTGTCAACACCACAGACCGGGCTGCCGTTGGCGCCATGCTGGCCGCAGTTGGCGGCATTGATGTGATCATCCCGCGCGGTGGCAAATCACTTGTCGAGCGGGTACAGCGCGACGCCCGGGTGCCAGTGTTCGCGCATTTGGAAGGAATCTGTCATCTCTATATCGACAAAGATGCCGATCCTGACAAAGCCAAAGCCATCACATTGAATGCAAAAATGCGCCGTACCGGAATCTGTGGCGCTGCCGAAACCCTGCTTGTGCATCAGCAGGTGGCTGGCGATATGCTGCCGGCGATTGCCGCCGAATTGCAGCAGGCAGGCTGTGTTCTGCGCGGTGACAGTGCCGCCAGACGTCTGGTGCCGGATATGCAGATTGCCGAGGATGATGACTGGCGCACCGAATATCTTGATGCCATTTTGTCGGTACGCGTTGTTGACAGCATCGATATGGCGATCACCCATATCGCCACTTATGGATCCGGCCATACCGAATCTATCATTACCGAAGCAGACGACGCCGCCGAGATATTTTTGCAGCGTGTCGACAGCGCGATTGTCATGCGCAACGCCTCTACACAATTCGCCGATGGCGGTGAATTTGGTATGGGCGCGGAAATTGGCATTGCCACCGGCAGGTTGCATGCGCGCGGGCCGGTTGGCGCCGCCCAATTAACAAGTTTCAAATATGTTGTGCGCGGTGATGGCCAGATCCGCAGCTAGATATAACCGACATCACCATGCACAGCTTTTTCACAGCCGGACAAAGCTGAAAATCGGTCTTGTTGGCGGCTCATTTAACCCGGCGCATGCCGGTCATATTCATATGAGTCTGCAGGCCTGTTCCAAACTTGGACTGGATCAGGTCTGGTGGCTGGTCAGCCCGCAAAATCCGCTAAAAAGCCCGACCAATATGGCCAGTTTGCCGCATCGCCTTGCCAAAGCCCGCGACATAACCGCACCATACAGCTTTATCCATGTCGTCGCACCGGAAGCCAGCCTGCCAAGCAATTTCACCTATGAAACTGTAAAATATATCAAAAAAACAATGCCATTAGCGCGCCTGACCTGGATTATGGGCGCAGATAATCTGGTGCAGCTACAACAATGGCAACGCTATAAAGGCTTTATATCCCTGCTACCCATTGCCGTAATTGACCGGCCAAGCTATTCTTATCAGGCGATGAGCGCGGGACGGCAACTGTTTAAGCGTCGCTACACGAGTGCGCAGCTACGCCACCGACTGCGCGAATCGCGGGTTGATTTGCCAGGCTGGTGTTTTATCGCGGGGCAACGGCATCATGCGTCGGCAACCGCTATTCGACAAGGCCGCGCTGCAAGCCACGCCTCGACGGATGACATATAAAGGCTGGATATTTGAAGGAGACACCCATTTCTAAAGCTCGCACTGCCTGTGATGCAGACCAGATCCTTGAATTAATCACCACCTCATTAGACGATGATAAAGCCGAAAACGTCCTGACCATTCCGTTACAGGGAAAATCTGCCATGGCCGATTATATAGTTGTGGCGAGTGGCACATCATCGCGCCAGGTCGCCGCTATGGCCGAACATATCGAATTTAAGCTGAAACAGAATAAAGTTGATGTTCTCGGGTTGGAGGGGTTGCGGCAGGCCGACTGGGTGCTGATTGACGCGAATGATGTGATTGTGCATTTGTTCCGGCCTGAAGTCCGCGAATTTTATGGTCTTGAGCGTATGTGGAGCGATGCCACTGCCGAAGAAGTGGTCACCGTCGGCACCGATGGCTGACCGGTCATAGCATCAGCAAACCAGCGACAGGATGCCCGCCATGCAGCTTTTTATTCTCGCCGTTGGCAAAGGTCGCGGCTCCGCCGAAAGCCGGCTGGCTGAAGACTGGATAGGGCGGCTTCCTGACGGCGGACAGATTGTTGAAATTGAGTCAAAATTTCCAGCTGGTGTAAAACGTACCAATGATGAAGGCGCGCGGCTTTTGCGGGCGCTGCCATCTGCATCGGTGCTGGCCATTCTTGACCCGCGCGGCAAGGATCATTCTTCCGAAGAGCTGGCCGCGCTGATCGGCGATTGGCGTGATAGTGGCTATACATCTGCGGCTTTTGCCATTGGTGGTGCCGATGGTCACGCCACAGATATCCGGCAAAAAGCCCAGCGGATTATATCCTTTGGTCGTGCCACCTGGCCACATATGCTGTGCCGGGCGATGCTCGCCGAACAGCTCTATCGAGCCAGCATGATTATTGCCGGGCACCCCTATCATCGCGGCAATTAGCCATACTGGTTTGCACTATACTTCGCGCTGGCGCATCACTATATATACGCCATGATCACAACAGCAATTGATCCATCAAAAGGGCCGGTGGTGCTCTGTATTATGGACGGGTGGGGACACAGTCCTGACCCGGAGCATAACGCCGTAGCGCGCGCCAGAACACCGGTGTTTGACCAGCTATGGTCGCGCTGCCCGCATAGCTTTTTGGCGGCATCGGGCGCCGATGTCGGGCTGCCGGACGGACAGGTTGGCAATTCCGAAGTCGGCCATATGAATATTGGGGCCGGACGGGTTGTGGTGCAGGATTTGCCGCGGCTCAATGAAGCCACTGAAAATGGCTCGTTACAGGCACATGCGGCGCTAAAGGAACTGGCCAGCACGCTGCAACACACCGGCGGGACAGCGCATGTTATCGGCCTGCTCTCGGCTGGCGGGGTACATGCCCATCAGGATCACATTCTGGCCGTGGTCAATGGTCTGGCGGAAGCCGGCAGCACTGTTGTCATTCACGGCTTTACCGATGGCCGTGATGTGTTGCCGCGTGACGCCGGCATCAGCCTGCAGAATTTTGTTGCGGACTTGCCGGACAATGCCAGCATCGGCAGCCTCACCGGGCGCTATTTCGGTATGGATCGTGATCACCGCTGGGATCGCACGCAAAAAGCCTATGACGCGATTGCCCGTGGCCGGGCTGAGCATCATGCTGACGACGCCATGCAGGCCCTGCAGACTGGCTATGTGCGCGGTGAAAGCGACGAATTTTTATCCGCCACAATCATCGGCGACTATGCCGGCATGCGCGATGGTGATGGGCTGGTGATGATGAATTTTCGGGCAGACCGGGCGCGGCAATTGCTGGATTGTCTGTATCGGCCAGAGGTCACATCCTGTGATACACAACCAATCGCATTATGCCCGGGTCTTGGCATGACCAGCTATTCAGCCGCGCTTGATGGCTTTGTCACACCGCTCTATCCGCCGGTGGAAATTGCCGACACTCTTGGCGATGTTGTTGCCGCTGCTGGCCTGCGGCAGTTGCGGCTTGCCGAGACCGAAAAATACCCGCATGTCACATTTTTCTTTAATGGCGGCGATGAAACCATGCGCGATGGCGAAGAACGCGCCATGGTGCCGTCACCAAATGTCGCCACCTATGATCAATTGCCGGAAATGAGTGCCGCCGGGGTGCTGGAAAAAGCCGTCGCCAGCCTGCAGGCGAAAGCGCATGATCTGTTGGTGATCAATTTTGCGAATCCGGATATGGTCGGTCATACCGGTGATCTGGATGCGGCTATCGCGGCGGTGGAAACGGTTGATAGCTGTATTGGTGAGCTGGTTGCGGCGGTGCAGGCGGCAGATGGACAAATGCTGCTGACAGCCGATCATGGCAATTGCGAGGTCATGTGGGACAAAAATGCCGATTCGCCGCATACCGCGCACACCACCAACCCGGTACCGCTGATTCTGGTCAATGGCCCGCCCGGCGTGCAGCTCACCGACGGCCGGCTGGCTGATCTGGCACCTAGTTTGCTGGCGATGCTTGGCATTGACCAACCCGCCAGCATGACCGGTCGTGCGGTTTTTGGCGGGTTGGCAACGGCGGCAAAATAAGCCGGGTTGAAATTATGGCTTGGGGTTGAAACACGGTCTTTTCACTGGCACCATGAAGCCGTCTTAAAAAAATCTTAATGCGGTGTATGAAGACGGTCACGCCACGCTAAAGGCAGTTATTTTGACGCTGTGAAATTTTTAACCCTGTGAAATTGTTGACACTGTGAAATGGCGCCCGGGCAAAATGGAAATGAGATCTTTAGAATTTCTGCAGAGGAGCAGCCAATGGCGCAGTTCATAACCCGTTTAGTACCTCATGCGGCCCGAATAAGGCGGGCAGCGATTCCGTTTATATGCGGGATATTGATTGCTGGCGCATTTTCCATGCCAACACTCACCTCTGCCAATTCGAGCAAAAACGAAGAGATTTATCGCCAGCTTGGTTTGTTTGGCGATATTTTCCAGCGTGTCCGCGAGAGCTATGTTGATGAGGTTGATGAAAAGGCGCTGATTGAGGCCGCGATCAATGGCATGCTGACCTCGCTTGATCCGCATTCGTCATTTCTGGACACGGAAAATTTTTCCAATATGCAGGTGCAGACAAAAGGCAAATTTGGTGGGTTGGGCATCGAGATCACCATGGAAAATGGAGTGATCAAAATTGTTTCACCCATCGATGACACACCAGCAGCGAAAGTCGGGCTTCAGCCGGAAGATTATATCGTAGCGGTTGATGGCGAGCCGATTCTGGGCATGGCTTTGTCCGAAGCTGTCGATAAATTACGCGGTAAAGTCGGCTCGGATGTCACCGTTACCATCCAGCGTGAGCAAAATGAACCATTTGATGTAACGGTCACCCGCGACACCATAAAGATCCGCTCTGTCAGGTCAGAAGTGTTTGACGATATTGGCTATTTGCGGATCACGACATTTTCTGAACAGACCAGCCCCGGGCTGAATGACGCGGTAGAAAAAATCTTTGCCGAACATGGAGACAAGGTGAAGGGGTTTGTGCTTGATCTGCGCAATAACCCCGGCGGCCTGCTGAATGAGGCCATTGCGGTAACCGATGCATTTTTAGAGGCTGGTGAAATTGTCTCGACACGTGGTCGTGATGCGGAAAATGCCAGCCGGGCCTATGCCAAGCCAGGCGATATTGCCCGCGGCCTGCCACTTGTGGTGTTGATTAATTCTGGTTCTGCCTCGGCATCTGAAATCGTTGCTGGTGCGTTAAAAGATCATCAGCGGGCGGTTTTGCTTGGCACCCGTTCATTTGGTAAAGGATCCGTTCAATCGGTGATTCCGGTGTCTGGAACCGGCGCCATGCGGTTGACGACGGCCCGCTATTACACACCGTCAGGCGTGTCAATTCAGGCCACTGGCATCACCCCCAATATCGAGGTCGCTCTGGCGCGCATTGAAAAGCTGGAAGGCGGCATCACCCGCGAAGAAAATTTAAAGGGCGCACTTGATAGCCCCGGCAGTGCCGAATCAGGCGACAGTGACAAAGCCGACGACAAAGCCGACGCCGACGCGGCACCAGCCGATCAGTCCGAAATTGACTATCAATTGGCCCGCGCACTCGATCTTATTCAAGGCGTTGCCATCTTTACCAAGGATCAGGCCAACCCATGAACCAAACACCATCTTTGCCAACCGCGCCTTATGAGCAGCGCCCATATCGGCCATGTGTTGGCATTTTTCTGCTGAATAATGATGGCCTTGTTTTTGCCGGGCGTCGCATCGACAGCCGCGCCGAAGCCTGGCAAATGCCGCAAGGTGGTATTGACGCTGGAGAAAGCCCGCTGCAGGCCTGTATGCGTGAAATGCGCGAGGAAATCGGCACCAATACAGCCGAGCTGGTAAGCCAGCATGATGATTGGCTCTATTATGATATTCCGCTGCCACTTGCCGACAGGCTCTGGCAGGGCCGGTATAAAGGGCAAAAGCAGAAATGGATGGCGCTGCGCTTTACCGGCGATGATTCAGATATCAATATTGCCACCGAAGAACCTGAATTCTGCGAATGGAAATGGTTATCGCCGCATGATCTTGTCGATCTGGCTGTGCCGTTTAAGCGCGATGTTTATCAAAATGTATTGGCAGCTTTCGCGCCCTATTTAAAATAAATTTGGGCACAAAAAAGCCGCCACCAAAAATATCGGTAGCGGCGTTATTGGTCTTTGATCTTTAATTACAGAGCCGCAATTGCGGCGTTTAAAAACGCCGCCTCATCATCGCTCGCCTCGGCCGCCTGTGTTTTCAACTGTGCCGCATCAGCACTGCCAAGGTGAATGGCACGTTCGGCAAGGATCGTCACGCTTTCGCCCGACACATCAGCCAAGCCACCATCGATCATAAACCGGTCGGTGACTTTGCCGTTTTCATGCACTTCGACAACACCACGTGTCAAATCGGCCAATAACGGGGCATGCCGTGGCAGCACCCCGAACAAGCCTTCCACACCAGGCGCGACAACCATTTCGACAGCCTGCTGCGCCATGATACGGATCGGTGTGACCAGTTCTAATTGTGTTGTTTCAGCCATAATTACTGCCTATGTCTTGCTGTCGAATTGCACCAGCATGTTGCGTTATGCAGCTTCCTGCGCCAGCTTCTTACCCTTTTCGACGGCTTCTTCAATGGTGCCGACAAGGTAGAAAGCGGCTTCTGGAAGATGGTCATAATCACCTTTCAGGATGCCCTCGAAACCAGAAATGGTGTCTTCAAGCCCAACCAGCTTGCCAGGTGAACCGGTGAAGACTTCTGCCACATGGAATGGCTGTGACAAGAAGCGCTGGATTTTGCGCGCACGGGCAACAACCAATTTGTCTTCTTCCGACAATTCATCCATGCCGAGGATGGCGATAATATCCTGCAGCGACTTATATTGCTGCAAAACTTCCTGCACCTGACGCGCCACATTATAGTGATGCTCACCGACAATACGCGGATCCAACATACGTGATGATGAATCAAGCGGATCCACCGCCGGATAAATGCCAAGCTCGGCAATCTGGCGCGACAACACTGTGGTGGCGTCAAGGTGGGCGAATGATGTGGCCGGAGCCGGGTCGGTCAAGTCATCGGCAGGCACATAAATCGCCTGCACCGAGGTGATTGACCCTTTATTGGTTGTGGTGATCCGCTCTTGCAGCGCACCCATATCCGTCGCCAATGTTGGCTGATAACCCACAGCAGACGGGATACGGCCAAGCAGGGCTGACACTTCTGAACCAGCCTGTGTAAAGCGGAAGATGTTATCGACAAAGAAAAGCACGTCCTGGCCTTCTTCATCACGGAAATATTCGGCCAGCGTCAAACCGGTCAAAGCCACCCGTGCACGCGCACCCGGAGGCTCATTCATCTGACCATATACAAGCGCGGCTTTTGATCCCGGGCCATCGGTTTTGATAACGCCTGATTCGACCATCTCGTGATACAGATCGTTACCCTCACGTGTGCGCTCGCCAACACCGGCAAACACGGAATAGCCACCATGCGCTTTCGCCACGTTATTGATCAATTCCATGATCAACACGGTCTTGCCAACACCAGCACCGCCAAACAGGCCGATTTTACCGCCTTTGGCATAAGGTGCCAAAAGATCAACAACCTTAATCCCTGTTACCAGAATCTCGGCTTCGGTTGACTGGTCAATATAGTCCGGTGCAGCGCGGTGAATGGGGTAATGTTTCTTTGATTTCACCGGCTTGCCTTCATCGACCGGCTCGCCGATGACGTTCATGATACGGCCAAGTGTTTCCGGGCCAACAGGCACAGTGATCGGGGCGCCGGTATCGGTGGCCTCGGTGCCGCGCACCAG
The DNA here is from genome assembly GCA_016780525.1 of Candidatus Puniceispirillum sp. Classification (GTDB taxonomy): domain Bacteria; phylum Pseudomonadota; class Alphaproteobacteria; order Puniceispirillales; family Puniceispirillaceae; genus UBA3439. The sequence goes on from JADHLR010000004.1 coordinate 23,859, forward strand.
ACCTTCGGTCGCATCCATCGCGATCGTGCGGACAGCTGACTCGCCGAGATGCTGGGCAACTTCAAGCACCAACCGCTGGCCGTTATTGTCTACCTCTAATGCATTTTGAATCGCTGGCAGTTCACCATCAAATTCGACGTCAACAACCGCGCCGATCACCTGACTGATTTTACCAATTCCGTTTTTTGCCATGGTCTTGTTACTCCGGGCTAGAACCGTTTTACTATGGGCATGATTGCCCGATTACGTTTGTCTACTCTTCAAATCCTGTGGCACCGCAATGCTGGCTAGATGGCCTCGGCACCTGAAATAATCTCAATAAGCTCGCTGGTAATATTCGCCTGCCGCGTCCGGTTATAAACCAGCGTCAGACGGTCGATCAATTCGCCAGCATTGCGCGTCGCATTATCCATCGCCGTCATCCGTGCAGCCAGTTCCGCCGCGGATGATTCCAAAAGCGCGCTATAAATTTGCGTTGATAGATTGCGCGGCAATAGACTGGCCAGCAATTCATCTTCTTCAGGCTCATATTCGTAGCTGACCGCGGCGGCATCATTATCCGCAGCATCGCTTTCATCAACTTCAGCCGGAATCAGCCGGGTGAGGGTGATTTCCTGTGTGATGGCATTTTTAAACTTGTTAAAAATCAGCGTGCAGACATCAAATTCGCCAGCTTCAAATTTGCTGCGAATGGTGTCGGCTATGCTGGCGGCATCGTCATAATTGACCGACGTGCCCTGCAAGCCTTCATGCTGGTCAATATACATATCGCCAAATTCACGACGCAGCGCATCAGCAGATTTACGACCGACCATCAACAGCTTAACTGTTTTATTTTCGGCTTTCAGACGGGCCACTTCAGCGCGTGTCTGGCGGGTAATGCTGCCATTAAAACCACCGCACAAACCACGGTCGGCTGACATAATGACCAGTAGATGTGTCTGGTCTTTGCCGTTACCGACAAGCAATTGCGGGGCTGATGAAGGATCAGCCTTACTGGCAAGGTTGCCAATCACCTGCCGCATCCGGGTCGAATAGGGACGACCCGATTCAGCAGCATCCTGTGCCCGCCGCAATTTTGCCGCCGCCACCATTTTCATGGCAGCGGTGATTTTCTGCGTGGACTTGACGCTGTTGATGCGCGTCTTCAGATCCTTCAAATTTGCCATTTACCGAACTCCAATAGACGATGTGAAAACGTCTTCGCCCTATCCCAGCGACTTATGAAAAGCTCTTGGCAAATGCCGCAATGGCCTTACCTAGTTTTTCTTCAGTTTTGTCAGACAACGCTTTTTCGTCACGAATGGTGTCAAGCAGCGCTTGCTCGGAACTGCGCAGATGATCCAGAAGACCCATCTCAAACCGACCAATATCGCTGACCGCAATCGCGTCAAGATAGCCTTTCACACCGGCAAAAATCACCGCCACCTGTTCTTCAACAAGCATCGGGCTATATTGAGGCTGCTTCAACAGCTCGGTCAGACGCTCACCACGTGCAAGCAAAGCGCGTGTCGATGCATCCATGTCCGATGCAAACTGGGCGAACGCCGCCATCTCACGATATTGCGCCAGTTCCAGCTTAATGGTACCGGCAACCTGTTTCATCGCTTTGATCTGCGCGGCGGAACCAACACGGCTCACCGACAGACCCACATTCACCGCCGGACGGATGCCTTTATAGAACAATTCTGTTTCAAGGAAGATCTGTCCATCGGTGATTGAAATCACATTTGTCGGGATAAAGGCCGACACGTCACCGCCCTGGGTTTCAATAACCGGCAACGCTGTCAATGAACCAGAACCGTTATCAGCGTTCAGTTTCGCCGCACGCTCAAGAAGCCGCGAGTGCAGATAGAAAACGTCACCCGGATAGGCTTCGCGTCCCGGTGGGCGACGCAGCAACAAGCTCATCTGGCGATAGGCAACGGCCTGTTTTGACAGATCATCATATACCACCAGCGCATGCATGCCATTATCGCGGAAATATTCGCCCATAGCACAGGCTGTATAAGGTGCCAGGAACTGCATCGGTGCCGGATCAGATGCTGTCGCGGCAACAACGATTGAATATTCCATGGCGCCCTGCTCTTCGAGCGAGCGTACGATTTGTGCCACTGTTGACCGCTTCTGCCCAACCGCAACATAGATACAGAACAGCTTTTTCGCGTCATCCTTGCCAGCCGCTTCATTCACCGGCTTCTGGTTGATAAACGCATCAATCGCAATGGCTGTCTTACCGGTTTGGCGGTCACCAATGATCAACTCACGCTGGCCCCGGCCAACCGGGATCAGGCTGTCGATTGCTTTTAGACCCGTCTGCATTGGCTCATGCACGGACTGGCGTGGCATAATGCCGGGGGCTTTGACCTCAACCCGGCTACGTTTGACATTTTTCAACGGGCCTTTGCCGTCAATCGGGTTGCCAAGGGCGTCGACAACGCGTCCCAGCAGTCCTTTGCCGATGGGCGTATCCACAATTGACGCGGTACGGCGAACAACATCGCCTTCACGAATTGACCGGTCATCGCCAAAAATAACGATACCCACATTGTCGGCTTCAAGGTTCAGGGCCATGCCCTTCACACCGCTTTCAAATTCGACCATTTCACCAGCTTGCACTTCGTCAAGCCCGTGGACGCGGGCAATACCGTCACCTACTGACAGCACCCGACCAACTTCGGCGATTTCTGCTTCACTACCGAAATTGGCAATTTGTTCCTTGAGGATCGCTGAAATTTCAGCCGCACGAATATCCATCACGCAACACCCTTCATGGCCGTTTCCAGCCGGCTAAGTTTGGTTTTGATTGAGGTATCAATCATACGAGATCCAATGCGCACAACAAGCCCGCCGATCAAAGACGGGTCTACACGCATTGAAAGTGACAATTTGTCGCTACCAGCAAGCCGGGCGACAGTTTTTTCTACAGATGCCTTGCGGCTGTCATCAAGCGGCACAGCCGAGATGACCTCTGCAGAGATTTGGCCGCGCCGCCGGGCATGCTCTTCTAAAAATGCCCGAATGACGCGAAGCAGCGCGCTTAAACGGCCATTTGCCGCAAGCGTACCAACGAATTTAACAGTCAGCGCATCAGCCCCGGCCTTTTCCAGAATAGCGGTTACCGCAGATTGCTGCTCATGGCGCGATAGAATAGGGGAGTCAACCAGCTTTTTCAGCTCTTGATGTTCGGCAACCAGCCCGGCCAATGCGGTCAGATCCGCATGTATAGCATCAATTTTTTTGCTTTCAACCGCCAACGCATAAAGCGCGCCAGCATAACGTCCTGCAAGACCTGTAGCGCCTGAACTCACTGACTTAACCTCGCTCTGAAAAACCCATATTTGTGGCTGCACGGCTCAGTTCGACGCTTGGTGCGCAACTGCTTACTGTGACGATATGGGTGCTATCATAGCCATGGCCGAAAGGCAAGCAGTCAGACACCGAAAATTTGACCTTTTCGTGATGATTCAGGTTCGCGATGATTCGGGCACCGCATCTATCCGGAAAAACCGCATGATCATTGATCAGCTAAAGAAAACTATAAGGATCAACGTCAATATGCAGCCGCACCTGCGCTGGCAGTTTCACCGCACCAATCCAGCCACGTAAAATGCGCTGCAAATCAACGGTTTTGTCAGCGCGAAGCAAAAATCTGGCACGGTGCCGCCCCTTCAGATAGGCCAGTGGCGCCAGCGCCGGGCCAAAACAGTCGACACTGGCAAATTCTGGCCGGCAGGCCGCCAGCAGCCGCATCGCCTCATGCAGCTTGTCTTCGCGTGGCGCGGATAAAATCACCGCTGCCAGCTGGGCAAAGGGTGGCATGCCAGCTTGCGCCCGCGCTGCCGCCTCGCGTGCCAGAAACTGGTCACGATCACCACTCAGCAAACTGGTCAGAACCGGGTTATCAGGCTCAAGCGTCTGCAGCAACGCAGCACCGGGGCGCGATTCGCGACCGGCCCGGCCAGCCACTTGCGACAACATCTGAAAGGTGCGCTCACTCGCCCGCAAATCGCCACCAGCAAGCCCCAGATCAGCGTCAACCACACCAACAAGCGTCAAATTCGGAAAATGATGCCCCTTTGCCGCCATTTGCGTACCGACAATAATATCAACCTCGCCAGCCTGAACCGACTCGATAAAACTCTCTGCGGCTTTTGGCGTGCCAACCGTATCGCTGGACAACACCGCAAATCTGGCGTCGGGAAACCGCCACAACACTTCTTCAGCAAGCCGTTCAACGCCGGGGCCGCAAGCCTGCATGCTGTCGGTCTCGCCACATTGCGCACAATCGGCACGCGGCCGCGTTTCATGGCCACAATGATGGCACCGCATGCGGCCAGCCAGTCGATGCGCCACCATCCAGCTATCACAATGCGGGCAGGTCACTTTCGCACCGCAGGCCCCACACAGCGTCAGTGGCGCATAGCCACGACGATTCAAAAACAACAGCGTTTGTTCGCCATCCTGCAAGCGTTTTGCCATCGCATCGACCAACGGCGGCGCCAGCCAGCGACCCCGTTCCGGCGGCGTTTTGCGCAGATCAATGGCGCTCACCTGCGGCAGGCTTGCCCCATGCACACGCTCTGGCAGTGGCAGGTGACGATAGCGCTGCGCTTTGCCAGTGCCACCGGCATTCACCCAGCTTTCAAGTGAGGGCGTGGCGCTGGCCAGAATAATCGGGCAATTTTCGATCCGCGCCCGCAACACCGCCATATCACGCGCCTGATAAATCACCTGATCTTCCTGTTTAAAGGCATGTTCATGTTCTTCATCAACAATGATCAGCCCCAGATTCTGAAACGGCAGAAACAGGGCTGACCGTGCGCCAACAACCACCGACAGCTGGCCGGTCAGGGCAAATCGCCAGGCGCGGCGTTTTTGGGCGGCGGACACATCTGAATGCCATTCAACCGGCGACACCCCAAAACGCGCCGCAAACCGGCTGCGCCACGCGGCTGACAAGGCGATTTCCGGCAGCAGAATCAGCACCTGCTGGCCAGCTTGCACGGCTGTTTTAACAGCTTCAAAATAGACTTCCGTTTTGCCCGAGCCGGTGACCCCATCAAGCAATGTTGTGGCAAATCCCCGGCCGATCATCGCCGACAGATCAGCTGCCGCAGTGGCCTGTGTCGCGGTCAGCGTCAAGCCGGGCAAGTCACATCGTGGCACGGCTGGCGGCTGATCTTGCGCCACGTGATCGACGCCTAGCAGCCCTTGCGCCGCCATAGCGGCGATCACCGCCGGACTGACATCTGCAGCAACGGACAGATCCTTTGCCGTCAGCCGCACGCCATCCGCCAATGCCCCCAGAACGCGCTGCCGGGCTGGCGTCATACGATGCTTGGCCGGCAGGCTTTCCGGCCGGAAAAAACGTTTCTGCAATGCGGCTGGCGCCAGCGCCGCCGGCTGACTCAGAATCATCTTGGCGACAGCCCCAAGCGGCGCCAATGTCCAATCGGCAAAACGCTGCATGAACGGTATCAGCGCGGCTGGCAATGCCGGCACGTCAGACACGTCTTCGAGACAACGTAATTTTTCCACGACCACATCGCCGGAACCGGGCCCCAACACAATTCCCGGCAAACGGCGATTGCCAAACGGCACCATCACCACACTGCCGGCAACCACCGAAAGATGTTCAGCAACAATATAGTCAAAACATCCGGCCACCGGCGTCGCAACGACGACTGAAACAATTTCCGGCGAAACAATTTCCGGCCGACGCACAGGCCCGGGCGATGATGCCGATGATGATGATGGGGGCAAGGACGAGGACATGGCGCTGGGGGCAATCTCTTTCGCAGGTCAGTTGCAGGGCCGCATGACATCCCGGCGGGACATAACACCGGGTATCAAGGTTATGGATTTGCATGACCGGTTGCGATATGGTGAAAACGATCACATCTGCAAAGCCCTATAAAAAAGTGCATGCAGCCATCTGTCCATAGCAGGATTATAAATTATGAAAATTTTTCTGGATAGCGCTGATATTGACGAAATCACCGCGCTCAGCGACACCGGCTTTATCGACGGCATCACCACCAACCCCTCATTGATTGCCAAGTCAGGCCATAAGATTGCGGATCGAATCGCCGAAATCTGTGCTGTGATTGATGGGCCGGTGAGCGCCGAGGTCACCGCCACTGATTATGAAACAATGCTTGCTGAAGGCCGGAAACTGGCGGCGATTGCGCCAAATGTTACGGTGAAAGTGCCATTGACAAGAGCCGGATTGCAGACCTGTCGCACGCTCAGCGACGCCGGTACAAAAGTCAATGTAACGCTGTGTTTCACATCCGGTCAGGCGCTGCTTGCGGCAAAAGCCGGCGCCAGCTTTATTTCACCGTTTGTTGGCCGGCTTGATGATATCGGCCAGGACGGCATGGGGCTGATCGAGGAGATTTGCAGCATTTATGCAAATTATGATTACGCAACCGAAATATTGGTTGCCTCGGTGCGCAGCACCCAACATGTTGTCGATGCGGCGCTGGTCGGGGCAGATGTCGTCACCCTGCCGCCGAAAATTCTAACAGCTTTATATCAGCACCCGCTTACCGATAGCGGGCTTGATGCGTTTTTACAGGATTGGGCGAAGACCGGACAATCTATTCTATAGACCGGCTATTCTATAGACCGGCTATTCTGAAAATCGGCAGTCCCCAAAACCGGCTGTTGGCATAACGAACCGCATCACACAATAGCGCCCAGAGGTGGAAACCGGGTATGGCAAAAGATAAATCACCATTTTCACAGCAAGATGTGGTGGCTTATATCACCGCGCATCCGGACTGTCTGGCACATCATCCGGAGTTGCTTGCACAATGTCTGGCGGCGGCTAAATCTGTCGATACTGACACCCATCCGGGCCAGTTAAGTCCGGGCCAGTTTAAACCTGATATGGTAAATCCGGATATTGCAGACCCGGATATGGCAAATATCGTTGATTTGAGTCCGGCTCTGGCCGCGCGCGCGCGTGATGAGGCCAGACGTCTTGGTCTGGCGCACAAATCGCTGTTGCATGTCGCCGCCGAGAATATGGTGAGCTGGAAACGGCTTCATCATGCGACATTGGCGCTTTTGGCAAGCACCGATCTGGCCGGGTTATGCCATGTCATCTCCGCCGAATTTCCAACGATTTTCGATCTACAAAAAGCGCT
>JADHLR010000067.1 GCA_016780525.1 Candidatus Puniceispirillum sp.
CTCGCGCACATGCGGCGTGGCAATGTTGACTTCAAAATGGGTGGCATTTTGCTGATTGGTGGTGTTATCGGATCATCACTTGGCGTGATGTTGTTCAAATATTTGCGTGATGTCGGCCAGATTGATCTGGTGATTAAGCTGTCTTATGTCGTGTTTCTTGGCATCATTGGCGGGTTGATGCTGTTGGAAAGCGTGCGCTCTATTTTGCGTTCACGCCGGCCTGGCGCGCCGCGCCGCAAATTACACCAACATAACTGGCTTCATGGTCTGCCGCTGAAAATGCGCTTCCGGCGCTCAAAGCTCTATATCAGCGCCATTTTGCCGTTGGCGATTGGCGCCTTTGTCGGTCTGCTGGCGGCGATTATGGGTGTTGGTGGCGGCTTTATTATGGTGCCGGCAATGATCTATCTGCTGGGCATGCCGACCTCGGTCGTTGTCGGTACATCCCTATTCCAGATCATTTTTGTGACAGCCAATGTGACATTGCTGCAATCTGTGCAGACCCAGACTGTTGATTTTATGCTTGCCGGGCTGTTGCTGTTTGGTGCGGTTATCGGCGCCCAATTTGGCACCCGCGCCGGGGCATTGTTGCGCGGTGAACAATTGCGTGGCTTGCTTGCGCTCATGGTGTTAGCGGTGTGTCTGAAACTCGGTTTCGAGCTGGCGATTCGGCCAGATGATCTATTCAGCGTGGAACTGTTAAAATGATCCGTGCTGCGATGATGCCTCTATTAACCGCCTGCGCGCTGCTAGCTGCCAACATGCTGCCCGCCCATGCTGGTCGTGTCGTGGCTGATTTGTCACAATCCAATGTATCGATCACCAGCGGCTTTCACGGTACAGAATTGCTTTTATTTGGCGCGGTGGATGGCCAGGATACCGATGACATTATTGTGGTGATCAACGGCCCGCCAACAGATATTGCACAACACCGCAAAGCCAAAGTCGCCGGCATCTGGATCAATGTTGAAACACATATCTGGAAAGGCGCACCGGCGCTATATCAAATTCTGGCCACCCGGCCCATTGCCGAAATCGCTGATGCACAGGTTTTAGAACAATTTGAGATCGGTGCTGACAAGCTGCAACTTCTGGTGCAGCCAGCACGGCCAAACCCGGCGGGCGATATGCCACAAGCATCGGCATTGCTGCCATCATTGACGCGCAATATGGCGGCAACAGGGTTATGGCCATCCGAAATCGGGCCGGTAAAGCTGACGCAAGGAGCGCTGTTCCGCGCCACCGTGCAATTGCCGGCCAATGTCACTTCAGGCGTCTACGATGTGCGGATTTTACAGTTTCGCAATGGCGTTGCATTTAGTGAGAACAAAACCAATATATATATTCAGAAGGGTGGCCTCAGTGCGATGATCTATAATTTTGCGCATGACTATTCTTTGTTATATGGTTTGTTCGCGATCGCTTTTGCGGTGGCCGCTGGCTGGCTGGCAGCCGTCGCTTTCCGGCGCAAATAGCGACCCAAATAGCGACATAGGCTTGGTGTATTAAAAAGGTTCGATTGAAAGACAATGCATGGCTAAGGCAGAGAAAAAACAACCGGTGTTTCTCGTCGTCGTGGACGATAGCGAGGAAATGCACCAGGCACTGCAATTTGCCTGTGGGCGGGCGCGCACCGTTGGTGGCCGCGTTGCCCTGATGTATTGCATTGCCCCGGCCGAATTTGAATATTGGGCCGGTGTTGGTGAACTGATGCGGGCCGAGGCACGCGAAGCTGCCGAAGAAAAAATGGCGATACATGCCGATTATGTCCAGCAATTGACCCAAGGCACCCCCATCTTGTATGTGCGCGAAGGCGATATCAAAGACGAATTGCTGGCACTGATTGACGAAGAACCGGATATCAGCCTGCTGGTTCTCGGCGCTGACACGACATCAGAAACGGCTGGCCCGCTTATCACTTTTTTGATGGCACGTGGCGCATCGCGCTGCCGGGTGCCGATCACCGTGGTGCCGGGCAATTTGACCGATGAACAGCTTGACGCCCTGTTTTAGACCACATGACGTAATAAAAGGCGAAATGATGCAATTAAAGCGACTTGGATTTTTAGCGATAGGATTATTATTTATGAGTGAAACATCATCTGCCGAAGCTGGCAAAAAACTGCTGTTAGAAACAACGCAAGGCCAGGTCGAAATTGCATTTTTGCCTGAGCTTGCGCCAAACCACGTCAACCGGATTAGTGAACTCGCATCATCCGGCTTTTATGACGGCATTATTTTCCACCGGGTCATCCCCGGCTTCATGGCGCAGACCGGCGATCCGACCGGCACCGGCATGGGCGGATCAGGCACCAATCTTGATGCTGAGTTTACCGATTATGAATACCGCGTCGGCACCGTCGGCATGGCACGGTCATCCAACCCGAACAGCGGCGATAGCCAGTTCTTTATCTGCTTTGACGGCTGTGGTCATTTGACGGGCCAATATACTGTCTGGGGTCAGGTGGAACGGGGCATGGATACGGTCGAAAAACTCGCCGCCGGCGAACCGCCAGCCGAACCCGACCAGATTGTATCAGCCGCGGTCATTGACTGACTGAACGTCGCACAACATTCCTGACATCGTGATAGTCAGAGCCATGCTCTGGCTATTTTTTTTACCCGGTTGGCATCACCGGACGCACCGGCCTTGGCCGGGTTACGAAATAGAGCGCAATACCCGACCAAATTGGCCCGAAAGCCAGCAAATCCTGCACCGAAAATGCCTCGCCAAGAAGCCATACCGCAAACAGCAGCTGGGTCGTTGGATTGCTGTAAAATAGCAGGCTGGACATCGTCATGTTGAGCAACCGGTTGCCCGCATGGAACAGGATTAACGGCACCACCGTCAATACGCCGACAAACAGCGCAAGCACCACAAACAGCGCCCCGCCGCCAAAAAACAGCGATTGACCCGACCATGCCAGCCAGCCAGAAAACAAAAATGTCGCCGGCAACAGCAACAATGTTTCGACAAATAATCCTAAAATCGGGTCAATATTCAGGCGCTTGCGTGTGACCGCATACAGGGCAAATGACCCGGCGACCAGTAGCGCGATCCACGGCACACCGGCAATCAGCACTGATTTTGCCAGCACGCCACAGGCCACACATCCAAGCGCCAGCCATGTCCAGCGGTCAAGCCGCTCACCCAAAACAACAATGCCAAGCAGAACCGAGCAAATTGGATAAATAAAATAGCCAAGCGCCGCGCTGACAACATGGCCAGATTGCACGGCGTAGACAAAGACTGTCCAATTGGCCAATAGAAACAATGTGGAAATGGCCAAACCGGCGCATAATTTTTTATCACAAAGAATCTGCCGGGCCAGTTTCATTTGTCGACGCCATAGCACCAGACCAACCAACAAAACAAACGACCATAATGAACGGTGCGCGACAACTTCAAATGGGTCAACATCGCCGAGAAAATGGATATAAACCGGCACAAATCCCCATAAAATTCCGGCACTTACGGCAAATATGATGCCGCGCATGCGGTTCTGCACTGATCCGTTCATGCCGCATCCTTTGCCAGATAAAATATTGGTAACCGGTTAAAATTTATAAACTTATTTACCGAAACCACCAGACAATACATGTTTATCGACAGCTTTTCGAGACCCGCATCAAGGCGACAAATCATGCGATATTGATTTAATGATTGACTTTATATCTTGCTGTCCCCATATGCATAATGCCGAATGGCTTTATGAGACTAGGATCCAACTAAAGATTCAAAGCCGCATAGAAGTCGCGTTCAGAAATAAACAGCTTGCAGACTAACGGCGGGTCTAAGCTGAAGTTGGAGACTAAATAAATGGCACAGGGTACTGTCAAGTGGTTTAACACCCAAAAAGGTTACGGTTTTATCAATCCAGATGATGGCGACAATGATGTGTTTGTGCATATCACTGCAGTTCAAAATTCCGGTCTGAATGGCCTGAATGAAGGTCAGAAAGTGACCTATGATCTTGAAGAGCAGCGTAATGGAAAAATGGCCGCTGTCGGTCTTGGTCTTGTCGACTAACACTTAAAACTGCTACAAAACCACTAACCGGTTTAAATCGCCGTGATTAGGTAATGGCCGCCATGCCACATGCGCGGCCATTTTTACGTATGGCATACGGCTTTTGTCTTAACCTGGCGCATTTGATAGCTTTGTCGGCTCACCAAGAAGATGTATTTTTGACCGTACCACCAGATAATGCAAAACATTCGACCAGATCGGTGAGACAAACAGACTGGCGGCAATCACGGCCAGCAAAAAATCGGCTTCCTGACTGATAAAAATGCCAGAGGCAACGCCGGTTGTCGTCAATACAAAGCTGAACTCGCCGATTTGTGGGGTGATCAGCGAGGACACAAGGGCCCGCCCAATCGGTTCACCGCCGACATATAACAGCACCCCTCCCAAAATTGTTTTGAGGCACAGCACTGCGACTGTCACAGCCAAAATCACCCCCCAATGCGCGGCGACATATTTCAGGTCAACCAACAGGCCAATCGACACAAAGAAAATCACGATCAAAAGCGATTGCAGCGGATGCGTGGCGTTTAATATCGGTTTGCGCAAATTTGTATGGCTGATCGCAAGACCCGCGCAAAACGCGCCAAACACCGGTGACAAACCCATAAAGCCGGTCAGGCTGGCCGCCATAAAACACAGCCCCAACCCAAGCAGGACTGATAATTCGACATTGTTTTCCAACACCTGGCCATACGGCAACCGCAACCGCGATGTCCGCGCAATCCAAAATAGCAGCCCACCCAATACGGTCACCGCCAGCCCAATCCGCGTCACCAGCAACGGCCACTCTGCCAAAACCCCGGCACCGGCACCGGCAAATACCAGCATTGGCACAACAGCGATATCCTGGGCGACAAGCACGCCAACGGTGAGCTGGCCAACATGCGCCCGCAACAGCCCCAGCGAGTCAAGCACCATCAGCGCAACCGCAGTCGACGATAGGGTCAGAATAAAGCCAACAAGCAGAATTTGCGGCACCGACCAGGCAAAATAAAAACTCACCAGAAAGCGCCAGAAAAATACTGCACATAATCTGCGCCATAGTCGCGATGACCGCCGGTCGCACCACCGATAGAAACGCCTTAACCGAGAGTTCCATGCCAATGATGAAAAGCAGTAAAATAATGCCTAGCTCGGCAAGCGAAGAAATCTCCGCCGAATAATCGATCAGCCCCAGACCGGAAGGCCCGATAAACAACCCGGCCAGAATATAGCCAACCAGCGGCGGCTGTCTGACAAATTTCAAAATCAGCCCACAACCGATGGCACTGAGCATCAGCAGGGTCGTGGTAAGCAGTTCGGCTTCATGTCCATGCATGCGCCAAGTCTAGCACTTAACCCCAGAATGCACGATGGTTTTTAGTGACCATAGGCCGCCAGCCATATGGTCACTCCAGACGGGTCATTTGAGCAAGCTAAATCAGTGGAAACGACGCTGTTCGCGCCGGCAGGATGCCATCATCGGTGACAATGGCAACACCGTCTGATGCGGCAATCGCCTCTGTCGATACCATCCCCACACCAATATTTGACTGAACCCGCGGGGAATACGCACAGGCACTGGCAAATCCTGCATAGGCGCCATTCAATGTCACATCCCAGCGATGCTCATTACCGCCCTTGAACGGTGCGCCATCGATCAACAGCCCGATAAAACGCCGGCTGACACCTGCCGCCTTAATCGCTTGCAAGGCCGGTTTGCCGATGAAATCATGCGGCTGATCAAGATTGATAAAATTATCCATACCCAGTTCAAACGGGTTGGTGCGGTCATCGGTATCTGCCCCATAGGATATAAGGCCGCTTTCCAGACGCTCGACATAATTCGGCGTGCCGGGCCCAATGCCATAAGCGGCGCCCGCCTTGGCGACAAGATCCCACAATTCTGCACCGCGACTGCCATCGCGCAAATACAGCTCAAATCCACCCTGTTTAGACCATCCGGAGCGCGCCACAACAAGCGGTATGCCCTGCAGTTCGGTCACTCGAAACCCAAAATATCTCAGCTCTTTGACCCAGTCACCAAACAGTGCGGCCACAACATCGGCCGATTTTGGCCCCTGTATCGCCAGCGGCGACACATCCGGCTCAAACACCCGCACATTCATCTTATGTGCGCCGGCAATCGCCGATGCCCACAACACAATATCGCTATCCGCAATCGACAGCCAGATTTCATCATCATCGACCAGCAACAGCACCGGGTCATTAATAATCACCCCGTCATAATTGCAGATCGGCACATATTTGCCCTGCCCGATGGTCAGACCATCAAGGTTGCGCGGCGTCAATAATCTGGCCAGCTTCAATGCGTCCGGGCCTTTTAATGCGACCTGCCGTTCAACCGCCACATCCCACATCGCTACACCATTCACCAAGCGGTCATATTCAGCCGCCGGATCCCCATAGCTTGTTGGCATATACATATGATTATACACGCTGGCGGCTGCCAAACCGGCTTTCCGCGCGGAACTAAAAAATGGACTTTTGCGCACCCGCGCACCAACCGAAAGCATTAATGACATGGCTGACTTCACCTTTTTTCTGTCAGGTTTCGCTCGCCACATAATGGCATCAGAAAATCAGTGTAATATTCATGAATCGTCATATTCACTGACGATTCTACCCAAAATAGTCCGAAATCTCCGTGACCAGCAGCGCAACATCGTCCTGCGTCACATCCAAATGTGTGACCAAGCGGATCTGCTTGCTGCCACCACCCAGCAGAATACCGCGCTCGGCAAGGTGATTGCGCAAGCCATCTGCGGCACCATCCGGCAGCTGCATAAACACCATATTGGTCTGCACATCATCCGGATTTACATGTATCGATGCGACTTGTGCCAAGCCTTCGGCAAGCCGCAGCGCATTGTCATGATCATCTGCCAGCCGGTCAATATGATGATCGAGCGCATAGAGGCCTGCCGCTGCCAGAACACCAATCTGCCGCATGCCGCCACCGACCAATTTGCGAATACGGTGCGCCCGACGGATAAAATCTGCCGGCCCGACCAAAACCGCACCAGCCGGTGTGCCAAGGCCCTTTGACAAGCACAAAGATACCGTATCGACGTTTTCAACAACCTTCGCTGCAGACGTGTTGAGCTTGACCACAGCATTCATCAGGCGGGCACCATCAAGATGCACCGCCAGGCCGTGCGCATGGCCGGTCGCGGCCAGCTGATTGATGCTCGCAACAGTTTGCACATTACCGGCCACCGTATTTTCCAAACATAGCAGCCGAGACATCGCGCAATGCGCATCGTCAGGCTTGACCGTGTTTGCGATATCTTCCGGCCGCATGGTGCCAGATGATGTTGTTGGCACCGGTGCCATCATCACCCCACCAAGCACCGCTGCACCGCCGGCCTCATCCCGAAAAATATGATAGCTATCCCCGACCAGAATCTCATCGCCGCGCTGACAATGCGCGAGTGTGGCGCATAAATTCGACTGGGTTCCGGTAGCCACAAACAGCCCGGCTTCCTTACCGAGCAATTGTGCCACCCGGTCCTGCAACGCATTAACTGTCGGATCATCACCATAGACATCATCACCAACCGCCGCACCAGCCATGGCTTGCCGCATATCGGCCGTTGGTTGCGTCACCGTATCACTGCGCATATCGAGGCGCACCGGCTGATTTGTTTTCGCAACGCCAGCATACATCATGATCTTAAAACTCCAACTTCCGGCAGCGCCGGGTTATCCATTAATAAATTGTTTCAGGTCAAAGGCCGGGTCAATGATCTGCGACGGCGCTGGTGACATATTATTTTCCAGACATTTTTTACCGAGCATATAGGCAGCCGGATCGCGCACCGCCTCAACCGCGACCAACTGTCCCTGATCGTAACTCCAGACCGACAACCCGCCTTCACGCTTTCCCGGCCGCACCGCATATTGCACAGCCGCACTGGTCACCGGCACAATGCCGGCCGATTGCAGCCTGACATCATATTGTTCTGACCAGAACCATGGAATAGTATTTTCCGGCAATGGTGTTTTGGTCATATCTGCGGCGGCACGCGCCGCCGTGTCCTGGGCGTTATGCACCGACTCGATCCGCAACGCCGCACCATCAATCAGCGCAACATCACCAATGGCATAGATATCATCGATTGTCGTGCGCATATGCCGATCAACCAAAATACCATTACGCGTGGCTGCACCGGCGGCCTCTGCCAATGCAGAATCAGGCGCCACGCCAATACCAACAACCAGCAATTCGGCGGCGATATGCTGGCCATCGGCAAGCGTGACGCCGTTGAAATGACCATCGTGGTGATGAATATCTGTTCCGGCCGCACCGATATGAATCCGCACCCCGTGATGCTGGTGCAGCGCCATGAAAAAAGCCGACATATCCGGGCTGGCCACCCGCGCCAGCAAGCGGTTGGCGGCTTCTATAACCTGCACGTCTAATCCGACCTTGGCAAAGCTGGCCGCCGCCTCAAGCCCAATATAGCCGCCACCGATGACCACCGCTGTTGTTGTGGTTTGCATGGCATCGCGCAATGCTGCGGCGTCATCCGGGTTGCGCAACACATGAACGCCGCCAAGGCCGGCTGCCGGTTGCAACTGTC
>JADHLR010000068.1 GCA_016780525.1 Candidatus Puniceispirillum sp.
GCCGTCAAGCTCAAACGCCAGCAAGCTGCCAAAGCCCGACATCTGCTTTTTCGCCAAGGCATGTTGCGGATGGCTGCTATGCCCAGGATAGCTGGTTTTGCGAATTTTAGGGTGCTGAAAAAGCCAATCAGCAATTTTCGCCGCATTCTGGCTTTGCGCCGCCACGCGTAACGGCAGGGTTTCGAGTGCTTTGACCATCACCCACGCATTAAATGCGCTAATCGCCGCACCGGTCTGCCGATAGAATGGTAAAAATACATCCTCGACAAAATCACGTGAACCTAGGACAGCACCGCCAAGCAACCGGCCTTGACCATCAATATGCTTCGTCGTCGAATAAATCACAATATCCGCACCAAGTGCCAATGGCTTTTGATACAATGGCGAGGCAAACACATTATCCACCATCACCAGCGCGCCAGCTTTATGCGCCAGCTTTGACACAGCCGCAATGTCGACAAGCTCAAGAACCGGGTTGGACGGGCTTTCCAAAAACACCAATTTTGCCGGCTGCGACAATGCCGTTTCCCAGGCAGCCAGATCGGTACCGTCAATCAACTCGGTCTGGATTCCCCAGCGTGGCAGAATTTTTGTCAAAACAGCGTGACAGGCGCCAAACAAAGCACGGCTCGCCACCACCCGGTCGCCCGCTTCAAGCTGGCAAGCCAGCGCACCAAAAACCGCCGCCATGCCACTGCCGGTTGCGCGGCAGGCTTGTGCCCCCTCAAGCAATGCCAGCCGATCCTCAAACATTTTGACTGTCGGATTGCCGTAACGCGAATAGACAAAAACATCGGCTTCATCACGGAACGCCGCCGCCGCCTCTTCGGCCGAGCTATAAACAAACCCGGATGTTAAATATAGCGCTTCGGATGTTTCCTGATGCGCCGAACGGTTGAGGCCGCCGCGCACAAGCTTGGTGGCTGTGCGATATTCTTTACCGGTCATTGGATCTTTCCTGGTCAGCAAAGTCAGTTGTTGTGACGATCATTTCAGGCAAGATAACGGCCTGCCCAACCACCCGCACATCCTTGTCCATGACCATAACAGGATTCCCGTATAACACATAACCGTCAGCCAGCGCATCGCTGACACGCTGACAAAAATCAGCATTATCTACACCACTCAGGAAACGGTATGATTTACGCATAGCAGCAGCTCTTCATCAGCCAAATCAGCGAGGTTACCGTAATTGAAACGCCAACACAGCACCATATCAATAACACGGGCATCAATGACATAAGATCAATTGAATGGGGGTAAATTATACGAGATAAATTATATAGGGGTTAATCGCATCCGGTTAATCGCATTCAGTTAATCGCGGGGCGCATGCTTGCTCAAAATACGTTGCAGGGTACGGCGGTGCATGCGCAGCCGGCGCGCTGTTTCCGACACATTGCGTCCACATTGTTCATAAACGCGCTGAATATGTTCCCAACGCACCCGATCAGCGCTCATTGGGTCTTGCGGCGGTGGCGGCATGTCTCCGCCCGTCTGCAACAGCGCCGCCGCTATTTGATCAGGGTCGGCCGGCTTCGGAAGATAATCCAGAGCGCCCGCTTTCACCGCGGCAACAGCCGTGGCAATATTGCCAAAACCTGTCAGCATGATGATCCGGCAATCGGCACGTTTTTTGCGCAGTTCCGGCACCAGACTAAGGCCTGTCCCATCATCCAGCTTCATATCAAGAATGGCATAGGCAGGTGGCGTTTTGCGCACCAGATCGATGCCATCACTGACCGTGCCGGCATCAATCACATCAAAGCCGCGTGTTTCCATCGCCCGGCATAAACGGTTCCGTAGCGGGGCATCATCGTCCAAAATCAACAGTGTTTTTTCAGTCACCTAAACATCCAATCTGCAGATGTGCCCATCATACCCTGTTACCCAACTGATTCACGCGGAAGACTGATTTTCACCTTGCCGCCGCCGCGTTGATCATTCGCAAAGCTAATTGCGCCGCCTATCGATTCAAGCAAACTCCGCGCAATAAACAGACCCAGTCCGCGGTGTCCTTGCTGGCCAGCGCGGGTGCTATTCCAGGGCTGACCCGCCCGCGCCAAGGTTGCCGCGTTAAAGCCAATACCATCATCAACAATGGTTATATGGAGATCAATAGCCGTCCATTCAATGTTTATCGTCACATCATGTGCCGAAAACTCCAGCGCATTCTGTAATAGATTTTCCAGAGCATGAACAAGTTCCGGACGACGCCACAACAACGGAACTGCATTTTCGCGGCTATAGACAAGTTTGAAATTTGTCTGATTTTGCGATAGCCGGCTGTAAATAATCTCTTCAATCATTGCGGTGATCGGCTCAGGTGACTCAGCCGCCAGCGCCTTTACACTTGTATGGCTGTCAATTTCGCTCAAAATCACCCGGCAGCGCTCGACTTCGGTACGCAGCAGCTGAATATCGTCATATATCGGATCATTTGGGTCAACTTCACGATCCAATTCATGCGCAATGACCGTTATCGTATTCAGCGGTGACCCCAATTTATGCGCAGCACTGGTTGCCAGAGCACCAAGCGCGCGGCTTTGCTGTTCCTCCATTAATGCCAGGTTGGCCTCCGCCAATGTGCCCGATAAGCGCCGCGCACTCGACGCGACCCACCAGGTGTAACCAGCGATAAAACCGCTGGATAAAATTAACGCCAGCCATACCCCAGCCAGATATTGAAACGGGAATTGTACGGGCTGTCCCCAATCAAGCGGATAATTATACATCGCCAGAAAGCTCACCGAAGCGGCCACTAACCCAACCAACAGCAACGTCGATTGACGGCGCAACACAGCTGCAGAGACAACAACAGGCGCCAAAATCATGACCGAAAACGGATTTAACAGACCGCCTGTCAGATAGAGCAGTGCCGCCAACTGGATAACGTCAAAGCCAAGTTCGAGAAAACTCGCCTGCTGATAGAGAGAGCGCTTTTGCGCCGCATGTATATGCCAGAAATTGACAATGGCGGAACAGCCAACAACAGCCAGCGCCGGGTAAAGCGGCAAGTCAAATTCTAAAAAGCTGTGGGTGAATAACAGCGCGGCCAATTGCCCGGCCACCGCGAGCCAGCGAATAACAAAAATAGCCTGTGGATCAATCGGCCCACGATATGCCGGGTCGGTGTTCATGGCGCGCCGGCAGCCGATACGCCATGCGCACCGCTAAACATCAAGATTAGCGACGCGCAACGCATTTTCCTGAATGAAGTTACGGCGCTCCTCAACAGCTTCACCCATCAAAGTCGAAAAGGCGTTATCTGCATCATCTTCCTGATCGATTGTCACCTGCAGCAAAATCCGCTGATCCGGATCAAGTGTGGTTTCCCAAAGCTGGCTTGGATTCATTTCGCCAAGACCCTTATAGCGGGAAATCTGCGCCCCCTTGCGGCCGGTCTGAAAGACCGTTTGCGCCAGTGCGGTCGGGCCATTTATCTCGATGCTCTGTGCGCCAAAGCGGAACTGTGCCGGCTTGCCATAATGCAATTGCAGATGCGCCGCCATGGTGTCGAGATGCTGCGCTTCAGCAAGGCTGACAATACGCTGGTCAATCACATGGCGCTCGGTGATTCCGCGCAACCGCCGCTGCACCACAATGGCTTGCCCATGCGCGGTATCCTCAATGCTCGCTTGCCAGCCTTTTTCCAAAACAGTGGCGATCGCCTCAAGCCGTTTGGCCAGATAGTCCGCCGCCTCTGCATTGTTCAAAACGGACATATTCAACAGTCCGGCAATCGCCGCTTGTTCAACCACATCACGGTTTCCGACCTGCCGCCCGACAGCCTCGATCATCCGGCTGGCGGTGACCGATTGGCCAGTGACCTCGGCTAGATCCGGGCCGGCCAACTGCTGTCCATCCGCAATTGTCAAAACCGCATCTTTCAAACCGGCATCGACCAGATAGCCATCCAGCTCGCGCTGGTCTTTTAAATAGACTTCAGACTGTCCCCGTTTCGCGCGGAACAGCGGTGGCTGCGCAATATACAGATAGCCCTTTTCAATCAGCGGGCGCATATGCCGGAAAAAGAACGTCAGCAACAATGTTCTGATATGGCTGCCATCCACATCAGCGTCGGTCATGATAATCACTTTGTGATAGCGAATTTTTTCAACATCCATCTCATGATTGCCAATGCCAGCGCCAATTGCCGTGATCAGCGTGCCGATTTCAGCGGACGACAGCATTTTATCAAGACGGGCACGTTCAACATTCAGAATTTTACCACGCAACGGCAAAATCGCCTGATTCGCGCGATCCCGACCTTGTTTGGCCGATCCCCCCGCCGAGTCACCCTCGACCAGAAACACCTCAGATTTTGCCGGGTCACGTTCCTGACAATCAGCCAGCTTTCCGGGCAAGCTCGCCACATCCATAACACCCTTGCGGCGGGTTAAATCGCGGGCTTTGCGGGCGGCCTCACGCGCTGCGGCGGCTTCATAGGCTTTTGACACAATGCGCTTGGCTTCGCTCGGATGTTCTTCAAACCATTGGTTCAGACAGTCTGCCACCGCATTTTCCACAACCGGCCGCACTTCGGACGACACCAGCTTGTCTTTCGTCTGTGAGGAAAATTTTGGATCCGGCACTTTAACCGACACAATCGCGGTTAGCCCTTCGCGCGCATCTTCGCCGGTCAGTTGGACTTTTTCACGTTTGGCAATACCGCTTTCCTGTGCATAGCTATTGACCACACGGGTCATCGCGCCACGGAATCCGGCAAGATGTGCGCCGCCATCACGTTGCGGAATATTATTGGTAAAACACAGCGTATTTTCATGAAATGAATCAGTCCAGGCCAGCGCCAGCTCGACGGTTATGTCATCGCGGCTGGAATCAGCGGTGATGATCTCATGCAAGGCAGTGCGCGACCGGTTAAGATAGTCAACAAAAGCTGTCAGCCCGCCATCAAAGTAAAATTCCGAGACCAGATTTTCGGCTGGCCGCTCATCGGTTAAGCGGATGCGGACGCCGCTATTCAAAAATGCCAGCTCACGCAGCCGGTGTTCAAGAGTCGAAAATTCAAAATTAACATGCGCAAAAATTTCCCGCGACGGCATAAAGGTCACATGCGTCCCGCTTTGCCCGTCAGCCTCACCTAAAATTTCCAGCGGGCCATCAGCATCGCCCATTTTAAAGCCGATCTGATGCTTTTTGTCGTTACGAAAAATGGTCAGCTGAAGCCATTCGGACAAGGCATTAACAACCGAAACGCCGACCCCGTGCAATCCGCCCGAGACCTTGTAGGAATTATTATCAAATTTACCGCCGGCATGCAGCTGCGTCATGATCACTTCGGCTGCCGAAACGCCCTCTTCAGCGTGAATATCAACCGGAATGCCCCGGCCATTATCAGTGACCGTCACCGACCCATCCTTATTCAGCTTTACCTCGACAATGTCACAATGCCCGGCAAGCGCCTCATCAATCGCATTATCGACAACCTCATAGACCATGTGATGCAGCCCGGAGCCATCATCGGTGTCGCCAATATACATGCCGGGGCGCTTGCGAACAGCGTCCAGACCGCGCAACACCTTAATCGAATCTGCGCCATAAGCGGCTTCGTTTTCAGCCATATCACCTTCACTCATCACTTTACCTCAAACTCTGGCGTCTGGTCAGACCGCGACGCTGGTCGCATTTCAATAAATTGGGCTTTGCCTCTTAGATCGTCAAATTGCTGTTGATCGCTGCCACTATACCAGCATTGCCCGCCAAGCAGGCTGACAGCCTCAAAGAGTGCGGAGCGGCGATCCGCGTCAAGATGCGCCGCCACATCGTCCAGCAGCATAATGGGCGACCTGCCAAGGCGCCGTTCCTGCAGTCTGGCATGTGCCATAACCACCGCGATCAGCAACGCCTTTTGCTGGCCGGTTGAGGCCAGATAGGCAGGTGTTTTACTGGCCAGATGCAGCGCCTGCAGATCGCTGGCATGTGGCCCGGGCATCGCCAAATCACCCGCCAGACGTGCTGTTTTGGCCGCCGCCATCAATTTATCCTCTACCTGCAGAGCCGGCATATCCGCCAGCCATTGTTCGGTATCACCAACAAGGCTGAGCTGTACCCCCGGAAAGCCAAGCCAGCCTTTTTCCGCCTCTTGGTTCAGATCGCGTATCAGCGTCTGTCGCGCCGCTGTCACCGCCACTGCGGTTTCGGCAAGGATCGCCTCGATTGACTGCACCCAGGCCGTGTCACCACTGGCTTCAGACAACAGATAAGCCCGTTGCCGCAGGGCTTTTTCATAGCGCGCCATACGACCGATATGGGCCGGGTCAAACGCAATCACCAAACGATCCAGAAACCGCCGCCGCGCACCGGGGCTATCGACAAAAATCCCGTCCATATGCGGTGCCAGCCAGGACACCGTGATATAACCGCCAATCTCGGTCTGTGATACATTCTGTCCTTCAAGCCGCATCACCCGTGCCGCCTGTGCCGCGTCAACCGCCACACCAGACCCGATTTGCACATCGCCATCGGCGCTTTGTACCGTTGCCGCCACCGCCCAATCAGATGTGCCTGATGCCGTATTCGGCCAATGTTCACGCCGCGCCCGTCGCATGCCACGCCCTGGCGCCAAAAGCGAAACAGCTTCCAGCAAATTGGTTTTGCCAACACCATTCGGCCCTGTCAAAACAACAGCTGGCGCCGCAAGCTGCAATTGCGCCCGACGATAGTTGCGAAAATTATCAACCATCAATTTCGACAGCCATAGGCGTTTCTGCTGATGCAGATTATCAATCGCAAGCGCCGCTGGCGCTGTTATGGAGTGCGACAGAACGCTCACATCTTACTCACACACGCATCGGCATCAGCACAAACAAGCTGGCATCATCACCCGGCGCACGAACCAGACTAGGCGATCCCTGATCAGCCAGCGCAAATTCAACAATGTCGTTATTCACCTGCGCCGCAATATCGAGCAGATATCGTGCATTAAAGCCAATATCCATTTCCACCCCATCATAGGTGACTTCGATCTCTTCAATGGCGCTTGAGGCATCGGTATTGCTTGCTGACAATGTCAGCACCCCCGGTTTGAGACCCATTTTCACCGAGCGTGATTTTTCTGATGAGATTGTCGACACCCGGTCAACCGCGGCGGCAAAAGAGGCGGCATCAACCTGCATGATCCGGTCATTGCCTGTCGGAATCACGCGGGTATAATCAGGAAAAGTGCCATCGATCAATTTGCTGGTCAGCCGTACCGCACCAAAGCCAAATTCGGCGCGGGTTTCAGACAGGCCAACCGATACCTCGCCATCATAATCATCCAGCAGCTTGCGCAATTCGCCAACAGCTTTGCGTGGCAGAATAACAGACGGCATTTGCGATGCCCCTTCCGGCAAGGCCTGACGCGTCAGCGCCAGACGATGACCGTCCGTGGCGACGGCGCATAAATCACCATTTTCTGCCTTATGAAAATAAATGCCGTTCAAATAATAGCGGGTCTCTTCGGTTGATATGGCAAATCGTGTGGCATCAATCAGGTCACGAAGATCGGCAGCGGTCAGCGTGAAATTCACCGGCAGATCACTGCTGCTGATGGCCGGAAAATCCTCAACCGGCAGTGTCGGCAAACGGAAACTTGAGCGGCCAGCACTGATGCTGGCATGACCATCTGCCACGCTAAGCTCTACTTCGGCTCCATCCGGCAGCTTGCGGGCGATATCATACAGCATATGCGCTGACATTGTGGTGGTACCAGACGTACCAACGGCGCACCCAACCTCGGTGGCAATATCCATATCCATGTCCGTTGCGGTCAGTGACAATTGGCCATCCTCAGCCCGCAACACAACATTAGCCAAAATCGGAATGGTGTTGCGCCGCTCGACGACAGATTGGACATGACCTAACGGCCGCAACAGGCTCATACGATCAATGGTCAGTTTCATCAGCTCTCTCTTTAGTGGTTATAACGATTCGCGGCCCCTGCCGCGCACCACATGGACAGCGCCAGCATGCCGCGCCTTCCACTCTACAAAATATAGCATGAGATTAACAAACAAGCATCAAAATATTGTTATCATCCCGATTCGCACCAACTTGCGAATCAGCCCGTTTTCCGGCCATTTTTCGGGCCATTTTTTGGTGCTTTTTAGGGCTATTGTTATGGCTGGGTTTTGCGCTGGCGAGCAGCGCCGCCATGCGGCGCATTCAGTAATGCTGCCGCCATGCGGCGTGTTCAGCTAGCTGGAAAGAATAGATTTGATTAATTCAACATCTTCATTGAGCTGTGC
>JADHLR010000069.1 GCA_016780525.1 Candidatus Puniceispirillum sp.
GTTGAGCGGCATAATCTGGCGCTGGTATGTGGCGCACAATGCCGCTGGTAAAGGGGCAGACCGGAGATGAGCAAGGCTGTCCTCGAATTGCAGAATCTGCATAAATCTTTTGGCGCGTTGCAGGCGACCCGTGATTTATCCTTTTGCGTCAATGCGGGTGAAATCCATGCGCTGATCGGGCCAAATGGTGCGGGCAAAACAACATTGATTCAGCAAATCTATGGTGCCCTGAAACCCGATAGCGGGACGGTGCTGTTAAACGGGCGCGACATTACCGGCTTGTCGGTTGCTGACCGGGTGCAGGCTGGTATTGGCCGGTCGTTCCAGATCAGCAATGTGCTGATGGATTTTACCGTTCTTGAAAATGCGATCATTGCCGAACAGGCGCGTCTTCGCCAAAGTTTCCGTTTTCTGCATCCGGCCTTTGATGATCCGGATCTGCAAACGGGTGCGCATAAAATTTTAAACCGGGTGGGTCTTGATGACCGTGCTGCGGCACGGGCCAGCGACCTGGCGCATGGCGAGCGGCGGATGCTGGAACTGGCGCTGGCGCTGGCCACCCGGCCGGATCTGTTGTTGTTGGACGAGCCGATGGCCGGGGCAGGCCAGCAGGAAAGCCAGCGCATGAGCCAGATTATCAATGATCTGCGCGGCACCGTCGCGATCCTGCTGATCGAACATGATATGGATGCGGTATTCCGCCTTGCTGACCGCATAACGGTTCTGGTTGAAGGGGCGGTCATCGCCACTGGTACAGCTGACCAGATCAGCCATGATGCGGCTGTGCGGGCTGCCTATCTGGGAAGCGAATAGCGATGCTGGAACTCGATCATATAGACGCTGGATATGGGGCCGGGCAGGTTCTGTTTGGCGTCTGCCTGACGGTTAACGCCGGTGCCTGCGTATCATTAATGGGGCGCAATGGCATGGGCAAAACAACGACCGTGCGCACCATCATGGGGCAATTGCCGCTGCTCGCCGGACGGATCAGCCGCTTTGGTGATGCGCGGCCGGCGCGCCCGTCATTTGACATTGCCCGGGCTGGCATTGGGCTGGTGCCAGAAGGTCGGCAGATTTTCTCAAATCTTACGGTGCGTGAAAATCTGCAGACATTTTTTCGGCCGCCGGCTGATCAGTCTGGCACCTCCTGGCATCTTGATCGGGTGCTTGATCTTTTCCCGCGCTTGGCCGAGCGGCTGGATCATGCCGGCAATCATTTGTCTGGTGGTGAACAGCAAATGCTGGCCATTGGTCGCGCCTTGATGACCAATCCAAAGCTGTTGATCCTCGATGAAGCCACCGAAGGGCTGGCCCCAATCATTCGCAGCCAGATCTGGGATTGTCTGCAACGCCTGAAACAGGACGGCCAGTCGATTCTGATTATTGATAAGAATCTTGATGCGATCGCCAGACTCGCCGACCATCACTATATCCTCGATAAAGGCCGCGTGGTGTGGCATGGCGATTCAAAATCGCTGCTGGCCACGACTGATTTGAAATCACGCTATCTTGGTGTGTAGACTATAAGACAGCCGGGGTCTTAAAAATTATCAGGGCCGGGTGAACAGACAGTCAGGACAGGACAAATGATGGACGCTTTTATTTGTGATGCAACCCGCACCCCGATTGGCCGGTTTGGCGGCGGCCTTGCATCGGTGCGGCCGGATGATCTGGCAGCGCATGTAATCCGCGCATTGCTGTCCCGCAATGCATCACTCGACCCCGCGGCGATTGACGAGATCAGTTTTGGCTGTGCCAATCAGGCTGGTGAGGATAATCGCAATGTCGCGCGGATGGCGGCGCTTCTTGCCGGTGTGCCAGTCGAGGTGCCGGCCAGCACCATCAACCGGCTCTGTGCATCGGGCATGGACACGGTGGCGCTCGCCGGGCGGGGCATTCGCCTGGGTGACTACCAGCTTGCCATTGCCGGCGGTGTTGAAAGCATGAGCCGCGCCCCCCTTGTCATGTCAAAGGCCGAGCATGGCTATAGCCGCAGCCAGCAAATTTTTGATACGACAATCGGCTGGCGCTTTGTGAACCCGGCAATGCAGGCCATTCATGGCGTCGATTCAATGCCGGAAACAGCCGATAATGTGGCGCGGGATTATGCGGTCAGCCGGCAAGATCAGGATGCGTTTGCGCTGCGCTCGCAACAGCGTTGCGCCAGCGCGCAAATGGCGGGTGTATTTGCCGAGGAAATCACCCCGCTGAGCATCACGCAAAAATCCGGCGACACTGTTACGCTGGATCGTGATGAGCATCCGCGCGCTGGTGTCACATTGGACAAGCTGGCCCGGTTGCCCGGTGTCAATGGTGATGGATCGACGGTGACAGCCGGCAATGCGTCCGGGATAAATGATGGTGCGGCGGCGTTGTTGCTGGCGTCACAATCGGCGCTGGCAACGCATGGTCTGACGCCGCTTGCCCGTATTGTGGCAACGGCAACGGCGGGTGTATCGCCGCGCATTATGGGCATTGGCCCGGTGCCGGCAAGCCAAAAAGCGCTGGCCAAAGCCGGGCTGACCATTGATGATATGGATCTCATTGAAATAAACGAGGCCTTTGCCGCACAGGGGCTTGCCTGTCTGCGTGCATTAGGCGTGGCGGATGATGCGCCGCATGTGAATCCGAATGGCGGGGCGATTGCACTGGGGCATCCGCTTGGCATGTCGGGTGCGCGTTTGGTGATGACCGCGGCCTATGAATTACGCCGCCGCGGTGGTCGCTATGCGCTGTGTACCATGTGTATTGGTGTTGGTCAGGGCATGGCGCTGATCATTGAGGCCTGTTAGGCTGGTGCCGGGTCAATGAAAAACCGCAATTATTTTGGTGCAGGATAATGGGAGCTGATGATGCGGGTTGAACAGGCGCTGCGGAACCGCAAGTCATGTCGTGCATTTCTGGATCGTCCGGTTGATGCCGAAATCATCCGGTCAATCATCGCAGGCGCCGCACGGGCACCGTCAAATGGCAATTTACAGCCATGGCAGATTTACGTGTTGACCGGCAATGCGCTGGCCTCGCTGAAACAGGCCACCCGTCAGCATATCGACGATCAGGCACCGATGCCGACACCCGAATATCAGGTGTATCCAAAACCGCTAAAGGATGTGTATGACCAGCGCCGGCAGGCGATTGGTGAGGATCTATACCGGGTGTTGGGCATCCCGCGCGAGGATAAACAAAAACGCCGCGGTCAATTTGCAAAAAATGCGCTGATGTTTAATGCGCCGGTCGGTCTGTTTGCCTACATCGACCGCTCGCTCAGCTATGGCCAATGGATGGATCTTGGCATGTATCTGCAAAGCGTGATGCTGCTTTGTGAAGAACATGGTATGGCGACATGTGCGCAGGGATATTGGACATTTTTTCACGAAACGGTACGCCAGGCCACTGGCGCGCCCGACATGTTCATGCTGGCCTGTGGTCTGGCCATTGGATTTGAGGATCAATCCGCCCCGATCAATGAGGTGCATTCGGCGCGCGTGGCGATTGATGATTTTGCCGTATTTGTTGATTAGGGGCTGCCCTTATCAGATACCCCTATCAGACACCAAGAGGCGCGCGTGATGAAGACTGTTGATACTGGTAAGCCTAAACAGGCTGTCATTGACCATATTGTTTTTGGCTGTGATCAGCTTGATAGCGGCACGGCATATCTTGAGGCTATGCTGGCTGCCAGCTTTTCCGCTGGTGGACAGCATCAGATGATGGCAACGCATAACAGGCTTTTACGGTTGCAAAACAGCATCTATCTCGAGGCCATTGCCATTGACCATGACGCCGCAGCCACAACAGGTGATATTGGCCGGCGCCGCTGGTTTTCACTTGATGATGACCGCACAAGGCAGAAACTGGCGATATCGCCACAGCCATTATGCTGGGTTGTGGCGGTTGATGACATTCATCAGGCGACCGAAAAATGTGGTTATGATGCGGGGCGGATCACCAAGGTCACGCGCGATGATCTGGAATGGTGGTTGACCATTCCTGATGATGGCAGTCTTGCCGAGTCGGGATTGCTGCCCAGTTTTATTGAATGGCCAAATGGCCGCAACCCGGCGAACCGGCTGCCGGAAAATGGCACCACACTTCAAAATATTATTTTGCTGCATCCTAACCCGCAATTCATTGCCAGCTGTATTGATAGAATCGGAATTGAGGAGCCAATCGAGGTGCGGCAAGGCCAGAACGAATTGATTTTTCAATTAAAGACATCTTCTGGTGAATTGCTGTCTCTTTCCAATATTGTGGCGCAATAAGAAGGCCGGTGGCGTGATGCTGTTCATATATTATGAAAAACCCGCCGTTTTTCAGCGCGTTCTGATTTTTGGAAAAGCCAGTTCTGGGGTGTAGTGGGCAAAGCTATCAAGGCTCTGGCGATTGCATTGTTGCTGCAAATCAGAACCGGGCCTGACTGCTGTTACACAGGCAAAGCGTTGGCGATAGCTAGCGGTTTTGTCATTCTCTTCCATGGCGATAGCCACCAGCCCAACGACCTCGCCAGCCTGGCGCTCGACTAGACGAATGGCACCGTCCATAGTACCACCGGTTTCGATCCATTGGTCCACTAGTAAAACCTTTGTTCCGACGGCAAAAGCAGGCTGGCGCATTTCCATATCTTGCGTGCGGCCAGAATAGTTTGAAAAGCTGACGCTGTCAGTGTCGACACATAATTTGCCGGTTTTCCGGATCGGCAGAAAGCCTACACCAATCCGCGCGGCAAGCGCCGATCCAAGGACAAATCCCATGGCATCCAAGCCGGCAACAACATCGCATTTAACGCTGTCGAGGTCTGCCACGAGATCATCAAGTAAATCGTGAAATGCTTCGCCATTAATATAAATGGATGTCGGGTCAAGCCAGGCGAATTTTTCTCCCTTAGTATTGGGAGACATGATGCTAAGATACCATCTGTCTGGCTTTGCATGGCCATTGAGATTTATTTTTTTGCTGGTCATTGTTGGACTCCCATGGCTTCACATCTTAACATAAGCAAATCAAGTTTTGCCGGATCAATCGTGTAGAAATCATCGGTAAAATTGATGCCGGTTGCAACCATGAAGCAATCTATCATCGCATAATCAGCGGCATTTTCAGGCGTGATACCAGATGCCAGAGCAATCGGCGCTTCCGGCAGGGCGTTGCGGAATGTCGCAATTTTACTGATCTCGGCAGCGTTGCCTGTGGCGACCCCCGAGGTCGTCACCACATCCATATAGCCGCCAGCAATCTGCGCGGCAGTTGCATAATCATCGGCATGTACCGGGCGTTGTTTTTTAAAGGCTGTGCCGCCAAAATACAGTCCTGTCCAGTTGCTCTCATGCCGGATCTGCGAAATCCTTTCCGCTTCTGTTTGGAAATTTTCGCGCTCATCAATGCGGGCATCATCCGCCCAATAGGCATTAATCAAACAGCCAGCTTCCGCAAGCTCAGCGAGGATCGGAAAGGCATCACCCCCGTTGACCGCCAGAAAATTAACGCCAATCCAGAAATCCGGATATTGCGTGCGAATCGTTCGAATGATTGGCAGGAATGTCGCCACTTCAAAGTCATGATTGATGAGAAAACATCCGCGGATTCCGGCAGCTATTAATTTGTCGATATTGCTGGCTGCCTGATCATGCGTCAGGACATGGATTACCGGTAAAATGATCGGCGCATCAGACCCAAAAAAATGATGAAATTCAGACCTGTTCACCCGTTAATCCTTTATTCCAGTGGGCCTTTATGTGATCTTTATGAATCCGGTCAATGGATGTGTGTGACCTGTTCGCAGTTCGGTTACATTGGTGTGGTGATCACATTTTTGAATGATTCTTTTGCAATCATAGTGGATCTGGTCAAAACTTAAAAGGCTGTAGATGAAAACAAAGGAGAGCTCGGGTCATGAAGAACACTTACAAATCAGTCTTAACGTCAAGGTTGTCACGTCGGCGCATGCTGGCCTATGGTGCGGCCACAGCATTGTCCACCCCATTTATCTCACGCGCCTGGGCGGCTCCTGTTGAGATCAATATGCTGGCTTGGTATGGCCATGGTGAGCCAGATGTTGTCGCTGAATTTGAGGCCGCAAATAATGTGAAATTTAAGCCAAAATATTACGCAGGTGGCGATAACATGCTTGGTTTGATCGCGCAGTCTCCGGCTGGCACTTATGATGTTATTTTGTCGGATGGTGAATTTGTCCAGCAGCTGAATGCGGCCGGGTATATTGAAGAATTGAACGCCGCTGATTACCCGTTTGACGACATGCTCTATGAGGATTTTCAGAATTTTCCTGGTCATTGGAAAGATGATAAACTCTTTTCAATGATGGTGCGTTTTGGCCATCTTGGTGTGTCCTACAACAAGAATGCGATTTCGGCTGAAGAAGCTATGAGCTATGCCTGTTTCTGGAAAGATGAAGTCAAGGGCAAAGTTGGCCATTTTGACTGGCATTTGCCGAGCCTGGGCATGATGAGCTTGTATGATGGCAATGGCGCGGGTCTCTGGGATTTGTCCGATAGCCAGTGGAATAAGGTGCAGGATACAACTCTGTCTCTGCGTCCGCAGGTTGGTGGATATTTCGATTATGGTGGGACATTTAATTCACTGAAAAATGGTGAAATGCTGGCGATGTGTGGCATTGGTGACTGGATCACCGGCGTGCTTGAAAAGGATGGCGCACCGGTTGGATCTGTGGTGCCAAAAGAAGGTGGTATCCAGTGGACCGAGTCCTATTGTATCGGCAAAGGATCAGAAAAAGCTGATATCGTAAAGAAGTTCATCCAATATATGTTGTCGCCAGAAGGGCAGGTTAAATCTGCGCAGATGGCAGCCTATCCGGGGTTTGCGATCACCAAATCAGGCCGCGCCAAGCTCAATGAGGTTGACCGTAAAGAGGCTGAACGCACAGGCCAGGTTGATGGCATGGCAAATGATCCGATCAGCCTAGTGAAAGATGGTCGTATCCATTACCGTAACATTCCGGTGCAGCAAACGCTCGAGGACTGGAACGATTTCTGGTCTGAATATAAAAATGCATGATTACGCATAATCCAGATTATACAGGACAGGGGATATCCCCTGTCCTGACAGCATATTCAAAATCATTTATCCCGGGATAACGGAAACTATGTCGGTCTCCGATCAATCACCACAGATGCCGTCTACCGGGCGCGCGACTATAACGCCAGACAGGCGATCGCGGCTGTTCAAACACGCGCTGCGTTTGCCCATCGTGGTGTGGCAGGGGCTTTTTTTTGTTGCCCCGTTATTTTTCCTTGTGGCGATGTCGTTCTTTATCGTGCGCAATTATCGCATGACCGAAGCGTTTGAGATGAAGAACTGGCTCAAGATGATGAGCCGCGATTATTTCTGGGACTCTTATGGGCTGACCATCGGGCTAGCGACGCTGGCAACGCTGGTGGTCATGACGGTGGCTTTTCCCGCGGCTTACACTCTGGCTTTCCGGGTGTCGGAAAACACCCGACGCTGGGCTGTGTTTTTGCTGATTATTCCGTTTTTCACAAGCTATCTTGTTCGGATATTTTCCTGGTATGTAATTTTGGCGGAAAGCGGGGTGATTAATGCCATGCTTGGCTATATCGGGCTTGGCCCTTTTATAATGCTGAATACGAAATTTGGTACCATTGTAGGATATATGACGCTGACACTGCCATTGGTTATTATTTTGCAGACATTTGCGCTGGCTAATATTGACCGGACGCTTGTTGAGGCGGCGCATAATCTTGGCTGTCGGCCTTGGCGTACGATTGTCCGGGTAGTTCTGCCACTCGCAAAAACCGGGTTTATCATTGCCGCTGTATTTTGTTTCATTCTATCATTTGGTGATTTTGTCAGCCCCTATTATCTTGGTGGATCAAAACCACCAACCTTGCCCATTCTGATTATCGATACGGTGAAATCTGGACAGCAATGGCCACGCGCTGCGGTGGTGGCTGTGGTAATGATGGTCACCTTATTTATTGTGGCGTTTGGTGGCATTGCCGCGGCTTATCGGCGGAGGCTGTCATGAAGCTTAAGCGCTTGCTGAGAGGGTTTTTGTTCGGCTATCTTGCGCTTGTGTTGATTTTCATCTTTGCGCCAATAGTATTTAGCATCATTTTTTCATTTAATTCTGACCGCTTTCCAACCATACCTCTGGGCAGGTTTACGCTCAAATGGTACGAGACAATCTGGCAGGATCC
>JADHLR010000070.1 GCA_016780525.1 Candidatus Puniceispirillum sp.
CACCGGGTCGGTTTCATCCGCAGTTTCGGCGAGCAGACGGTTAAACAGCTTTATTGATAACGGGCAACGCGTTGCAAAGCCGGCGGCAACCCTGCAAAGAAACTGATTTTCCGGCATGTTTTCGACCAGATTTGCCGCGCGATCCCGCATCGATTCAACCAGGCCATCGGCAAAAATATGGTCAATAAGCCGGCGTTGTGCGGCAAGTGGCGGCTGTCCCGCATCGGTCTGAAACTGCCGGATGACAGAACCGATATCAGCAACGTCACAGGCCAGCAGCTTTTCTTTCAGCGCGGCCAATGATGTGCTTGGCACCTGCGCCGTTGCCAGTCCCAGCAGCAGACAATCAGCCGCCCCGAGACGATGCCCATGCATGCCGAGCAATCTGGCGACAGGCGTCGGGCAGCGCCCTAAAAACAAGCTGGCACCAACATCAGGAAACAGCCCGATTGCCGTTTCAGGCATGGCGAAACGCGTGTTTTCGGTCATCACAATATGCTGGCTGTGTTGGGCCAGCCCGGCACCACCGCCCATAACAATGCCATCACATAAGGCGATTACCGGTTTATCACATTGAATGAGCGCGATATCGGCAAGATATTCTGCGCGAAAATAGGGTGCCGCCCCAAATATTGTCCCATCAGGATCATCCGACAATGCCAGCTGACGGGCATATTTAATGTCACCGCCAGCGCAAAATGCGCGCGGAGATGAACTGCACAAAATGACATGCGTGACCGACGGGTCATCTGCCCAATGCGTAAGCTGCGCGCGCAACGCCGTGACCATTTCGATGCTCAGCGCATTCAGTGCTTCCGGCCGATCCAGTGTGATCAACCCAGCCGCCGCAATTTGTTCAAAATGAATATCGGAAAGAGGCATTGCACATCTGTTTTCTGCTGGGTATTAAGACTAGTAGTGGAAACAGTAGCGGAAAACAATCGCCATGAGTAGAGGCCAATATCCAAATACCCGTATGCGGCGCAACCGTATGCAGGCCTTTTCCCGGCGGCTTGTCGCAGAAAACCGGCTGAGCGTGGATGATTTGATCTGGCCGCTTTTCGTAATCGAGGGCGAGCAAAAGACCGAGATGATTGACGC
Source organism: Candidatus Puniceispirillum sp. (assembly GCA_016780525.1). Taxonomy (GTDB): domain Bacteria; phylum Pseudomonadota; class Alphaproteobacteria; order Puniceispirillales; family Puniceispirillaceae; genus UBA3439. Next base: position 1,102 of record JADHLR010000070.1, read on the forward strand.
CATGCCGGGGGTGGCGCGTCATTCAATTGACCGACTGCTGGCACAGGCACGGCAAGCGGTTGATCTTGGCATTCCCGCGATCGCTATTTTCCCCTCAATTGATGCCGCGTTAAAAGACCCTGTTGGCAGTCTCGCAGACGATGGCGACAATCTTGTATGCCGCGCCGTGCAAGCGGTGAAATCGCGCTATCCAGAGTTGGGCGTGATCTGTGATGTGGCGCTTGACCCGTTCACCGACCATGGCCATGACGGCGTGATTCACGGTGACCAGGTTCTGAATGATGAAACGGTTGAGATTTTATGCCGGCAGGCTGTGCATCAGGCGCGGGCTGGCTGTGACATTATCGCACCATCCGACATGATGGATGGCCGGGTGGCGGCAATCCGTAACGCGCTGGATAATGCCGGCTTTCAAAATATCCAGATAATGGCCTATGCGGCGAAATATGCGTCCAGCTTTTATGGGCCGTTCCGTGATGCTGTCAAAGCCGGCGCGGCGCTTGGCAAATATGGCAAATCCACTTACCAGATGGATCCGGCTAATAGTGACGAGGCAATACATGAAATTGCCCTCGACCTTGCCGAAGGTGCGGATATGGTGATCATCAAGCCCGGCCTGCCCTATCTTGATATTCTGGCGCGCGCAAAAACCGAATTTGGCGTGCCTTGCGTTGCCTATCAGGTGTCTGGCGAATATGCCATGAAATGCGCTGCCTTTGCCAATGGCTGGCTCGATCGTGATCGCACCATTCTGGAGACGATGATGGCGTTTCGACGCGCCGGCGCCGATGCCGTATTGACCTATTTTGCCCCGGATATTGCCAAACTTCTTCATCAGCAGCGTTAAAGGCACTAAAGCTACGAATGATACAAGATGATGGGTGCATTTATGCTGCGCGTCATCCCTGCGCCGAAACGATACTGGCAGCAACTCTGGCAACAAAAGCGGCAGCAACATCAAGGAGAGATACAATGTCAGTTACAGCCGAAGATATTCGCAGCGCCGCAACCGCATTACAGGGTCACATCATCCGTACACCAATGCTGGCGGCGCCGATGCTGTCGCGGCAGCTTGGCTGTGATTTATTCGTCAAGCTCGAATGTCAGCAATATACCTCATCTTTTAAGGCACGCGGCGCGTATATCGCCATGCAGAGCCTGAACGCCGCACAGCGCAAAGCCGGGGTGATCGCCATGTCGGCTGGCAACCATGCACAGGCTGTTGCCTATCATGCCGAACGTATGGGCATTCCTGCGGTGATCGTCATGCCGGCGCAGACCCCCTTTGCAAAAGTCGCGCGTACCCGCGCCTATGGTGCAGAAGTGGTGCTTGAAGGGCGCAACCTGAATGAATGCGAAGGCACCGTCAACGCGCTGATAGACGCACGTGGACTGACGCTGATCCACCCCTATGACAATGCTTTGGTGATGACCGGTCAGGGCACGGTTGGACTGGAAATGCTCGAAGATGAACCCGACCTCGATATGCTGGTTGTTCCGATTGGCGGCGGCGGCCTGATTGGCGGAATTGCAACCATTGCGCGTGAAATGCGGCCAAATATTAAAATCATTGGGGTGCAGACAGAAGCCTATCCGACGATGCAACTGGCCATCGCTGGCAAGGAAATCGAATGCGGCGGCGAAACGCTGGCCGAGGGAATCGCCGTTAAAAAACCTGGCAATGTGACGCGGCCTGTGGTGGCCCAGCTTGTCGACGATATCATTTTGGTCAGCGAACGCCAGCTTGAATGGGCGGTTGGGGCGCTTGTTGAACAGCAACGCGTTGTTGCCGAGGGTGCCGGTGCCGCCGGCATTGCCGCCATTTATAGCAATCCGGCTCTGTTTGCTGGCAAAAAAGTGGGTGTGGTCATTTGCGGCGGCAATATTGACCCGCGTCTGCTGGCGTCAATTCTTAATCGTAATATGGCGGTTGATGGTCGCATTGCCCGTTTGCGCATTGATATTGCCGATGAGCCCGGCATGCTGGCTGCCATTTCGACGGCTATCGGTAAGTGTGGCGGCAATATTGTCGAGATTTATCACCAGCGGCTATTTTACGATGTGCCGGCGAAGCTGGCAAAAATTGATGCTGTCGTCGAAACCCGCGGACCAGCGCATGTCGATGAAATCATGGCGGCGCTGCAAGCCGCCAATTTTCAGGTCAGACAGCTCGAAGACAGCGCCAGTTAACGCCGCCCGGTCACTGCAATAATTCTTGATTTCCAGGTGCTGTTCTTGGCATGTTGAAAATATGGATCAGGATAAACGACTTCACCGCTGCAAACCCCTCCCCATGCGTCTGAGCATGCGCAGCGCTTGCCCTTACATCACCGGCAAGACCGAGCAACGCATAGCTGTTGATATAGATTTTCAACCATCAGTTCATGACTCGTTGGCCCGTGCGGGGTTCCGGCGGGTTGAAAACTGGGTCTATAAGCCAGCCTGTCCAAACTGTCAGGCCTGTCTGCCCTGGCGGGTCGATGTGCGGCAATTTCGGCCAAGCCGCAATATGACGCGGATCAGCTCAACAAATGGCGATCTCATCCGCAGCATTTGTGAGGCACGACCAACCTCACAACATTATCAGCTGTTTAAATCCTATGTCACCAACCGCCATGATGACGGACAAATGGCGCGTATGGGCAGTGATGATTTTATCAGCATGATCAGCAACAGCCCGATTGAAACCATGCTGATCGACTACCATGATCAGAATCAACAGCTGGTCGGCTCGGTTTTGGCGGATATGCAAAAAGATGGGCTGAGCGCTGTGTACAGTTTTTTTGATCCGGCAGAATCGCGCCGATCACTTGGCACCTACATGATTATCGATTTGATCAGATGTGCGGCAGAACTGGATCTGCCATGGCTTTATCTTGGCTATTACCTGGCACAAAGCCAAAAAATGCGGTACAAGGCGCGCTTTCAGCCAGCCGAGGTTTTTCGCGACGGCGCATGGCATGTATTTGACGAAAGCGCCGACACATAAGCTTGCCTGATCGGGTAGATTTGCGAGACCGGGTAGATTTGCCTGATTGGGACATTTTTTGAGGCTTTGCCATGCCCAATTTCTATGACAATTTGCGACATGCTGACCAGAAAACTGTTCGTGGCGCGATCCGCAGCGGTGCCTATCAGGATCATACCGCCGGCTTAGCTGACGGCTATTTGCAAGCTAATCTTGTCATCCTTGAAGACAAATATGCGCTTGATTTTATGCGATTTTGTCAAAGAAACCCAAAACCCTGCCCGGTTGTGGGTGTGAGCGATACCGGCATCCCGATGATGGCCACCCTTGGTCAGGATATTGATATTCGCACCGATGTGCCGTCATATAATATTTATCGTCATGGCCGGCTTGCCGAAAGCTGCAGCGACATAAAAGCCTTGTGGCAAAACAATATGGTGGCCTTCGCACTTGGCTGTTCATTCACCTTTGAACACGCCATTTTACGCGCTGGTTTCCCGCTATTTCACGTGACACATAATCGCACCGTGCCGATGTTTAAAACCACCATTGCGACTGTCGAGGCGGGCCCATTTGGTGGCCCCATGGTGGTGAGCATGCGGGCGATTGCGGCTGACCGGCTTGACGAGGTGCAAGCGATCTCGGCACAATTCCCGCTGGCGCATGGATCGCCGGTTCATTGGGGCGATCCGGCGGCGATCGGCATTGATGATATTGCCGCACCTGATTGGGGCGACCCTACCCCGGTCGGCGATGATGAGCTGGCCGTATTCTGGGCCTGCGGCGTGACCCCGCAAGCGGCGATTATGCGCGCGGCGTTACCTCTATGTATCACGCATAAACCCGGCCAGATGCTGATTACAGATATCAGCGACGCTGCCGAAACCCCCGTCAGAGTTGCCACATAGCTGAACAGAAAGAGGTCAGATAATTTTTTGGCCAGAAAATCGTCTGGTCAGCTAAAACGTGCCGGGCGCGGAAAACCGTTTGGTGGCAATTTACCGGCACCGCCGCGACGCGCAAGCCATGTTGTCAGATCGGTTTCGGTGCGCACCCGGCCACCGCCTGCCTGCCAGCTTAACCCTTTGGCCGACTCAAACACGGTGACGTCAGCCAGACCACCATCTTTGAAGCGCTGAAGGATAACCCCCTTACCACGGGTCATTTCGGGCACTTCGCTCAGTGGAAACACAATCAATTTACGATTCACGCCAACCACCGCCACCATATCGCCATCGGCAACACAACAGGCAACCGCGCGCGCATCACCCGGCACATTCAAAATCTGTTTGCCATTTCGGGTTTGCGCAATCGCCGACTCACTGTCAACGATCAGCCCATGACCACTGCTGGCCGCGACCAGCATTTTACCCGATGTACCACGCAGCAATTTGACAATTGATACATCAGCCGGCAAATCAACCATCAGGCTAACCGGCTCGCCAAAACCGCGTCCACGCGGCAATTTATCGGCTGCCAGCGTATAAAAGCGTCCATTTTCAGCAAATAGTAAAATCTTGTCGGTGGTTTCGGCATGCATCACCACACCGGCCGCATCACCTTCCTTATATTTAAACTCGCCAGCCAGATCCTGATGCCCGCGCATCGCGCGAATCCAGCCTTTTTCCGAACATATCACGGTGATCGGCTCGCGTTCGACCAGAATTTCCGTCGGGTCAAAATCAATTTGCGGCGCATCGGCAAGTATCGTTCTGCGCGGATCCGTTTTGACGAAAGATGCTTTCATTTGCTTGATCTGGTCGGCAATCATCGTCCATTGTGCGGTCTCACTGCCAAGCAGATCACGCAGTTCAGCCTGTTCGGCCGACAGCTTGTCACGCTCGGTTCGCAAGGCCATTTCTTCGAGCCGCCGCAAAGAGCGCAAGCGCATATCAAGCACCGCATTGGCTTGATTTTCAGTCAGGCCAAATTGCGCCATCAATTCATCACGCGGGTGCTCTGCCTCACGAATAATGGCGATCACCTGATCCAGATTCAAATAAACAATCAGATAGCCTTCGAGCACTTCAAGACGCGTCGCAATCCGGCCCAGACGGTATTCTGCACGCCGCTGCAACACCACGCGGCGATGCGCCAACCATGCATTCAGCGCGCCGCGCAAATCCATCACCCCGGGCCGGCCATCCGCATCCAAAACATTCAGATTAAGCGGTGCACGCACCTCAAGATCAGATAATTTAAACAGGCTTTCCATCACCAGCTCTGCCTCAAGGCGGCGCGATTTTGGCTCAAGCACAATGCGGATATCCTCGGCAGATTCGTCACGGATATCGGCCAGCACCGGCAGCTTCTTCGCCTGCAACATTTCAGCAAGCCGCTCGATCAGCCGCGATTTTTGAACCTGATAGGGAATTTCGGTCACGACAATCTGCCAGGCCCCGCCTTTTTCCGTCTCAACACTCCATTTCGCCCGCACACGAAAGCCACCGCGCCCGGTCGCATAGGCTTCGCGGATCGAATCGGCTGGCTCGACAAGCAGCCCGCCTGTCGGGAAATCCGGGCCTTTGACAAATTGCAGCAATGTATCGATCGAGGCATTTGGGTGCTTAATCAGATGCAGCGCGGCATCCGCCAACTCACACAGATTATGCGGCGGGATCGATGTTGCCATACCGACAGCGATGCCCTGCGCCCCATTTGCCAAAAGATTTGGTACGCCAGCCGGCAACAAGGCGGGTTCTTCTGACTCGCCGTCATAGGTCGGGCGAAAATCAACCGCATCCTCATCGATACCATCCAGCAACAAGCGGGCAATTTCGGTCATCCGCGCCTCGGTATAGCGCATCGCAGCGGCGTTATCACCGTCGATATTACCAAAATTCCCCTGCCCCTCTACAAGCCGGTAGCGCATGGCAAATTCCTGTGCCAGACGCACCATGGCGTCATAAATGGCAGCGTCACCATGTGGGTGAAATTTACCCATGACATCACCGACAACACGCGCCGATTTCTTAAAGCCTTGCCCCGGATCCAGTTTGAGCTGCCGCATCGCAAATAACAAACGGCGATGCACCGGTTTCAGCCCGTCGCGCACATCAGGCAAGGAACGCGAGGTGATGGTAGAGAGCGCATAAGCCAAATAGCGTTGCGACAACGCGTCAGAAAAGGCGGTCTGGTCGATATGTTCGCCTGTTGTCATTTCACTATCCCGGCTCATGGTGTTGCCTCATGATTATCACTTGGGTGCTTATAGCGGGTTTCGACCATATCTGCCAACCGCCTGCGTGCACTAGGTATGTCCGAATTATGCGTGGCAAAAACACGCTTTGCCAAAAAATACCCGGTCAGATCAAGCCCCGCCACCCAATCATGCGACGGACAGGCAACGCCGCCTAAAAATCTTGGCAAAGCCAACAACCGGTTTGCAAATGTTCCGGCATGCTGCCTGGCTACGGCGCCGCCCGATTTTGGACTGACATAGGCCAGATTTCGGGTTTCCCCACTCGCCGCGCAGCGCGCCAGATCAAGCTGATAACCAACCGCATGCAGCAAACCCAGTTCCCAGCGAACATATCCCTCGAGCCAGCCAGAATTATCCTCATCCATGCTGATCAGCGACAACAACGCATCGGTGCCAGCATAGAGGCCGGCATGCGGCTCACGCTCTGCCAAGGCACCATCAAGCAGGGCGCACACAGATGCGACGCCGGCAAGCCGCAACGGCGAGTCAAGAAACCGCGCCGCTACGGCCTGTGTCAGCTCGAGCTGCATTTGCCCAAGCTGTTCGCTTAGTCTGGCGCGCCAGCTGGCCTGTACACGGTTGCCTGGCTGCATTGTACCACGGATTTTTTTCGACGCACCGCCGCGCACCAGACCGGCATGACGCCCATATTCGGCTGTCAGCAGTGACACAACAGCATTGCCCTCGCCATGTGGCCGCACCGAC
>JADHLR010000071.1 GCA_016780525.1 Candidatus Puniceispirillum sp.
GCATGGCGTTAGCACCATTTCGATTGACCTCGTCCATTGAGTCAATAATCGCAACCCGCCAGCCTCCACGCGCCGGCTTATGCATCATAAAGGGTATCAATTTGCGGATTTGATCAACCTTGATCTGACCGGACTTGTTATCTTCCAGCTGCGGGGTGATGGCCAGATAATCCGGATGCGCCCCGTTTAGAACAAGGGTGGCGCCGGGATCTTCTGCATCAATTTTAACGGCTGGGCTGTCGCCATCAAACAGCGCGCCGGCTTGCCGTGTTTCCGACAAAAGCCAGGCGGCCGCCAATCTGGCGATGCCGGCTTTACCAATACCAACAGGCCCGCTCAGCAACCAGGCATGGTGCATGCGCCCGGACGCGTGCGATCTGGCAATATCCGCCAGAAACCCTTCATGCCCCCGAATTTCCGGCAAATTGTCTGGCGCATCGCCTGTCACCGACTGGCTAGTCATGCGCGATAATGCCAACAGCGGTAAGCCGGGCCAGCACAAGTTGCAAGACATCATCGGCGATCGCGTCGGCGCTACGGCTGGCGTCAATGATGACGCAGCGCTCTGTATCCGCATGCGCCAAATCGATAAAACCCGCCCGCACTTTTTCGTGAAATGCGGGGCCTTTAGCCTCAAACCGATCCTCGCCGACGCCACGCGAACCTGCCCGCGCCAGCCCGGTCTGGCTGTCCATATCTAAAATAATCGTCAAATCGGGCGCAATATCGCCACAGGAAATCTTGTTCATAGCGTCAATATGCTGGCTTGCCACCCCGCCAACAACGCCCTGATAGATAATTGTAGAATCGGTAAAGCGATCCGAAATCACCAGCTTATTTTGCACCAGCGCCGGCCGGATAATCTGTTCGACATGTTCATGTCGGGCCGCCGACATCAAAAACGCCTCGGTCAGCGGCTGCCATTTTTCGGTATCACCATTGACCAGAAGATCACGGATTGATTCGGCCGCTGGCACACCACCCGGCTCACGCGTGACAACAAGTGATCCGGCCGGAATAACCGGCACAAGACTTTCGGCAAGGCGTTGAATTTGAGTTGTTTTTCCAATCCCCTCACCGCCTTCGAATGTGATGAAGAATCCTGGTGACGGCATCTTACTGAACAATCTTTTGAAGAGTCGGCGCCCCAAAGACAAGATATTTCACCGCCGCACCAATCCGGTTGAATAAGCCAAGGCTATCCACATTATAGGCAGCGCGTAATGGCAGTTTTGTCACCTCGTCAGGAAGATTGATCACCAAAGTGCCAATCTGATCCCCGGCGCGGATTGGCGCCGGCACCGGATCGAGCCATTGCACCGATATTTCTAATGCCTGTCGTTGTTTGCGCGACAACAACATTTTCAGCGGCGCGTCCAAGATTAAATCGACTTTTGGTGCGGTGCCAAGCCAGACATTCGCCTGATCGACGGGCTGGTCTTTTTTAAAAAATTCATAGGTTTGGTACTCTCGAAACATCAAATCCATCAACCGGCGCGATTCGGTTGATCGTTGTTTCATGCTTTCCATGCCATTCAATACCATAACAAAACGCTGGCCATTGCGGACGGCGGAACCAACCAACCCATAACCAGACTCTTCTGTATGGCCGGTTTTCAAACCATCGGCACCGGCGGTGCCATATACCAACGGGTTACGGTTTGGCTGGGTGATATTGTTATAGGTAAATTCCTTCTTGGCGAACATCGGGTAAAGTTCAGGATATTCAGCCACTGGAAAGCGTTTAATCAATTCGGTTGTCAGGATATTCAAATCCATCGCAGTTGTTGTGAGATCCGGATCAGGCCAGCCGGTGGCATTTCTGAAATTGGTTTGCTTCATCCCCAGCTTTTCTGCCCAATAATTCATTTCTTCGGCAAAAGCATCTTCAGTGCCGGCAATCCCCTCTGCCAATACAATCGCTGCGTCATTCCCCGACTGCACGATCACCCCATTCAGCAAGTCAGACACGCTGACGCGCGAATCCACCTCAACAAAGCTGCGCGAGCCGCCTTTCCGCCAGGCCTTTTCAGACACAAGAAAGCTATCATCAAGCCGAAGCGAGCCATCGGCAATACGTTGAAACACGATAAACACAGTCATGATTTTCGCCATCGATGCAGGTTTCATCGGCGCTTCCGCATCTTTTGCAAACAGCACCTTGCCGCTTTCAAAATCAGTGATATAGACATAACGTGCAGGCGTCAGAATTTCGGCAGCAGAGGCACTCCACGCAAAGCTGGTCACTGCGGCTAGGCATGCTAATCGTGTTAAAAATTTTCCGATCACTTAAAATTCCTCTTATGCTTTTGAATGGCATGTTGGTTTTATTACAAAGCGCAAAATCAGCAATCAAAAATGGCTGCTAATCGACAATAATGCGGGCGCCAGAAAATCCGGTTTTTACCACACCATCCAATAATTTATCGGCTGCACTCACATTTTGTACAGGGCCTAATCTGACCCGGTGCAATGTCTGTCCACCCTTTGAAACAGCTGACACTTCACCATTGCCTACATTTGCCAGCTGGGACAATACCGAAGTGGCGCTGCTTTCAGAATGAAACGCCCCGACCTGCACCCAAATCTGCGTTGATACAGGCGCAACAGTGATCACCTCACCAACCTGCGACTGCGATAATAATTCAAGCGCCGACTGGCCGTTATCCGAGCTGTAGCCCGACCTGCCGGTGTTTGACTTTGCTGTCAAATTTACCGACGGTTTGGCGGCGGCTTCAATTTTAGGCATCGCCTCTACCGACGCACCATCAATCGATGGAAACTGACCAGCTTTTGCCAGTTTTTCAAGCCGTAAAGATTGCTCGGCCAGCACCTGCACCCGAACGCGTGCAGTGCCCTGTTTGACAAACCCAAGTATCCTGGCCCCCTCATGCGACAAGTCAATAATACGTCCTTTTGCAAATGGCCCACGATCATTTACGCGAACAACCAGTGATTTACCATTATCAAGATTGGTTACGCGTACAACTGATGGTAACGGAAGCGTTTTGTGAGCTGCAGTTGCAATTTTTGGATCAAAGACCTCACCATTCGCCGTAGGGCGCCCCAAAATAGCAGTTTCTTCTCCATACCAAGATGCAATTCCGGTTTCGTCATATGTTAGATCCCGCTTAGGGTAATACCAAACGCCAAACTCTTTGTAAGGGTTTCCAATCTTGTAATGAGGCGTCGCCACAACACCGCTATTATTCTGGCTGCTACGTTTATGCTTCTTGTAAAAATCAATCGCCAGTTCGGCTGATGAACAGCCCTGTAAAATCAGAACCGACAGCACAATGCCAAGCGCTTTTGCCGCATGTCGCATGTTAATCATTTACCAGCCTCTATTTCAACATATCCGACAAATGACCAATGGCTAATGCATAGTAATTTGACCGGTTCCAATCCAAAATTGAATCAAAATTGCTATACACCAGAAAGGCGGGCCCATCAGCCCCTGACGGCATCACCAATCTGGCAACCGGATCCGCCTTTGGCAGCGGCCCACCGTCTGCTGACCGCACCCCGGCGGCAGCCCAGCTTTGCAAATTTTTGCGCAGTTTGTTATCAGCAAGGCTCATCGCATCTTTGCCATCAAGGCTGAAATTTTGCGGCAGGGATACTCGCCGCCCCCATGTCAGCTGGTCATTCCACCCGGCTTTTTTCAGATAATAGGCGGTTGAGGCAAACACATCCGGCTTGGTGCCCCAGATGTCGCGTTTGCCATCGCCATCATAATCCACCGCATAGGACAAAAAACTCGATGGCATGAACTGGCTCTGCCCCATTGCCCCAGCCCATGAACCTTTCATATTTGCTGGCGCGATATGCCCTTCTTGCAAAATCTGCAGCGCGTTCAGCAGTTCTTTACGAAAATAGGCGCTGCGGCGTCCATCATGCGCCAATGTTGCCAGCGCGTGCGGCACATTGAACGACCCCAGATATTGGCCAAAATTGGTTTCAACCCCCCAAAACGTCACAATAAAGCGTTTTTGAACGCCATATTTTTTGGCAATTTTTGTCAGGATCTCATCATGTTCAATAAGCATTTGTGCGGCTTTTTTTGCGCGGGTCTTTGACACAATCTTGTTCAGATATTCGTCAAAGGTCATAGTGAATTCAGGCTGTCTGCGGTCAAGCTCGATCACCCGCTTGATCGGCTTGGCATTATTTAATGCCGCATCAAAAATCTCATCTGATATGCCGCGTTTCTGCGCATCAACACGTAATTCAGCCAACCACTGCTGAAAATCAGTGGCATGCGCACTATGTGGCGCAATAGCCATCACCATAAATGCCACCAGAGTAAACGCAGTTGTGTTAAGTGAAAATAGCCGCGCCATAAGGCCCCCCTCGGGAAATTTAGATCGTTCGCATGCAATCAGGCCAAAAACACAAAACAGCCGGCCATTCACCGTGTAATGGTAAAGCGGATGCTGGCTGCGGGGCAACCATCAAAATGATTAAAACTGCTATTTCCGGGTGCTATTTCCGGGCGTTGATCAAAATAATTTCTGGCGCGCCAGAAAAGCCGGCTCTTACAGATTGTCTGACAGCGTCGTCGCTTGCTGCATACGCCCACCAAACCGGCTGTTCAGGACGATGCCAAGCAGCGGTGGCACAATGATCAAAGTTGCCAGCATCGACAATCCAAGCCCGCCAAAAACCACCACACCGATCCCCCGGTATAATTCAGATCCGGCACCGGGAAATATCACCAACGGAACCAGCCCAAATAATGAGGTCAAAGTGGACATGAAAATGGGTCGGATACGATTCTTTGTCGCTTCGATAATCGCTGCATTCGCCGCCATCCCGTCATCCCGCAGATGCAACATGGTTTGCTCGATCATCAAAATCGCATTATTCACCACCACCCCGGTCAAAATCACAAAACCAAGCATTGTCAGCATATCGAGGGGTTGCCTGATAAAAATATTCAAAATGGCAAGTCCGGCAATGCCACCAGCCCCGGCAACCGGGATCGTCAATAAAATGATAAAAGGCAGCAGAAAGCTGCGCAACAAAATGACCATTAACAGGAAAATAACAAAAATCGCTGTCAGCACATTGCTTTGCATCGCACGCCAGGTTTGGTCAAGCGCGCTGGCCGCCCCTTCGAGCTTGATCGACACGCCTTGCGATATCGCTTCGCTTCGGATTTCCGGCAAAATTTCGCTGTCAATTATGTCCACCACATCTTCCAGAGCCAGCGTTTCATTTGGCCGCAATTGTAATGAAATGGACTGCCGACCACCCAGACGCCGCACCTGTTCAGGCGCCGTAACAACATCGATTTTGGCCAGTTGATTTAAACGCAACACAAGCCCGCCACGGGTAATGATCGGGATATTCTGCAACGCCCCGGCTGTCAGGTTTTCGGCGTCGGAACCGGACAACACCATATCAATCAGCTGCCCGTCAATCGGCACCTGAATCACATTCGCACCATCATTAAAAACATCAACAGCCGTCGATAAATCGCGCACCGACACACCAGCACGCGCCAGCGCCGGCAGATCTGGTGTGATGCGAATTTGCGGCGCCCCTGAATCCAATGATGGCAAGGCCCGTATCTGGTTACCATCACGCCGCGCAAACCGTGCCTCAAGCGCATTATTGACCTGCACCGCGACCGGCAAAATATCGTCACGGTTTGGCCCAACAATATCCAGTCTGATTGATCGCGAGCCGCCAACCGACCGTCCAAACAGCGATGCCTGCTGCACAAAAGCGCGTGCTCCAGGTTCGGCAAATACCGGCCCTGCCAACACCATTTTCAATTCACCTACCCGTGACGGGTCTTTCGCTGCGGCACCGGCAAACGCCCCACCGGAATAGGCAACAAAGAAAAACCGTTCAATTTCCGGCGGGCCATCTGGTTTGGTTTTGCCCTCCCATAACGGCCTTGCGGCTTGTTCCATACGCTCGGCGATACGCAGGGTTTCATCCATCGAATAGCCAGCCGGCACAGAAATGCGCCCAAAGGCAAAATTGGCATTGCCATCAGGCAGATAGTCAAGCTGCGGCATAAAGCGTGCGCAAAAAGCCCCGGCAAGAACCAGGATCGTCGCCACCACCAGCAGGCCGCGCCGTTGATGGCTGACGGCAAACCGCGCATAACGCAAAATCTGACCGGCAAAAAGCCGCGCCGGTTTATCAACCAGAGGAATACTGGGCAATGTTGTGAAGCGGTCTGACGCGCCGGCTAACAGGCGCGCCGCCAGCGTTGGGATAACGGTAACGGACACCACCACCGAAATCAGCACCGATACGGAAATGGCAATGCCAATGTCGCGGAAAAGCTGGCCCACCGGAAGATCCAATAGCAGCACCGGTATAAACACAATCACCGTTGTCAGGGCAGATCCCAAAATCGGTGCCCAGACCTGGCGGGCGCCATGAAAGGCGGCATGCGGCGCGTCCATCCCCCGCTGTCGCAGCCGAAAGATATTTTCCAGCGACACAATGGACGCATCAACAACCATGCCAACGGCAAAGGCCAGCCCGGCAAGCGAAATGACATTGATCGACAGACCAAACCCTGCAATCGCAACAAATGTACCGATAACCGAAACCGGGATTGCCGCAAAGACAATAATCGTCGGCATGATAGTACGGAAAAACAGCAACAAAATAGAAAAGGCCAGAACCCCGCCAATCCAGATATTTTGCTGCACAAGGTCAATCGCCGAGGCAATATATTTGGTTTCGTCATAGACCACCTGCAAGCGTAGCCCGCGGGCATTAAGCTCGGTTTCATTCAGCCGGTCTGCTGCCTGCCGCAGCCGCACCATGGTGGCGACAACATTGCTGCCACTTTCGCGAATGGCGTTCAGAATAATCGCTGGCTCGCCATTCAGCCGTCGAAAGCTGGTGCGTTTCTGCACCTTTAAATCGATCCTCGCGATGTCCTCAAGCAGCAGCGGGATGACTGTACCAGTCGGTGAAATATCGGTACGCAAGACAATCCGACCGGCGGTTTCCGGTGTATAATTGACAGCCTCGGTGCGCACCGCATAGGAACGTTTTCCCTCGGTCACCATACCAACACTCATCATTGATGATGATGTCCGCAATGCCTCAATAACTTCAGACAATGTCAGCTGATACTGAACCAGTTTGTCCGGATCAATGATGACCCGCATTTCATATTTGCCGCCCCCGCGATAGGCGACCTCAGAAATGCCCGCGGTTCGGCTCAGTGGCTCGACAATATTGCTATCCAGATATTGACCAAGTGTTTCAAGATTAACATCAGCGCCCGCATCCGCCACCAGCGCCAGCCGGGCTATCGGGCTGTCTTCCGAATTTGAAGTGCGAACCAGCGGTGTGTCAGCATCGTCAGGCAGCCCATTGACGGCTGATAATTTGCTTAACAACATCACCAGCGCTTTATCCATATCCTGCGCCACATTATAGGTCAGCGTGACGCGGGCATAACCGCGGGTCGAACGAGCGGTGATCTCCTCAACGCCATTCAATGCTGCCAGTTCACGTTCCAAACGGCCGACGATTTCACGATCAACATCAACAGGGGCCGCGCCGCTCCAGCGCACCCGCACATCCAGAACAGGTTTTTCAATGTCCGGACTCATCTGAATGGGGATGGTCTGCAATGCCACCACGCCAAAAACGACAGTCATCAGGATCATCGCCATAACAGCGACCGGCCATTCAATTGCCAGCCTGATTATACGTCCCATCAGCTATCTACTTTTTTTTCTGGTTGCGCATCAGACCCAGGATAATCGATCAGCTTGCCGTCAGACAATTGCTCATTCCCACGGGTCACGACAACATCCCCGTCCTGCAACCCGGAACGCACGATGAAGCCCGAC
>JADHLR010000072.1 GCA_016780525.1 Candidatus Puniceispirillum sp.
TTGGCGCAAAATATTGTTGAAAAAGCGCAGCAAAACAACATTGTGATCGCGCTGGCCGAATCATGCACCGGCGGCATGATCGCGGCTGCACTCACTGATGTTTCCGGGTCATCAAGGGTGCTGGATCGCGGCTTTGTGACCTATAGCAACAATGCCAAAATGGATATTTTGGGGGTCAGTCAGGCTGGCTTGCGCGCGCATGGTGCGGTATCTGAATTTACCGCATGCGCGATGACGCATGGCACCCTCATCGCCGCACCCGAGGCCAATTTAGCACTATCGGTCACCGGCATTGCCGGCCCCGGCGGTGGCAGCGCGGAAAAACCCGTTGGGCTGGTGCATTTTTCCTGTCAACGGCGCGATGCGCCCCTGCGTCACGCCGCCCATATATTTCCCGGAAACCGGGGTCAGATACGCCAACAAGCGGTAAAAACAGCGCTGATGATGATAGGGGACGCGCTGGATTAAGAGGTTGTTTTATAGAGCGCGTCGGCGCGGGATTCAAACGCCCGCACCATGCGTTTCACCGCTTCGGTAAACAGCGTTTCAATGACCGACTGCAATAACCGTGAATTAAATTCAAAATCAACGTAAAACTCGATCTCACAGCCATCTGGATGGGGATGAAACACCCATTGATTGCGCAGATATTTAAACGGCCCTTCGGCATAGGCGACATTGATTTCCAGCGTATCCGGGTCAAGCTGGACATAAGAGGTAAATCTTTCGCGAAACATGTTGAAGCCAATAATCAGATCAGCTGTCAGATCATGCGTCGATTCTTGGCGGATACGTGCGGCCAGACACCATGGCAGAAATTCAGGGTAGGACCGCACATCGGCAACCAGATGATATAAATCCTCCGGGCGGTGATGGATAACCCGTTTTTCAGAATGTACCGTCATCTGGCCTGCAACATGTCCTGACGCGCGGCCTTTAATTCGGCAAAATCCTGATCCGCATGATAGCTCGAGCGGGTGAGCGGTGTCGCTGAAATGAGCAAAAATCCTTTTGATTGACCGGTTTTACTATAATGGGTGAAGTTTTCAGGTGTCACAAACCGCGCCACTTCAGCGTGTTTTGGGGTTGGCTGTAAATATTGTCCGATGGTCATAAAATCGACATCGGCGCTGCGCAAATCATCCATCAACTGGCCAACCTCTTCATCGGTCTCGCCAAGCCCGACCATAATGCCGGATTTGGTGAAAATGGACGGATCGAGTGTTTTGACTTTATGCAGCACTGATAATGAATGGAAATACCGCGCCCCCGGACGAATGGACGGGTATAGGCGCGGTACTGTTTCCATATTGTGATTGAACACATCGGGCCGTGCCGCCACAACTATTTCGACAGCGCCATCCTTGCGCAGGAAATCCGGCGTCAACACCTCGATTGTTGTGTCTGGTGATTGCGCCCTGATTGCGCTGATGGTCTGGGCAAAATGCTGGGCGCCGCCATCGTCGAGATCGTCCCGGTCAACCGAGGTAATCACCACATGCTTCAAGCCTAATGTGGCCACCGCCTTGCCGACATTTTCGGGTTCATGCGGGTCAAGCAGATCAGGCCGCCCTGTTGCCACATTGCAAAATGCGCAGGCACGTGTGCAAACCGATCCCAAAATCATCATGGTGGCGTGTTTTTGCGACCAGCATTCACCGATATTCGGACAGGCCGCCTCTTCGCAGACTGTCACCAGATTATGCGCGCGCATCAATTTTCGGGTTTCATTATAGGCTTTTGATACCGGCGCTTTCACGCGCAGCCATTCCGGCCGACGCGGTTGCGGCCGGTCAGGATTTTTTTGCTTTTCCGGGTGCCTTGCGGCGCCTTTGCGGGTGTTCAGTTCTGGCATATCTGTGTCTTAGCAGAGACTGGCAGTGAAAAACAACTGGTCAAATTGTCATCATCATTGATCAGCAAACAGCATCGGCGCGGTTAGAAATGAATAGCGCGATCATAGGCATCTAAAACCGACTCATGCATGGCTTCGGATAATGTCGGATGCGGAAAAATGGTTGCCATCAACTCGGCCTCGGTGGCTTCAAGACTGCGGGCAATGGCAAACCCTTGAATCAGTTCAGTGACTTCCGGGCCAACCATATGCGCGCCGAGCAATTCTCCGGTCGTGGCGTCAAAAATGGTTTTGACAAACCCCGCATCATCGCCTAGCGCAATGGCTTTGCCGTTGCCGGCAAATGGAAAATTTCCGGTTTTAATGCTATGGCCAGCTTTTGTGGCGGCCGCCTCGGTCAGGCCAATTGACGCCACCTGGGGGCGGCAATAGGTGCATCCCGGCACAGCCCCATCAGCAATCGCATGCAGATCCTTGCCACCGGCAATTTTTTCAACACATAAAATGCCTTCATGACTGGCTTTATGCGCCAGCCAGGGCGGGCCGGTTACATCACCAATCGCATAAATGCCCGGCTCGGCCGTTGCCCCAAACCCATCGGTCACAATATGCCCCCGATCAATTTTAACAGCGGTGCCGTCCAACCCCAGACTTTCAACATTGCCGATGATACCAACCGCCAAAATCATGCGCTCGGCTTGCAGATCCGGATGATCACCATCAAGTTTTGCCAGCACGCTATCGCTACCGGCTGTGACCGACTGCAATTTCACATTTGTCAGGATGTTCATGCCCCGCTTTTCAAACGCCTTGGCCACAAATGCCGATATGTCGCTGTCCTCGACAGGCAAAATACGGTCAAGCGCTTCGACCAATGTGACCTCGACGCCTAAATCATTGTAAAATGACGCAAATTCAGCGCCGATAGCACCAGACCCGACAATAATCAGCGATTTTGGCATATCTTGCGGCACCATCGCCTCACGATAGGTCAGAATTGATTTGCCGTCTGGCTCGATCCCCGGCAATGATCGGGCGCGCGCGCCTGTGGCGATGATGACATGGCTGGCGCTGATGACGGTGCCATCAGATAAATGCACCTCTCGCCCGTTTTTCAGCGGCTTACCAATGGTCGCCGTTGCCTCGATCACCGGCACCTTATTTTTTTTGAGAAGATGCGTCACCCCGGCTGACAGGCGTGCCGCCACTTTGCGCGACCGTTTGACCATCGCCGGCAGATCAATCGTGACATCACCGACCGAAATCCCAAAAGCCTGCATTTCGTCAATCGAATGGCGCAATTCGGCGGCACGCAGCAACGCCTTGGTCGGAATACACCCCCAATTTAGGCAAATGCCGCCAAGATGCTCACGCTCGATCACCACCGCATTTAGTCCCAGCTGGGCGGCCCGAATACCCGCAACATAACCGCCCGGGCCACCGCCAATCACAGCAATATCATAATGCGTTTTGGTCATTTTTGGTCTCCTGATCCGGGCCGTAACTTGCTTGAAAATGCTGCGCAATAGGGGGCTGTGTTTTACAGAAGCATGGTCACCGGGTTTTCGACAAACCCCTTAAAGGATTGCAGCCACTGTGCCGCCACTGCGCCATCAATAGCGCGGTGATCAGCCGATAATGTCACTGTCATCACGGTTGCCACCGTAAGCGCACCATCGACGACGACCGGGCGTTGCTCACCTGCCCCGACAGCGAGAATCGCACCTTGTGGCGGATTGATCACCGCGGCAAATTCGCGGACACCAAACATGCCAAGGTTAGAAATCGTAAAGCTGCCGCCGGTATATTCTGCGGCGCGAAGTTGACCCTGTCTGGCACGGCTGGCCAAATCAGCCGTTGTCTGTGACAATGCGGCAAGCCCCATGGTTTCGGCCGCCCAGATAACCGGCGTTACCAAACCGCCATCAATGGCGACAGCCATGCAGATATCGGCATGTTGAAACCGCCGTGTATGCGTGTCTTCATAGGCCACATTCGCATCCGGCACCGCCATCAGCGCCATCGCTGCGGCCCGAATGACCAGATCATTTAGGGAAATTTTGACACCATCCGGGGCTTTTTCATTCAGCGCACGCCGCGCCGCCAGCAGCGTGTCAATCTGGCAATCCACCGTGACGTAGAAATGCGGCGCCTGTTGTTTTGACTGTTGAAGCCGTGATGCAATGACCTGGCGCATCTGGCTATTTGCAACCAGTTCACTGGCACCGGTGGCAGCTGACGACGCCATTGCATTTGCCGAAGCTGGCGTTATCTGTACGGCGGGTGCGGCGGGCGCGGCCTCAACATCGCGGCGTAAAATACGGCCATGCGGGCCACTGCCGGTCAACCCGTCGAGCGCGATGCCCTTATTCGCGGCAATGCGCCGCGCCAATGGGGTTGCGAAAATACGCTTGCTTGTCTCTGCCATGCTCTTCTGCGCCACGGCTGTTGTTTCTTTTACCAAGGCTGGCATTTCGGCTGGCGTTTCGGCTGGCGTTTCGGGCGCTTCATCAGCCGCAGCCGTCACCGGGGTCGCGGAAATTGTATCAACCGCCTCGCCCGCTTCTGCCAAAATCGCGATCACCGTTCCCACAGCGACATTCTCGCTGCCCGCCTCAACCAGAATATGCGCGACCACACCATCCTCGATAGATTCGACTTCCATGGTCGCTTTATCGGTTTCGATTTCCGCAATCACATCGCCAGAATGCACCGTTTCGCCAACAGCAATCAGCCATTTTGCAACAGTGCCCTCTGTCATCGTTGGCGAAAGTGCTGGCATGGTCACATTTACCGACATGGCCTACCCCCTAAACCCGTCACACACAGCCTGCGCCGTGGCAACGATATCTTCAACCTGTGGCAGCGCCAGCTTTTCCAGATTTTCCGCATAGGGCATTGGCACATCTTTGCCGGTGACCCGCGCAATTGGCGCATCCAGCCAGTCAAACGCCTGTTCCATAACCTGTATGGCGATCTCGGCACCGACACCGGCAAAGGGGAACCCCTCTTCACAGGTAACAAGCCGCGAGGTCTTTTTCACCGACGCAACAATCGTCTCACTGTCCAGCGGCCGAATGGTACGCAGATCAATCACCTCGGCGCTAATACCCTGAGCGGCAAGCGCATCGGCCGCCTGCAAAGCACGCCCCACCATGATTGAAAATGCGGTGATCGTCACATCCGTGCCTTCGCGCAAAATCTTCGCCTTGCCAATCGGCACCAGCACATCATCATCCGGCACATCAAAACTCTGCCCGTACATCACCTCATTTTCGAGGAAAATAACCGGGTTGGGGTCACGGATTGCCGATTTCAACAGGCCTTTCGCATCCGCAGCAGAATATGGCGAAACAACTTTTAGCCCGGGACAATGCGCATACCAGCTGGCGTAGCATTGCGAATGCTGTGCGCCAACCCGGCTGGCCGCCCCATTTGGCCCGCGAAACACAATCGGGCACCCCATCTGTCCGCCGGACATATAGAGAGTCTTTGCCGCAGAATTAATAATCTGATCAATCGCCTGCATCGCGAAATTAAAGGTCATAAATTCGATGACAGGACGTAATTCGCCAAACGCAGCACCAACACCCAGCCCGGCAAACCCCTGCTCGGTGATCGGCGTATCAATCACCCGCTTCGATCCGAATTCATCAAGCAGACCCTGTGTCACCTTATAGGCACCCTGATATTCAGCGACTTCCTCGCCCATGACAAACACCCGCTCATCGCGCCGCATTTCCTCGGCCATCGCATCACGCAGCGACTCGCGCACGGTCAGCATGGTCGAGGCGCCGCCGATCTCGGCTGCCTCTGTAATGGCGGGCGCCGATACAGTTGCCGGGGCGGCGCTTTCTGGGGCGGCGTTTTCCGGGGCAGCTTTATCCACAACCGCCACATCGGCTATGCTGTCATCGGTAATGCTGGCACCGGCTATGCTGTCATCGGCATCATCAATCAAAATTGCGATGACCGTATTGACCGGCACATTTTCGGCACCCGCTGGCACCAGCAATTTGCCGACGACGCCATCGTCAATGGTTTCAACTTCCATTGTCGTTTTATCAGTTTCAATTTCGGCAATAACATCGCCCGAACGCACCTGATCACCCTCTGCTACCAGCCATTTGGCTAATGTTCCGGTTTCCATGGTCGGCGATAATGCCGGCATTTTGATTTCAGTGGCCATGCGTTACACCTTTGCCGACTGGCTGTCGCCCGTATCGGGCAGTAAAATATCGGTAAATAATTCGCTCGCATCCGGCTCCGGGCTGGTTTGCGCAAATTCGGTGGCTTTGGTGACGGTCACCTTCACATCTGAATCAATCGCCTTGAGCTGATCATCCGAAATATTCTGGTTTTTCAGCAAATCACGCATCTGGTCGATGGGGTCATGCTGTTTGCGCATGGCATCGACCTCTTCACGGGTACGATATTTTGCCGGATCCGACATCGAATGCCCGCGATAGCGATAGGTCTTCATTTCCAGAATATACGGGCCGTTGCCCTCACGGCAATGCGCCAGCGCTTCTAGCGCCGCATTCCGCACTGCCAGCACATCCATCCCATCGACCTGTTTGCCGGGAATGCCATAGGCCATGCCGCGATCAGCCAGGTCGCGACCGGCCGCAGCGCGGGTTACCGCCGTACCCATGCCATACTGATTATTTTCGATGATAAATAAACAGGGCAGGCTCCATAACGCAGCCATATTAAAACTTTCATAGACCTGACCCTGATTAACCGCACCGTCACCAAGATAGGTCAGACAGACATTCGGTTCCTCTTTATATTTATGTGAAAACGCCAGACCAACACCAATCGGCACCTGCGCACCCACAATCCCATGACCGCCGAAAAACTTCTTTTCCCGGCTGAACATATGCATCGATCCACCCTTGCCACGCGAATAGCCGCCGGCCCGACCGGTCAATTCCGCCATCACCCCGTCCGCCGCCATGCCACATGCCAGCATGTGACCGTGGTCACGATAAGAGGTGACCACCGTATCGCCGGGTTTTGATGCCGATTGCAGCCCGACAACAACCGCTTCTTGCCCGATATAGAGATGGCAAAACCCGCCAATCTGGCCCATGCCATAGAGCTGACCTGCCTTTTCTTCAAAGCGCCGGATGAGCAGCATGTCTTTATACATTGCCAGCAAATCATCCGTGGCGGGTATGTTGTTAATTTTGACAGCAGCCGCTTTTGGTGGCCGGCCCGGCCCCTTTTTGCGTTTGGTATCGGCTTTTGCAACCATGCGCTGACCCCTTGTTTCCTATCTCATCCGGTAAATTCTCTATGCCGACGGATCTGCCATCATTCCGATAACAATTTCGTTCACCGGTAACACCTTAACGGCGCACACATCATCACGACGCACCATCACAACATAGAGCGATGCGCCACGAACCTTTACAGGATTGAAGGAAATTTGAATTTTTGCAACAATTTTATTTAATTGTTTTTATTGTGAAATTTTCATATAAACTAAAATCTAGTTAACAATGCTAAATCCGGTTTCTTGCCTAAAATTTCAAATCTGACAGATCAATTGAAACAATCACATCATTCGGGCCATAGAGCCCCAATTCGGCACGGGCTGTTTCGGCCAGCATATCGGCATCGACAAAGCCACTGCGCAGCAAGCCGATACGTTGTTGTAGAAACCGCTGGTGTTTTGTCAGCAATGCCAGATGTTCCTCGGCCTGAACAATTTTGAGTTCAAGCCCCGGCCGCGCCAGCAGGCCGCGGTCACCACTGACAATATGGAACCCGAAAAACGTCACAATGGCACCCAAAAGCACAAAGCTGCCCAAAAATGCCATTGGTTTGCGTGCGATCACTGTCATCACTTGTCTCCTTTGTCGGCGGCCACGACACAAACCGCGCGCGGCACCCAGGACATAGTGAATCAGAGACGATTCGCAGCGTCAAGAAAAAAGCGAATCGCCGGAAAATATACAAATTTTA
>JADHLR010000073.1 GCA_016780525.1 Candidatus Puniceispirillum sp.
AATTTCGCTGCGGATCGGCAAATAGGCGGCATAGATGCCGTGGCCAAAGGTTTGCATCAGCTCTGCACAATATGCAAACAGTTGCTCGGCCGCCTGCGGGTGCATATCTGCCTGTTGCTGGCGGATTTTAGCGGCCTGTTTCCGCGCCTGCGCTTTTGCCGAAACCAGATCATCTGAAGAAGTTGCCAAATCATCTGGCGATGGAAAGGGTGGGAAAATTTTTGGCACTGAACACAAACCTGTCAGAAAAAAGCGCCGGGCCAACGATGCGACCCGCTGAAATATGACGGCGACGACCAGATGAACCGTCAGTATAGATATCCTCTGTGACCTGCTTTGCAGGTGGGCGCCGCAATAACCAGACCACGATCCAGCCAGAGGCAGCTCCCGAGAGAAAATTTATGGCCCCAGGGATTAAACAACCAAACGCGAAAGCCCAGTCGTCGCCTTATCTATAGTTAGGGTTTTGTCAGGCGGGATGCAAGTGCCGCGATACGCTCTGCCGCCATTTCGAGTGCCTCGGCTGCCGCGTCATGGTCGGCCGCGGACGCACGCGCAGCCCCACTCGCAGCCCCATCCGCCGCCCCATTCAACGGCGGCTCATCTGCATTTCCGGCGGCGCGATCGGCCAGAATAAGCGCAACCATCGCCAATAATCGAGCCTCGCCAATCTGCCCCACCGACGCAATCAATGATTGCATAATCGATTCAACTTCTTCGCCAAGTTTGCTGACATGCGCCTCTTCGCCCGCACCACAGCCAATTTGATATGGATTGCCATTTAACCGGATGGTGACGACAGATTGGCTCATGCGCCATCTCCTGTGGGATGTTGTGCTGTCAACTCGGCAAGCATCTGGATCGCTTTGTCCAGATCGGCCTCGATGGCTGTGACGTCTTGCGACAACTGCCCAAGATCCATGCTTGGCGTGGTGGCTAAACCATCATCGCCATCATTGTTACCAACCGGGCTGGTTGATAGCTGGGTTTGTGCAACCGCCGATTCCAACGCAGCGAGCGAATCGCCCAGTAATTTTTGCGCATTTTGCAATCGGTTCATGTCTTGGTTATTCCACTTTCAACAACAGTCTAAAACCGTTTTCCCACAGCGATTTCGCACCTGAATGCGGGGTCGTGCGACACGATTTTTTCTGTTGATCATAGAGCTTTACAAAGCGAAGCTTGCCTCAAATCAGAATCGAAATAAACCCCAAAAAAAAATCAACGCTCCGGCGGCGCTGGAAACCACATGCTGGCAACACCGCTATGGTGCATTGACGAAACAGTCGAACACGGGCAAATTGCGGCGCATCACACCACCGTTACATCATGTGACGCTTTTAATTGTGCCGCGGCCACCGGAGACACACATGCCAAACCCATCTGATAAACAACGCATGTCAAATGCCATACGGGCTTTGACAATGGACGCGGTGCAAGCGGCAAATTCAGGGCATCCGGGCATGCCGATGGGCATGGCTGACGCCGCCACCGCATTATTTTGCGATCATTTGAAATTTTGCGCCGACACGCCAAACTGGCCTGACCGCGACCGATTTGTGCTGTCTGCCGGGCATGGGTCAATGCTGCTCTATGCGCTGTTGTATCTGACCGGCTATGCCGACATGACGCTGGATGAAATCCGCAATTTCAGACAGCTTGGCGCGCGCACCGCCGGGCATCCCGAATTTGGCCATGCCAGCGGCATTGAAACAACCACCGGCCCGCTTGGTCAGGGCATTGCCAATGCGGTTGGCATGGCCATGGCGGAACGGCATTTGGCGGCCAAATTTGGCGATGATCTGGTTGACCATCACACTTATGTGATTGCTGGTGACGGCTGTCTGATGGAAGGCATCAGCCACGAGGCCGCATCAATGGCCGGCCATATGCAGCTTGGCCGGTTGATTGTGCTGTTTGACGATAATGGCATCTCCATTGATGGCACCACCGATTTAACTGTTTCCGACGATATTTCTGCGCGGTTTGCTGCCTATAACTGGCAGGTGCTGGCATGCGAGGGGCATGATATGGATGCGGTGTCAGCGGCCATTAACGCGGCAAAGGCGGATGATCGCCCCAGCCTGATTCGCTGTAAAACAGTGATCGGCTTTGGCGCGCCAGCCAAGCAAGGCACCTCTGGTGTGCATGGCGCCCCACTTGGCGACAACGAAATTGCCGCTGCCCGTGCGGCGCTTGACTGGCCGTTTGATGCCTTTGACATTCCGGCTAATCTGTTGGACAGCTGGCGTGCTGTCGGCAACCAGGGCAACAGCGCACGCAGCAGCTGGCAAAAACGGCATGCTGCGCGGGCTGATGCAGACGCGTTTGATGCGGCGATGCGCGGCGATCTGCCATCTGCATTTGCACCAGCGGTTCTGGCGTGGAAAACAAAACTGGCGGCGGAACCGCAAAATCTGGCGACCCGCGTTGCCAGCCAGAAAACCCTTGAAGCCATCTTGCCAGCCTGCCCAACACTGTTTGGCGGCTCGGCTGATTTAACCGGATCAAACAATACACGGGTCGGTGATCACAGTATTTTTGACCGGAATAATTATGCCGGCACCTATATCCATTATGGTGTGCGTGAGCATGGCATGGCGGCGGCGATGAATGGTATCGCATTGCATGGTGGTGCGATCCCTTATGGTGGCACCTTTATGGTATTTACCGATTATTGCCGACCATCAATCCGCTTATCCGCCTTGATGCAGCAGCGCGCCATTTATGTGATGACACATGACTCAATCGGCTTGGGTGAAGATGGCCCTACGCACCAACCGGTTGAACATCTGGCAGCTTTGCGGGTGATACCGAATTTGCTGGTGTTTCGGCCGGGCGATGCGGTGGAAACCGCCGAATCCTGGCAATGTGCGATTGAAGCCAAGACATCACCCTCGATTCTGGCGTTAAGCCGGCAAGGCATGGCACAGTTCCGGCATGGTGATATGGGCGAAAACAAAACCGCCAAAGGCGGCTATATCATCGCCGGGGACGAAGCGTCGCGGCAGGTGACGCTTGTTGCCACCGGATCAGAAGTTGGCATTGCGCTGGCCGCACGTGATACACTTGCGAAAGACGGTATTGCGGCAAGCGTTGTGTCGATGCCTTGTATGGAATTGTTCCGCGCCCAGGACCCGGCCTATCAACAGGCTGTTCTGGGCAGCACCCCGCGCGTTGTCATTGAGGCCGCGATGCAGCAATCATGGGACTGGATGCTTGCGCCAAGTGACAGCTTTATCGGCATGGACGGCTTTGGTGCGTCGGCGCCGATCAAAGATTTATATGCGCATTTTGGCATCACCGAAGATGCGGTCGTCGCAGCCGTGCGCCAACGTCTGGCCTGAACAGCACGCGCAATTTGCAAAACTGCAGACAAGCAAAAGGAGCAAATTAAATGACTTTGAGATTGGCAATTAGCGGATTTGGCCGGATCGGGCGCATGACCTTGCGGGCGCTTCAGGAAATGAATCGTGATGATATGGAAGTGGTGCTGATCAACAGCCCGGGGCCGGTTGAAACATCCGCCCACCTCTATGAATTCGATTCGGTTCATGGCCGTGCTGGCGGACAGATAAGTATCGGCGAAGACTGGATGGATATCGGCCGTGGCAAGATCAAGATGAGCCGTGAACGCGACCCGGCACAAATCCCGCATGCCGCGCATAAGATCGATATTGTGCTGGAATGTTCCGGCAAATTTAACAGCCGTGACCAATCTGCCGCGCATCTGACGGCGGGTGCAAAAAAAGTGCTGGTGTCAGCGCCCTGCAAAAATGCCGATATGACAGTTGTGTATGGGGTCAATCATGACCAGTTGAATGCTGGCGTCGATATTGTTTCCAACGCCTCTTGCACGACAAATTGTCTGGCACCTATTGCCAAAGTGCTGGCCGATACCGTCGGTATTGAAGCGGGATATATGACCACAATCCATGCCTATACCGGAGACCAGCCAACACTTGATTCCAGCCATAAGGATTTGCGCCGGGCACGCGCTGCGGCCATGTCAATGATCCCGACATCAACCGGCGCCACATCCGCGGTTGGCGAAGTTTTGCCGGCACTTATTGGCAAGATGAACGGTTCCGCGATACGTGTCCCGACGGCAAATGTGTCGGTGGTTGACCTTGTCGTGACGACAAGCCGAGACACCAGCCTTGACGAGATAAATCAGGCATTTCGTGACGCTGCAAACGGCCCGATGCGCGGCGTTTTGGGCATTAATGAACGTCCGCTGGTGTCGATCGATTTTAACCATGACCCGCATTCATCTGTTGCCGACCTGACGCAGACCAATGTCGCCAACAAGCGGTTTGTGCGGGTGCTGGCCTGGTATGATAACGAGTGGGGATTTTCCTGCCGCATGCTGGATACAGCCGCGGCCATGGCCAAATATTTATAGAAATGACGGGCCTGTTAGCGGCATCAACAGCCGCTTCCGGTCAATGATAAACGAGGAGTTGTGCAATGAAACTCAATGGTAATGCTGTCAAACCCGGCAATGTGATTGAACATAATGGGCGGTTATGGACGGCGGTAAAAGTATCGCATGTCAAACCCGGCAAAGGCGGCGCTTTTGCGCAGATTGAACTGCGTGATATCCGTGATGGCACCAAGCTCAATGAACGCTTCCGCTCATCCGAAACTGTTGAACGCGTCATTCTGGATGAAAATGAATGCACATTTTTATATGAAGATGGTGACCAGCTGGTGTTCATGCATGCCGAAAGTTTTGAACAAATCACCATCAATGTGGATATGGTCGGCGATCGTGCGGCCTTTTTGCAAGATGGCATGATCATCACCCTGTCAAGCTATGAGGGTGATCCTATTTCGATTGCGCTTCCCGATACCGTGGTGATGGAAGTGGTCGAGGCTGATGCTGTGGTCAAAGGCCAGACAGCATCTTCATCATACAAGCCAGCGGTGCTGGAAAATGGCATCCGTGTTATGGTGCCGCCGCATATCGAAACCGGCACCCGTATCGTTGTACGGCCGGAAGATGCAAGCTATGTCGAGCGTGCAAAAAGTTAATTTTACCCCCGTTATTTAGGACTTCTCATGGCCAGCCGTTCCGCCCTTATAAATGTTATGCATAAAGCCGCCACCGCTGCCAGCCGTGGCATGCTGCGCGATTTTGGCGAAGTCGAAAATTTGCAGGTGAGCCGGAAAGGCCCGGCAGATTTTGTATCACGCGCCGACACCAATGCCGAACGTGTGATAAAGGCCGAATTGCAAAAGGCACGGCCCGACTGGGGCTTTGTTATGGAAGAAGGCGGCGTTATTGCCGGCGCCGATGCGGATGCGCCTGTATGGATTATTGACCCGCTTGATGGCACCTCAAATTTTTTGCATGGGATTCCGCATTTTGCCATATCGATTGCGGTCAAAGATAAAGGCAAAATCACCGCCGCTTTGGTATTTGACCCGCTGCGTCATGAATATTTCTTTGCCGAGGCTGGTCAGGGCGCCTTTATCAATGACCGCCGTCTGCGCGTTTCCGGACGCCGGCGCATGGCCGAATCATTATTCGCCACCGGCATTCCGTTTCTTGGTCGCGGCGACGCTGCGGCGCATGAAAAATTTGGCAAAGAATTGCAAAAAGTGATGGCTGTCAGTGCGGGTGTCCGCCGATTTGGTTCGGCGGCGCTTGATCTGGCCTATGTTGCGGCTGGCCGGTATGATGGGTTTTGGGAACGCGGCCTCAGTTCATGGGATATCGCCGCCGGCATTTTGCTGGTGCGCGAGGCTGGCGGTTTTGTGTCCGATTTCGCCTCACGTGACCGCGCCCTCGATAGCGGCGATGTTGTTGCCGCCAACCCGGCGATCCATGCCGAATTACTAAAAACCCTCAACGCGGCAAATAACGACACCGCCTGATCAGCCCGCTTTTGCATTTGGCGGCGCGGCAAATGCTGTGATCCGGCGCCGCAAGGGCTTGTCAATCGCCATAATCCTGCCATTGTTATACATAAGAACTGACGCAACGAGGCCGCCAGATAGCCGCGCTGGGCTATCAGGCGCCGAATCCGGAGAGTCGATAATGCGCACTGATCCAAAACGTTTCCTGTTCCGTATGATGCTGTTTTTGGTGGTCGTTGGCGTTATTTGCGCGGCTTTATTCGGCCCTTTAAAAACTGCCTTTCTTGGCAATCCGGCGCTCAATAGTGTGATTCTGGCAACACTTGGTCTTGGTATCCTCTATGTGATCAGGCAAACCCTGCGCCTGACCCCCGAGCGCAAATGGCTGCTATCGGTTCAAAAGACCGGATCACTGGACACGCCGGAAAAGCGGCCTGTCTTGCTGGCGACTGTCTATGCCATGCTGGCGGATTCACGGCATGATGCGCAATTATCCGCATTGTCATTGCGATCGGTGCTGGATGGCGTTGCCGGGCGGCTTGATGAAGGGCGTGAAATTTCACGCTATATGATCGGGCTGCTGGTGTTTTTAGGCCTTTTGGGAACGTTTTGGGGATTGTTACAGACGATTGGTGCGGTCAGTCTGGTGATCAATTCACTGGATGCTGACAGCGCCAATTTTCAGGCGATGATGACGCAATTGCGATCCGGTCTGGACGCGCCGCTATCTGGCATGGCGACGGCTTTTTCATCATCGCTTTTTGGCCTTGGCGGATCGCTCATTCTGGGCTTTCTGGATCTGCAATTGGGTCAGGCGATGGGCCGCTTCTTCAACGAGTTGGAAGACTGGCTATCGGCATTTGCCCGGTTTAACGACAGCAGCACCGCCGGCGGAACACATGGCGCACTTGCAGGCGGCATGAGTGAAGAAGCCGCGCGGGCCTTGTTATCCTTGTCACAATCAATCGCAGAAGGCGAGACCAACCGCACAAAAATTGTCGAACAAATGGCCAGCCTAAACGGCACATTGGCCGCCTTGAACGAGGCAACCGCAGATGACCGCCGGATTCGTGAACAGCTGGCACAGCTCAACGCCAATTTGCAACAGCTTGCCGATACCATGCGCACCGACCGACAGCATCAGACTGAAATTTTAACATCTGAACTGCGTGGGTTATCGGCATCTGTCGCGGCATTAATTGGCAACGCCTCAATCGCCAAACGAGGTAAATAACGATGGCGCTGTCGCGGCTTGGCAATACCCGCCGTAGCGAGAATTTTACCTGGCCTGGCTTTGTCGATGCGCTGGCCAGCTTGCTGATGGTGATCATTTTTGTGCTGATGGTTTTTGTGCTGATTCAGGCGAATCTGGTCTATCGCGTCTCGGGTCAGGATGCGACCCTTGGTGAGATGCGCCAGCAATTGGCCTCGTTGAGCGAATTACTGAACATTGAACGGCGCGCCAGTGCCGATCTGGCGGCGGATCTGGCACAGCTTCAAATCCAGCTCGACAGCAGCGAAACAGAACGCGGCGCACTGACCGAGCAGTTGGCACTGGTAAAAGCGGCGCTCGGCACCCGCAACAGGGAATTAACCGCCCTCACCACGAAACAAGCCGAAACCGAAGCCGCGCTGAACGCCGCCCGCGACGCGCTTGACGAGCGTTTGCGGGCGCTGCAAATGGTTGAAGGGCAGCTTGCTCTTACCGAAGCACGCAACCGTACCCAGCAGCAAAAAATGCAAGATCTGGAGGCGCAGACAACCGCATCAAAGGCCGAAGTCACCCAGATGACGCTGGTTCTGGCTGGTTTGCGGCAGCGTATTGAAGAATTGTCGGCGTTGCTGGCTGAA
>JADHLR010000074.1 GCA_016780525.1 Candidatus Puniceispirillum sp.
CCAGTAATACCGCATCAATTTGGTTATGTTTTAATTCAAACAGCGCGGATTCGATGCTGTCAGCGGTGGTTTTGAAATAGCCAGCTTCCTCAAGTGTCATTCCAAGGACATCGGCAACAATCGGGTCGTCTTCAACAACAAGAATATGCATAACGAAACCTCTAAATACAAATTTTGGTTACTATTAATTTTGCTCCCACTGGCGCACTGAAAATAAAAACTTTAACAATAGCCGCGACGCGCTAACTTCGCCCTATGGATGCCAGATTACGGTGATCGTTTTGTCCGGACAAATCACATATGCGTGATTAACGTTTTAATAATGAAACGGGACGGCTGGAATTTTGGCACCCGCTAATGTTGCGACAAAAAACGCCTTGCGAAATGGTTTGAATCGGTGTACTCCAACGTCCTCGTTAACACTTGCTTCAACACTTCGGGGTTCGGCCTCGCTTATGGGACGGTGATGATATGAGAAAGACCAGTGATGTCCTCACAGCTGAGAGTGATTTAAACTCGAAAAATGCGGAAGCGTTGCCGGCCGATTCAGCCAAAAAGCCAGCCGCCAATGGGGCGTCGAAGCCAGCCAATGCCAATGCCAGTTCCGGTGTTAGTTCAAGTGCCGGTTCTGATATCGGCGCGACAATGTTGCCTGCTGATTACCGGCCAAGCGAGTCTGAAGAATTCATGAATCCGATGCAGCTGTTGTATTTTCGGCAGAAATTGGAAGCCTGGAAAGCTGAATTACTGGATGACGCCAGCGACACAATCACCGGCTTGTCGCAGGAAAATCTGCATCAGCCTGACCAGATGGATCGGGCGCAGATTGAAAGCAATGCGGCGCTTGATTTACGTACCCGTGATCGCGAGCGTAAATTGCTGCAAAAAATTGAATCAGCACTGCGCCGCATCGACGATGGCAGCTATGGTTATTGCGTCGAAACAGACGAACCGATCAGTCTGCGGCGGCTCGAAGCGCGGCCGATTGCCTCGCTCAGCCTGCATGCGCAGGAACGGCATGAGCGCATGGAGCGCGTGCATCGCGACGACTAGCCAAATAGCCAAACCGGGCTTCATCTTAAAATTCCTTTTGCAGTAACGCCGCTCCCACTTTTGTAGGAATGCCTATCCAACTTTTGTATGATGGCTGATTCAAACGGAACAAAAGGTGAAAATGCTCTTGTAAAAAGAACAAAACATGTACATAATACATCCCAGACCGTAAAATCGGGCCGTCACGCACAGTGATTCCACATGGACAGGGGCCCGTTGATATGCAACTAAGGAGGCATGTGATGGCTGGTGTTGTAGTGGATATGAAAATGAAAAGTGACGACAAAAATAAAGCGCTTGAAGCGGCAATCGGGCAGATTGAGAAAGCTTTTGGTAAAGGTTCGGTGATGAAGCTTGGCCAGCGCGAATCCGCTGTGGATGTTCAAGCTATTTCCACCGGCTCGCTTGGTCTGGATATTGGGCTTGGTATCGGCGGCTTTCCAAAAGGCCGTATCGTTGAGATATATGGGCCGGAATCTTCGGGAAAAACGACGCTGGCGTTACATGCGGTGGCTGAGGCACAGAAGGATGGCGGAACATGCGCTTTTGTTGATGCCGAGCATGCGCTGGATCCGGTTTATGCGCGTAAATTGGGTGTGAATATTGATGATTTGCTGATTTCACAGCCCGATGCCGGCGAGCAGGCGCTGGAAATTGCCGATACCTTGGTGCGCTCTGGTGCGATTGACGTATTGGTTGTTGATTCGGTGGCTGCATTGGTTCCCCGGGCCGAACTTGAGGGCGAAATGGGTGATCACCATGTTGGACTGCATGCGCGCTTGATGAGCCAGGCATTGCGTAAACTGACATCATCGATTGCCCGGTCGAATTGTCTGGTGATTTTCATCAATCAGATCCGTTTGAAAATTGGCGTTATGTTTGGCAATCCCGAAACCACAACAGGTGGTAATGCGCTGAAATTTTATGCATCTGTCCGTCTCGATATTCGCCGTATTGGTGCTATCAAAGACCGGGATGAGGTGGTTGGCAACCAAACCCGGGTGAAAGTTGTCAAGAACAAGGTCGCGGCGCCGTTTCGTACGATTGAATTTGATATCATGTATGGCGAGGGTATTTCCAAGATGGGCGAATTGCTCGATCTTGGCGTGGCTGCCGGCATTGTCGATAAAGCGGGCGCGTGGATTTCCTATAATGGTCAGCGGATTGGGCAGGGGCGTGAAAATGCCAAAGTGTTCTTGCGTGAAAACCCTGAAATTGCTGATGAAATTGAATCCGCTATTCGGCAGAATGCTGGGCTGGTTGGCGATCAGATGCTGGATCATTCCATCGCGGAGAGTGCTGAGGCCACTGTGCCTGACTCGCCAGATATGCCGGAAACAGACGCCAGCTGATTGGCCGCATTCATTCTGTTCATGCATAACCGCATTTCATAACCCCGTCCGGGCCATGCGCCCGGCGGGGTTTTTGCTGCATTTTTCCGGCTGTTTAGGGCAAGTTGAACTGGACAGGATAGCAT
The DNA here is from genome assembly GCA_016780525.1 of Candidatus Puniceispirillum sp. Taxonomy (GTDB): domain Bacteria; phylum Pseudomonadota; class Alphaproteobacteria; order Puniceispirillales; family Puniceispirillaceae; genus UBA3439. The sequence goes on from JADHLR010000074.1 coordinate 2,531, forward strand.
CTGCACGGCTACATATGACGCCTTGGCACGTCTTGTCTTTGGTCTGGGATTTGGCAAAGATGAATGCGGCGTCAACAGCCGATGGCTATGGCCAGCCCCCGCAGACAATTTTGGGAAGATACACATGTCTAGCGTAAATGATATTCGCTCTGGTTTTCTGAATTATTTTGCCGAAAACGGTCATCAGATTGTCGATTCGAGCCCGTTGGTGCCGCAAAACGACCCTACATTAATGTTCGCCAATTCAGGTATGGTGCAGTTCAAAAACCTGTTTACTGGCGCTGAAACACGCGATTATACGCGGGCCACGACATCACAAAAATGTGTGCGGGCTGGTGGCAAACATAATGATCTGGAAAATGTTGGCTATACGGCACGGCACCACACATTTTTTGAGATGTTGGGGAATTTTTCCTTTGGTGATTATTTTAAGGAACGCGCTATCGAGCTCGCCTGGCGCCTGATCACCACAGAGTTTGGGCTGGATCCGCAAAAGCTGCTTGTCACTGTTTATCATGAAGATGACGATGCCGCGGCGTTGTGGCGCAAGATTGCCGGGCTTGGTGATGATCGTATCATCCGCATCGCGACCTCGGATAATTTTTGGGCGATGGGCGATACCGGCCCGTGCGGCCCATGTTCAGAAATTTTCTATGATCATGGTGCGCATATTGCCGGCGGCCCGCCGGGGTCACCTGAGGAGGATGGCGACCGGTTTATCGAAATCTGGAATTTGGTGTTCATGCAATATGAACAAACCGCGGCAGAGCGGCTGTCCTTGCCAAAACCCTCGATTGACACGGGCATGGGTCTTGAACGTATCGCTGCGGTGTTGCAAGGCAAGCATGACAATTATGATATCGACCTGATGCGCAGTTTAATCATGGCATCGGCCGAAGCATCCGGGACGGATGCGGATGGGGCACATAACGTATCGCACCGGGTGGTTGCCGATCATCTGCGTGCGGCGTCGTTTCTGATTGCCGATGGGGTGCTGCCGTCGAATGAGGGGCGTGGCTATGTGTTGCGGCGGATTATGCGGCGGGCTATGCGGCATATCCATCAGATGGGCTGTGTCGACCCGACGATGTTTAAGCTTGTACCGGTTTTGGTATCAGAGATGGGGGCGCAATATGCCGAACTTGGCCGGGCCCAATCGCTGATAACCGAAACATTGAAGCTCGAAGAAACCCGCTTTAAAGAAACCCTCGACCGTGGCATGCGGATTTTACAAGATGAGGTAGCAAGCAAAGCTTCGGCCGGCACATTGGACGGCGCCACCGCCTTTAAACTCTATGACACTTATGGCTTTCCGCTTGATTTAACTCAGGATTTTATGCGGAGCTATGGCTGGCAGGTTGATCTTGCCGGATTCAACGCCGCCATGGAAGCGCAAAAAGCCGCTGCCCGGCGGTCATGGAGCGGTTCTGGCGATGCCGCCACCGAAGGGGTCTGGCTCGATTTGGGCCAGCGACTCGCGTCAACCGAGTTTTTGGGTTACACATCGGATACCGCCGAGGCTGTCGTCGCAGCGCTTGTCGATGATAGCGGCGAAGTCACCAAAGCCGATGCTGGCCAGTGCGTTCGTATGGTGGTCAATCAGACCCCATTCTATGCCGAGTCAGGTGGACAGATTGGCGATACCGGCACCGTTGATTGGGACGGTGGCAAGGCGCGCGTCACTGATACGGTGAAAACACCGTCGGGGTTGTTTGTGCATCATCTTGACGTTCTCGAAGGCACAGTGACAACCGATATGGCAGTGCGATTACAGATTGATGTAAGCCGCCGCTTGCGGTTGCGCGCAAACCACTCGGCCACGCATTTGTTGCACGAGGCGCTGCGCCATGTTTTGGGCGATCATGTGGCGCAAAAAGGCTCGATGGTCTCGGCGGACAGGTTGCGGTTTGACTTTTCCCATCCAAAGGCGGTGGAGGCCGATGAACTGGCGCGGGTGCAGGCGATTGTGAATGACCGGATCCGCATGAATAGTGAGGTGTCGACCCGTATCATGACCCCGGATGCGGCCATTGAACTTGGCGCGCTGGCGCTGTTTGGCGAAAAATACGGAGACGAGGTCAGGGTTGTGCAAATGGGTGGGCCAGCCGACGACGGCAGTGATAAAGCCTGGTCAGTCGAATTATGTGGTGGCACCCATGTCACCCGCACTGGCGATATCAGCCTGTTGAAAATTATCTCTGAATCAGCTGTTGCCGGGGGCGTAAGGCGGCTTGAGGCGGTGACACAATCAGGCGCGTTGGAATGGATTGAAACGCGTGATCATATTCTCACCCGGGCGGCTGATTTACTGAAAATCACCCCTGATCAGCTGGCTGACAGGGTGGCGCAACTGCTGGAAGAGCGCAAGAAAACCGAACGCGATTTGACGCAATTGCGGCGCAAGCTGGCTGCTGGTGGTGGTTCTGCTGCCGCTGGCGAGGTGGTAAACGGGGTCAATTTTGTGGGTCGTTTGTTGGAAGACACGCCGGCACGCGAGCTTAAATCAATGGCGGATGAAATCAAATCGACGCTGAAAAATGCGGTGATTTGTCTGGTTGCGACGGATGCTGGCAAGGCGTCGGTTGTTGTGGCGGTGACGGATGATCTGACGAAGACGAAAAATGCGGTTGATCTGGTTCGGCTTGGCTCGGCTGCTTTGGGTGGCGGCGGTGGCGGCGGGCGACCCGATATGGCACAGGCTGGCGGCCCGAACGCAGATGATGCACAGGCCGCCATCGACGCTGTGGCGGCTGCATTGTGACACCGGTGCTTGTGTTGCGTTGAATTTTTACCGAATGGATGGGGAACATGGCTGATATTATCTATACGACTGTTGACGAGGCACCTGAACTGGCAAGCGCATCGCTTTTGCCGATCATTAAAAAATTCGCCGCGGCCGCCGGGCTGCAGGTTGAAAAGCGGGATATTTCGCTTGCTGGCCGGATCATTGCCATGTTTCCCGAGATTTTAACCGATGATCAGCGGCAGAGCGATGATTTGGCGGCGTTGGGTGACTGGGTCAAAATGCCAAAGGCAAATGTCATCAAGCTGCCAAATATCTCGGCATCGGTGCCACAATTAAAGGCGGCGATCAGTGAATTACAGGCGCAGGGCTATGCGCTGCCGGATTATCCGGATACGCCAAAAAACCCGGCTGAACAATCAGCGCGTGATCGCTATGATGCGGTCAAGGGCAGTGCCGTCAACCCGGTATTGCGCGAAGGCAATTCTGATCGTCGCGCGGCGCGTGCGGTGAAAAACTATGCGATGCAGAATCCGCATAAAATGGGGGTCTGGCGCGCCGATTCAGCAACACATGTTGTCTCAATGCCGGCGCAAGATTTTGTCTCAAACGAAATCTCCGCCACGGTTTCGGATGCACAGGCCGGTGCTTTCAAAATTCTGTTTATTAATCAACAAGGCCAGCAAACCGTGCTGAAAGACGGTCTGGATATTGTGGCTGGAACAGTTGTTGATGCCAGCTTTATGAATGTCACAGCACTACGCCGCTTTATTAAAGACCAGCTGGCCGATGCAAAAGCCAAAGGCATATTGTTTTCGGTGCATTTGAAAGCCACCATGATGAAGGTGGCTGATCCGATCATTTTTGGCCATGTGGTGTCGGTGTTGCTGGAAGATTTTATCACCAAGCATGAGACGCTGTTGCGCGATATCGAATTTAACCCGAATTTGGGGCTGAGTGACCTTGAACAGCGCATTGCATCCTTGCCAGCCGCGCAGAAATCACTGCTGCAAAGTGATCTGGCGCAAGCGCTGGCTGATCAGCCTCGGCTCTATATGGTCGACTCAGATCGGGGCATCAGCAATTTGCATGTTTCCTCGGATGTGATTATCGATGCCTCAATGCCGGCATTAATCCGTGCTGGCGGGCGTGCCTGGGGGCCGGATGGCAATGAGGATGATTGCAAATGTGTGATCCCGGATAATTCCTATGCGCCGATTTATGATGAATCCATTCGCTTTTTCAAGGCCAATGGCGCGCTTGATCCGACCACATGTGGCACCGTATCAAATGTCGGGCTGATGGCACAAAAAGCCGAAGAATATGGGTCGCACCCGACAACCTTTGAAATGACCGAGGCAGGCGTCGTGCAGGTGCTGAGCGCGGCCGGTGATGTGCTGCATGAGCATCAGGTGGGCAAAGGCGATATCTGGCGTATGGCAACAACCAAACCGGCGCCGATTGAAGACTGGGTCAGGCTTGGTGTGGCGCGGCAAAAAGCCACCGGGGCGGCGGCTGTATTCTGGTTGAATGCTGATCGGGCGCATGATGCTCAACTCATTAAATATGTTGAAAAAATTCTGGCGGAAGACGCTGTTGACCGCAGTGCGATTCATATACTGGATCCGCGTCAGGCGACCAGCTTCACTCTCAAAACCATTACCGCGGGCGCGGATTGTATTTCGATTACCGGTAATGTGTTGCGCGATTATCTGACTGATTTATTTCCGATTCTCGAGCTCGGCACTTCGGCAAAAATGCTGTCGGTTGTGAAATTAATGAATGGCGGGGGATTGTTTGAAACCGGGGCAGGTGGCTCTGCGCCCAAACATGTTCAGCAATTTATTGAAAAAGGCCATTTGCGCTGGGACTCGCTTGGCGAATTTTGTGCGCTTGGTGAGTCGTTGATGTTTGCATCAGAATTGTTGCAAAACGACAAGGCGGCCATTTTAGGCCGCGCTGTTGATGCCGCGACGCAGCTTATTCTGACACAGGATAAATCGCCGCGGCGGGGCGTTGGCGAAACCGACACACGCGACAGTCATTTTTATTTTGCGCTCTATTGGGCACAGGCCGTTGCGGCGCAGACTGATGATGCCGAACTGGCCAGCATATTTGCCGCGATTGCCGCCGAAATAGAGGCGCAGGAAAGTCAAATTGTTGCGGAGTTGGCGTCAACACAGGGGCAGCCATGCGATCTTGGCGGGTATTACCGGCCAAATGCCGATCTTGTCGCCAAATTTATGCGGCCGAGTGATATTTTTAACCGCATCATCGGCTAACAAACGCGCTGACCGGTTGATATGTTTTGCTGTGCCTGTATCGGCGACTTAAACAGCGCCCGTATAGGCCGTCTGGTACCCATTTTCTATACCGTTGGGGCAGCATCCTGAGTGTTGGGAAAATACATGTCCA